>NZ_CP032869.1:4351629-4662460 GCF_003576455.2 Mucilaginibacter celer
TGGACCGCGATAACCGCTGGGAGCGTGTTAAATTAGCTTACGACCTGATGGTTAACGGCATTGGCGCACCGACTGAAAACATTACCGACCTCATCAAACACTCGTACCTGGAAGATGTTACCGACGAATTTGTAAAACCGATTGTTGCCGTTGACGCCGAAGGTAAACCGCTTGCAGTTATTGCCGAAGGCGATGTGGTGATCTGCTTCAACTTCCGTACCGACAGGGGCCGCGAGATCAGCCTGGCGTTAACCCAGAAATCATTCCCTGAGTACAACATGCACCCGCTTGCTATCCGTTACATCACCATGACACCGTATGATGAAACGTTTAAAAACGTGCAGATTGTTTTCAACAAGGAAGATTTGACCAAAACCCTTGGCGAGATCCTGCAGAACGCAGGCAAAAGCCAGATCAGGATTGCCGAAACTGAAAAATACCCTCACGTAACCTTCTTCTTTTCGGGTGGCCGCGAAAAAGAATTTGTGAACGAGAAACGCCTGTTGGTTCCATCACCTAAAGTTGCAACTTATGATCTGCAACCTGAGATGAGCGCCGCAGGCATCCGCGACGCGATTATTCCTGAACTGGAAGCGGGCTGGCCAGATTTTGTATGCCTTAACTTTGCCAATACCGATATGGTTGGTCATACAGGGGTGTTCAGCGCGGTAGTTACCGCTGCCGAAACTGCCGATAGCTGCACCAAAGCCGTTGTTGAAGCAGGCCTTGCAAATGGCTACTCGTTCATTATCCTGGCCGACCATGGTAATGCCGATTACATGATTAACGAAGACGGTTCGCCAAACACAGCGCATACCACCAACCTGGTACCATGTATTGTGATTGATAAAGATGTGAAAGAAGTAAAAGATGGCAAACTGGGTGATGTGGCTCCTACTATACTGAGTATATTAGGCGTTGAGATCCCGGCCGAAATGACTGGAAATGTATTGGTTTAACCCGAAAAATATACGCAAAGCCGCCCTATCGGGCGGCTTTTTGCTGTTAATAACATTTGTATTTTCCTGCAGGCCCGATAACAGGCAAAGCGGGGCAAAAATGGTTTATTTTGATCTGAAAGCTTTTTTCAGGGCCGATTCGTCGCGTTTGGCCGGGCTTAATCCTGCCGTAGTAAAAACGGTAACCCACAACGGCGTTACCGAAACAAAAACGGTACACATAGGCAACTGGAGCCAGGAGCTGAATCTCTTTATCCAATCAGATATTAACCGACCCGCCTGGAAAAACAGCTATTCGGTAAGTACCAGCGATAGTGCTATTATTTATAAAGCACTCACCCCCGAGTTGAAAACCCGCCGCATCATCATCAAAAAAGCGGGCGAAAAAGTGCAGTGGGTATTGATCTACAATCACACCAAAAACCTGTTGTACGAAACCAACGAGAAGCTGAGTTATTTCCCTGATTCGTTGTATCAGATTGAAAAATCGCAGCATGTGAAGCTGATGGGGCGTAACGATTATAAAGTGCAGGGAACTTTGCCGAAGAGGTAGGTTTTTATACTATCTGCTGCAAGTTTAGCGTCGCATAATTCGTGGGTGAGGAAGGGATAACAGTATATTTCTGGCTGCCTCGCAATACCCATTATCCACCACGTCATTGCGAGGCACGAAGCAATCCCAAACTATACAGGGCGGACTTGCAAATCGGGGATTGCTTCGTGCCTCGCAATGACGGGGCCTTTATAAATCCGCTACTCCCAATTTGTGAGATAGCAGTTTTTTTTAAAAAAAATCGAGCTTTAATGCTTCACCAACGTATTCCCAGTAGTAGCCTGAATCAGTTTATCTTTTGATTGATCGATCAGCGTGGCTATATCCATGCGGGATGGATTATCTGCCAGCACTTTTTCCAGGTCGGCGATGGCGGCTTTGAGTGAGTTTAGCCCCCTCGCCTTATCATAAAAGCGTGAAGTGTTTTGCAGTTTGAAATTACCGTAATCGCGGTAGGCGATGCCACGGTTTTGGTAGTATTTATTATCCTTTAAATCGCTGTTGATGGATATGGCTTTGGTGAGATCGATAATAGCGCCTAATAAATAAAGCTCCTTATCAGCAGGACTGGCCTGGTTATCACGCCCCAGGTAGCCTTTTGCCCTTGCCCGGTAATAGTATGCTGTAGCGTCGGCCGGCTTTACAGCTATCACCTTGGTATAAGCCACTATCGATTTTTTGTAGTTATCGCTATGATAATATGAATAACCCAGCATCCACATGGCATTAGCATTGGTCGAATCGGTAATGCAAGCCTTTTCGAGGTGTGCTACTGCCGACCGGAAATCGCCATCCATCAATGCCTGCTGCCCCAAGCGTACATAGGCATTTTGCCCCAATGCCGTTTCGAGCGTTGACATGATCAGGAAAGGAATGATAACCGACAGTTTCATTGAACGGATTAATGGTTAAACAAAAATGGTATTACTTTAACTATCATTATCTCAAATTATTATGCCTTACTATCAATTTGTTTAAAAAAATTTACCGGGCACAAAAATTTTAAGCACAGCGATACTATGACTTTTTTTCATCTTTAACAACAAAATCTCATTTATTTACAAAACAACCAACATTTTTGTAATCTACACGTAATCAATATATTAAAAGCACGAATTGATTGTTATTGTTTATTAGCTTAACTTGGCACAGCTCTTGAAACATAATGTGCCGCGGTTAATAACTGCAATTTTACCTGTAATTACCCCAGCGGTAAGCTTACAGGCTGACAACATGACGTTTTATACTACACATAAAATATAATTAATGAGTTTCGATCCGTTTGATTTTAAGCATGCTTTACCGGTTATAAATGAGGATTCGGAGTTTTTTCCGCTCATGTCATCAGAAGATGAGGAGGAAATGAACAACGAAGAGCTGCCCGACATTATGCCCATATTGCCTTTACGCAATACCGTTTTGTTTCCGGGCGTTGTGATACCGATTACCGTTGGCAGGGATAAATCAATAAAATTAATCCGCGATGCCAATAAAGGCAGCCGGATGATTGGGGTGGTTGCGCAACAGGATGTGGGGATTGAAGACCCTACTTTTAGCCAGCTTAATAAAGTGGGCACCATTGCGCTCATCATCAAAATGCTGCAAATGCCCGATGGCAATACCACCGTTATTATACAAGGCAAAAAACGCTTTTACCTGAAAGAAGAAGTACAAAGCGAACCCTATATCAAAGCTACCGTTGAGCCTTTTCACGAAATAAAAGGTAAAGAGGATAAAGAGTTTAAAGCCATGGTATCCTCTATCAAGGATATGGCCATGAACATTATCCAGCTTTCGCCCAATATCCCGAGTGAAGCCGGTATCGCTATCCGCAATATCGAAAGCACCTCGTTTTTGATCAACTTCATATCATCAAATATGAATGCTGATATGGCAGCCAAGCAGCACCTGCTGGAGATTGCAAACCTGCGCGAACGTGCCAACCTGGTGCTGGAGCATCTGACGCTCGATCTGCAGATGCTGGAACTTAAAAACCAGATCCAGACCAAAGTTCGTGTCGATTTGGATAAGCAGCAGCGCGACTATTTCCTGAACCAACAGCTCAAAACCATCCAGGAAGAACTGGGCGGCAACACACCCGACCTGGAAATTGACAGCCTGCGCCAGCGCGCCGCCAAAAAGAAATGGGCAAAAGAGGTTAAAGATCATTTTAACAAAGAGATAGAAAAACTGGCCCGCACCAACCCGGCAGCAGCAGATTACTCGGTACAGATCAACTACCTTGAGCTATTGCTCGATTTGCCATGGAACGAGTTCACCAAAGATAACTTCGACCTGAAACGGGCTCAGCGTATTTTGGATAAAGACCACTTTGGTTTGGATAAAGTAAAACAACGCATTATCGAATATCTGGCCGTGCTTAAATTAAAGCACGATATGAAAGCCCCTATCCTTTGCCTGGTGGGCCCTCCGGGAGTTGGTAAAACATCGTTGGGTAAATCGATAGCCAAAGCTTTGGGGCGTAAATATGTAAGGATGGCCCTGGGTGGCATTCGTGATGAGGCCGAGATCCGTGGTCACCGTAAAACTTATATTGGTGCTATGCCGGGGCGTATCATCCAGTCTATCAAAAAAGCAGGTGCTTCAAACCCTGTTTTTATTTTAGATGAGATTGATAAAGTAGGTAACGATTTCAGGGGCGACCCATCATCGGCATTGCTTGAAGTTTTGGACCCTGAACAGAACGGTACCTTTTATGATCATTATGTAGAAATGGATTACGATCTGTCTAACGTGATGTTCATCGCCACCGCAAACTCTTTAAGCACCATTCAGCCCGCCTTGCTGGACAGAATGGAAATTATAGAGGTAAACGGTTATACCATCGAGGAGAAAGTTGAGATAGCTAAGCAACACCTGTTGCCTAAACAGCGCGAAGCTCATGGCCTTAAAATAAAAGATATCAGCCTGAAAGCCGATGTATTGGAAAAACTGATCGTAGATTATACCCGCGAATCGGGCGTGCGCTCGTTGGAGAAAAAAATAGGTTCGGTAGTGCGAGGTATTGCCAAAAACATCGCCATGGAAGAGCCGTATAACAGCACGGTTAACAAAAAGGATATCGAAAAAATACTGGGCGCGCCGATATTTGACAAAGACCTTTACGAAGGTAACGAAGTAGCCGGCGTTGTAACGGGCCTGGCCTGGACATCGGTTGGCGGCGACATCCTGTTCATCGAAGCAAGTTTAAGCCCCGGCAAAGGCCGCTTAACGCTTACAGGCAGCCTTGGTGATGTGATGAAGGAGTCGGTAACCATCGCACTGGCTTACCTGCGTGCACATGCAAGTACTTTTAACATCAACCCTAAACTGTTTGACCAATGGGATGTGCATGTTCACGTACCGGCTGGTGCTACGCCTAAAGACGGTCCGTCGGCAGGTATCACTATGCTTACCGCACTGGTTTCTGCCTTCACACAGCGCAAAGTTAAGCCTAACCTGGCCATGACAGGCGAGATCACCCTGCGCGGTCGTGTTTTACCTGTTGGTGGAATCAAAGAAAAAATCCTTGCTGCCAAACGTGCCAATATCAAAGAGGTTATCCTCTGCAAATCAAACCAGAAAGATATCCTGGAGATTAAGGAGGATTACATAAAAGATCTGAACTTTCATTATGTTACCGATATGCGCGATGTGATTAAACTGGCGCTGCTTGATGAGAAAGTTAAAGATGCTTTGGATTTGACTGTTAAGGAAGACGAAAAAAGCGTGGTTAATTAACCAAAGCTTCTTATTATATTATACCTTTAAAGTTTCATGGGGCAACCTGTGGAACTTTTTTGTTTTTGCGAGGAATTTGTTCAATTAAAACCGACAGTGTGGTGTTAGCGCAAGTATTGAGTGGAGAACGATCGCTTGTGCTTCATACAACGCATCGTTCTAAAAAGACACAAGTGCCCCATTCCACAACCCAGGACACAACACTTGCGCCAGACCGGGGAAGTTGTGACTTTTATTTTTAAACTGCATTTTAAGCCCTGCAACCATTTTCACAACTCCTTTATTTACATTGCCTTTTTTTTATATTAGCAAGCTGAATACTATATAAACCCCAATGCTAAATAAACTATTTTTTACACTGGTATGCCTGCTGGGCACTACCTGTTTATTTGCCCAAACCCGTGGCCACGAATTTGGGATCCAATCAGATAACGACTCTTTCCTGGGCCAGGGCTCAGACAGGTATTACACCAATGGCATTTTCTTTTATTACCGCAAAGCATTGCAGGTAAACCCGGCTCAAAAAGAGTTGCAAAACAAGGTGCTTGGCTTTGAACTGGGGCAAAAAATGTTTAACCCACAATCGGGTTATGTGCGCGGGCCTTTTGATATCGACAGGCCTTTTGCTGCTTATACCTATATCGGTTCAACGCTAAACTTTCTTTATAAAAACGAAAGCAACCTTAAGCTTGGTGCACAGTTAGGCGTGGTTGGCCCTGCTGCCGGCGGCGAGCCTGTGCAAAAGCTTATTCACAATACATTCGGTTTTTACCATCTTAACGGCTGGCAATATCAAATAAAAAACGATGTTGAACTAAACCTATCGGCCGAGTACAACAAACTGCTGGCCCGTGCAGGTTGGATTGACCTGAGTTTCGCCTCATACGCCAATCTTGGCACCGGCTTTACCGGCGCAGGTGCAGGCGGACTTATCCGTTTGGGCAGTTTTAACCAGTTATTTAATTCAATCAGTACCCAAAGCACCGTATCAACAGGCGGCGAGGAACAGTTGATGCATAAACACGAGATCTTCTTTTACTATAAACCGCTGGCCAATGTGGTAGGTTATGATGCCACCATACAAGGCAGCCTGTTCCGCAAGCATGATGATCCAAACAGTATGGAAATTACAACTGCCAAAAATACGTTTATTTTAAGCCAGCAGGTTGGTGTTGCCTTTACTACCAGCAGGTTTGCGTTTGATGTGGCCGCCATCTTCCACACCAAAGATGCTCCGGATATGCGCCGTTCGCACCAATGGGGATCTATTACCGGGTTTTATAGGTTTAAGTGAGAGAGATTGGAGATTAGAGGTTAGAGATTAGTCAATTTGCAGTTGAATACTAATCGCCTATTAAAAGAACCTAACCTCTAATCTCCCATTAAAAGCGCCTAACCTCTGATCTCCAACCTCTAATCTCTTGCATCCCTCTAATCACTAACATCAAATCTTCTGCCTCTCCCTTCCTTCTTGGCCGATTGCATTTTTTTATTGTCCAGTCTCGCCGCTTTTGCTGCTTTGCTTACTTTGGTCGGTTTACGTACTTTGGGTTTATGGAGAGCTTTTGTAAGCAGCACCATTAAACGCTCAATTGCTTTTTCTTTATTGAGATACTGGCTGCGTTCTTCATCACAAATTACCTGTACGTAGCCGTCTTTATTGAGGCGATTTTGCAGTTTTTCGGTAAGGGTTTGTTTTTCCTCGTCGGTGAATAAGGCTGATGTGGTTATTGAAAACAACAGTTCTACCTTACTTGATACCTTGTTTACATTTTGGCCGCCTTTGCCGCCGCTGCGCGATGTTTTATATACCGTTTCCTTTTGCAGGTCGGTTTTGGTAAAATTCATGTTCAAAAATAAGGCAATTTGGGGTCAATGGGTTAAGCCGTTTGGGATTAATTTGCTATTTTAGCAGTCCTATGAGTAACAATATCGTAGTAGCCATTGATGGCTATTCTTCGTGCGGAAAAAGCACCATCGCGAAAGCCTTAGCAAAAGAGCTTAATTTTATTTATGTAGATAGCGGGGCTATGTACCGCGCTGTAGCTTTGTACTTTATCAGGCACAACATTGATTTGCAAAATCATGCCCAGATAGCCGAGGCCCTGCATAACATCCACCTTAACTTTCAAACCCTAAACAACAAAACCTTCATTACCTTAAATGAAGAGGATGTATCTGAAGAGATTCGCCAGATGCACGTGGCCGAAAAGGTGAGCACCGTTGCAGCGATTAAGGAAGTACGCGTGGCACTGGTAAAACAGCAGCAACGCTTAGGCCGCTCAAAAAATATCATTATGGATGGCCGCGACATCGGTACCGTAGTATTCCCCGATGCACAGGTAAAACTATTTATGACTGCCGATCCTAAAGTTCGCGCCGAGCGCCGCTACAAAGAGCTGTTACCAACCAATCCAAACATCACTCTGGAAGAAGTTTTTGACAACCTGGCCCACCGCGATTACCAGGATACCACCCGCGAAGAAAGCCCGCTAACCCGTGCCGAAGACGCCATTATATTAGACAACACCGACCTGAGCCAGGACGAGCAACTGATGTTTGCCCTGAGCCATATTGAGCCGTTTATTGCGGAGTAATTTCCGAATCAGAATTTTCAGAATTTTAGAATTTTCAGAATAGATAAGCGCTTTACGAAAATTCTGTTAATCCTAAAATTCTGAAAATTCTGATTCAGACACAATCGGCAAAATCCCCCAAAAAAATCAACGCAATCAGCGTAATCACCTCCCCATCAACGGTCAAACTTCTCCGCCTTTACCCCAAACCTGTTCAAAAAATCCACCCCCTCATCGCTTGGCAGGCCTTTGTATTCTGCATATGATTTATCAAAATAAACCTGCGTTATCCCGGCCGAATAGATGAGCCTTGCACATGGCAAACATGGCGACAGCGTGGTGTAAAGTGTAGCTCCCTCCAGCCTGGCACCGTTTTTTACGGCGTATAATATCGCATTCTCTTCGGCATGCAACGCAAGCGAACAGCTTCCTTTCGAATCGCGTGCGCAGCCTGTTTCCGGCCATTCCACATCGCAGTTATGTGTTCCTGCCGGCGGACCGTTATAGCCTATCGAGATGATGCGGGTATCGCGCGTTAAAACCGCCCCCACATGCGCCTTAACACAATGCGAGCGCTCGGCCAGGTCTGTGGCCAGGTTCATAAAAATCTGATCGAAGCTGGGTTTGGTTGTCATTAGTGGTTAGAGGTTGGTGGTTAGAGATTAGTTTGATTTTCGTTATAAAAGAAAAAAGGTTGATACGAGGCCTAACCTCTGATCTCTTAAGTTGTCATTAGTGATTAGAAGTTGGAGATTAGAGATTAGTTTGATTTTCGTTATAAAAGAAAAAAGGTTGGAGACAAAGGCCTAACCTCTAATCTCCAACCTCTAATCTCTTAAAAAAAATATTAATGTCCGCCTTTTACTTCTACGTGGTCAAGGTCGATGCCCTGGTTACGTAGTTCGCGGCTTACTTTCCATGCAAAGTAGGCCAAATAGGCGAAACCTAAAACAGGCACAATGTATGAAAAATGAATCCCGCTCATGCCTGGAACAACGTTAGCCGCACCATCAGCAATTTTACCTTGCAGCGGCGGGATAATAGAACCACCCAGGATCATCATAATCAAAAATGCCGAACCCTGGCTGGTATATTTTCCTAAACCGGTAATAGCTAACGAGAAAATTGATGGCCACATGATTGAGCAGCATAAACCACCGCTAATGAAAGCGAACGTTGCAACCTTACCTGTAGTAAATAAACCTGCAAGCATAAATGCCACACCCAGCAAGCCGAGCACCGATAAAGTACGGGTTGGCTTTTGCTGACCGATAAAGAAAGCAACAATCAGGATAGCAACACAAATTGCGTATGCATACAGGTGGCTTACGTTAGCGCCCGAGAAAACATTTACAAGTAACACAATACCAAACGCAAGGAAAGGTATAAGGATATATAAAATGTATTTAACGGATTTTGAAAGGTTAAACGCGTCGATAGATCCGGCAAAACGGCCAATCATCAAACTACCCCAGTATAATGAGATATAAGGAGCGATATCTGATTCGGCAAACGATCCGAATTCAGGAGTTTTTAGTAACGAACCCATATTACTTTGAATAGTAACCTCGGTACCTACATAAGTAAATATGGCAAGCATACCTAATATCAATTGCGGATACTGCATAGCCCCCCAACCTTCTTTGCTCTTTTTCGCGGCGAAGATAGTACCTATCAAAGTGAACACGATGATAGCCAATGAAGCATACACAAAATACTGGCTTTTTACAATATCAACTACATTTGATGGATCTGAAGCCAATAGTTTATTGATATAGGCGCTTAACGGATCCGCAGCAAGCACTAATAAAAATGCAACAAACATGATCATCAGCGGCGTATTCGCTTTCGAGCTCGATTCGATCTTTTCATCGCTGGTAACCTTTGGCAGGTTTGAGAACCAGAAAAATGCAGCTACTGCAATAAACAAACCTGCCAGTAAATAATACAGGTTATTGATGGATGAGATTTTAACATCGGCAGCTGCGGTTTTAGCGGTTGCCGAGCCAAATAATACCACACTCACCACAACAGGACCTAATAATGCGCCTATGTTATTGATACTGCCGGCAAAATTTAAACGGTTTGAGCCAGTCTCAGGCGGCCCCAAAGCCACCACAAACGGATTGGCAGCAGTTTGTTGTAATGAGAAACCAACCGCTATAATAAAAAATACCGCTAATATGAAACCAAACGAGCCTGAAGCCACTGCCGGGATCATACCCAAAGCGCCAACGGCCGAAATAACAAGACCTAAAATGATACCATTTTTGTAACCTAACTTGTTCATGATATCAACTTTACTGGCTTGCGATGCAAAGTAAAGTATCAGTGAACCAATGAAATACCCACCGTAAAAAGTAAAGTCGATCAGTTGTGATTCGAATTGGGTAAGGTGAAAGTGCTCTTTACAGAAAGGTATGAAAATACCGTTGGAGGCGGCTAAAAAGCCCCAGAAAAAAAACACGGTTATCAGCGTATACAATGCCGTACCGTAGTTTTTTGCATTTTTTTGTTCCATTTTTAAATTAGGTTGTACAGATGATTTTTGAATTTCTAAACATAATTCAATTTTCGTAAAAGTCGCCACACTTTTTTAAATAAATTAAATCACAATTTTTACTTTGGTTGTTTATGTAATAATATTGCATATTCGCAATGTTCAAATAAGGAACAAAGCTTAACTTAATGATAAAAGCCATTGTTTCGGGTATCGGTTTTGGATTGGTATTAACCTTTATAACCGGCCCGGTTTTTTTTGCCCTTATTAAAACCAGTATTGAAAAGGGTTTTCATGCCGGTGTTTCCCTCGCCTTAGGTGTGGTTTGCAGCGATGTTGTTTTTGTGGGTGCCATCCTTTTCGGTTCGCAATATATTGATGTATCTGATCATACCAAAGTTATAGCCGGCGTTGTTGGCGCTGCCATACTGTTTGCGTTGGGGCTGTATTACATGTTCAAAAAAAGCGAGATCAATTACGAAAATAAGGTACCCTCAAGTGCCGACAGGTTTGGTTATGTATTAAAGGGCTTTTTGATGTGTATCTTCAATCCCACCCTCCTTTTCCATTGGACGGTGGTTATCGGCGCGGCCAGTACCACATTTATTGTAGGTACGCCACATCGTTCGCTGCACATTGCCATCATGTTCCTTACCATTTTAATTATCCAGTTTGGGATGGATACGTTGAAGGCTTTTTACGCTAATAAGCTGCGGGATAGAATTTCTGTTAAATTTATTCACCGGCTCAATGAGGTCGCGGGCATTGCGCTAATTATCGCATCGCTGGTGCTTATTGACAGGTTGGTTACACATTTTGTGTTTTCGGCACCTGCGGGATCTTAACCGTTTTGATTTAATTAATCTCTATTTACCCAAAACGTCATTCAGTTCATCAATATCATTAAAACGCTTGTGCCCAAGATCCTTTATCCCATTGGCAACAATAGTTTGTTTTAAGCCTGCATAATTAGCGTGATAATATTCTGATAATTTCGCGATTCTTTTATTACCGACCAACAGGTATAAATGTTCGTAAGTTTTGAATTTTGATGATAAATCAGTTATATAAAAACCTGCTATTTTTTTAACAGGATAAACTTCTGTAATACCTAAACCTTAAATAACGTTTAACATATACCTCGCCTTCTTCTATATCCAGCCTGATAATTTTAGTCTTCAGTTCACCGAAAAGGATCCATATCCAAACAAAAGCCAGAAATGTGCAAATCCCTGTAAAAAGCAATACCGGTGTATCGGGTTTTGATACGAACCGAAAGAATCCGACGGCAAATAAAAAGAGAGCGAAAACGCTAATTACGCTATTAAAATAAGCTGTATATCTAAACTTAGATTTCATTTTTCAGTGCATAAACACGACACAATCTTAAACAAAAAAAGGCGATGAAAAACTCATCGCCTCAAATATTATATTCCCCCTTCAGGGGTTAGGGGGCTCTTACATGTAAGCCCTTTGGTTTTTACCTTCCATCCAGTTAACAAAGGCACGGTTAACTACCTTATTACCGCCCGGAGTTGGATAGTCTCCGCTGAAGTACCAATCACCTAAGTTTTCGGGACAGGCAATGTGCAGGTTATCCAATGTTTGGTAAATTACCTGTACCTCGCAGTTCACATTTTTAGGAGTGATGATCTTAGCGATACGATCCGAGATCTGCTGATCGGTGAACGGCGCATAAATCGCTTTCACGTAGTTTTCAACCTCTTCTTTAGGCAGTTTCTGGCTGTCTTTACATTTTTGGTAAACATCCAGGATGATGTCTTCCCTGTCTTGCTCTTTTAACAGGCTGATAGCTGCCTCGAAAGCCACAAACTCGCCCATGCGCGACATATCGATGCCGTAGCAATCAGGGTAACGGATTTGCGGAGCCGATGAAACCACAACCACCTTTTTAGGGCCCAACCTGTCTAAGATCTTCAGGATACTTTGTTTAAGCGTAGTACCGCGAACAATCGAATCGTCCAAAACCACCAAAGTATCGGTACCTTTTTTAATGAGGCCGTAGGTGGTGTCATAAACGTGGGCTACCATTTCGCTGCGATCTGCATCCTGGGTAATAAAGGTGCGGAGCTTAACGTCTTTAATGGCAATTTTTTCAACACGTGGGGCTACCTGGAGTATTTCGGCTACCTTTTCTTCAGTAATGTCGGCTCCAAGTTTTACCAGTTCTTCGTGCTGGTATTTTTTTACGTATTTGTGCATGCCCTCAACCATACCGTAAAAAGCAACTTCGGCAGTGTTGGGGATGTACGAGAATACGGTATTCTTGATATCGTGATCAACAAAATCCAATATCTGCGGGCAAAGCAACCTGCCTAATTGTTTACGCTCACGGTAAATAGCAGCGTCGCTTCCGCGCGAAAAATAGATCCGCTCAAACGAGCAGGCTTTTCTTTCTTTCGGCTCGCTGAACATATCCTCAGTGATCTTACCGTTCTTTTTAACGATCAGGGCATGACCAGGGCGAATTTCCCTGATATCATCCATCGGTATGTTAAAAGCGGTTTGAATAGCCGGGCGCTCTGAAGCGGCAACTACAATCTCGTCGTTATAATAATAATAAGCGGGGCGAATACCTGCAGGGTCGCGCATTACAAAGGCGTCGCCATGGCCCAGGATACCGGCAATGGTATAACCACCATCCCAGTTTTTGGCCGATTTACGGAGGATTTTAGCCACATCCATATCATTGGCGATCAACTTGCTGATCTCGCGGTTATCATCCAAACCTTCGCGTTTGTACTGATCAAACAGGCCCTGGTTTTCGGTATCGATAAAGTGACCGATTTTTTCTAATACGGTAACGGTATCGGCTTTTTCTTTCGGGTGCTGGCCCAGGGCGTACAATTGCTCCAGTAATTCATCAACATTAGTCATGTTAAAGTTACCGGCAATAACCAGGTTACGGGTCATCCAGTTGTTTTGCCTCAAAAACGGGTGGCAGCTTTCGATGCTGTTTTTGCCGTGGGTACCGTAGCGCAGGTGGCCCAGCAACACTTCGCCGGTAAAGCTAACATGTTCTTTTAACCATTCGGCATCTGCCAGTTTTTCGGGGGTTTCTTTCTGAATTTCCGCGAATTTCTTCTGGATGTATTCAAAAATATCAGCAACAGCGTTTGAGGCCATTGAGCGGTGACGGCTGATGTATCTTTTGCCCGGTTCAATATCCAGTTTAATGGTTGCAACACCGGCGCCATCCTGGCCGCGGTTATGTTGTTTCTCCATTAAAAGGTAAAGTTTGTTCAGGCCGTACAGTGCAGTTCCGTACTTTTTCTGATAGTAGGATAGTGGCTTTAGTAAGCGGATAAATGCCACACCGCATTCATGTTTAATCTGATCGCTCATGATTCGGAATGAGGCTGCAAAGGTATCATTTTAAAATGAACTCCGGGTATTATTAATTGTCATAAGTTGGTCGTTTATTTGTTGCCACGCTTAATTGGAGTTTTCGGGGTAAAACGACTGCGTAACTACAATATTTCCAACTATATGATCGTTAAATTCTTCCAGTTCTTCAGCAGGAACCCATAGTTCATTATGGATCACCCCGCCCACATTTTGCACTTCAAATTTATGAAGATAGCTTGCCGGAAGATCAAATTTAGTCACAAAACCCGATCCTGAGCCGGCACATTCCAATCGCGTGCAATTTGTATAGCGTACTCTTCATTCATCACCGGGTAAAATATCGGCTGCTCGGCTAAACGTTTAGGGAAGCGTTTATAGCCCGATTCCTCAATCAGTTTAAGTTCTTTAGGGCCTACCGGCCGGTATTAACTCATCCATTACAACATCCTACCTTTTAAACCCTACCATCCTATGTAAAGCAACCGGGCTGTAAATCATACCATTTTTTATCACGACGGATACTTTGCGGATCTCGCTGATATTTTTAAGCGGATCGCCATCAACAATAACCACATCTGCCTGCTTACCCGCTTCAACCGAGCCAGTGCTTTTGGCCATTCCCATAACCGTTGCAGGTGTAATGGTGGCCGTTTTTATAGCCTGCAGAGGCGTAAGCCCGGCTTCAACGTATAGTTCCAGTTCACGGTCGAGGCTGTATCCCGGAAAACCCATATCCGTACCGGCTACTATCGGGATACCGGCATCATACAGCACCTTAACCGCGTTTTTCATGCTTTTATAAGCGGGGTGTAATTTAGCAGCCTGCTCCGGCCCTAAGCCCATATTTACAAATAAAGCCTGCAATGGCAGGGGCAGGGTATTGTAATTGGGCTCCAGTTTGGTAATATCATCCTTTGTACTGCGAAATGCCAGCTCAAAAACGCCAACGGTAGGGTCGATCACTACATTATGATCTTTGATGAATTTAACCGCAGCCTTACTTACCGAATCATCAAAAACAATGGCGCGGTTTTTATCCCGCTTCATAATGGAGTAAACGTATTGGATATGGTTAACCATGTTCATGCCCGAATCTACGCCCTGCTGCAAGGTCATACCATCAGGAATATGGCCTGTTACCGTTAAACCCAGCCTGTGTGCTTCATCGCAAATAGCCTTAACAATAGCCGGTTTTACCGAACTGTAAATCTTAATCTGCCCGAAGCCGTTCTCCTTATACCGGTCAACCGCCTTAATGGCTTCCTCTTTGGTATCGGCCTGTATAATGCCCAGGGCTACCGGGCCTTTGCCATCAATAATACCTGCTTTAATAATATTGGGTCCTACGCCTTTGCCATCGTCAATAGCGGCTTTAATGGCGTTGATATAGCTAAACTCGTTACCGCAGTCGCGTACAGTGGTTACACCGGCCGCCAGGTAAGCCGGGCCCCATTCGGCCTGTTCAAAATGGGCGTGCATATCCCATAAACCAGGTAAAACGGTTTTGTCTTTGGCATCTATAATTTTGGCACCGGCAGGGATTTTTACATCCGCAGGTTTACCTACTGCTTTAATAATACCATTCTCAATCAAAACCACTGCTCCGGGCAGGGTTGTGCCGGTGTTTACATCAATAACGTTCCCTCCGGTTATGGCAATTATTTTATCTGCTTTGCCTTTGGGGGCGGCCTCTTTGGCAAACAATTGCATGCCAACGGCGGCGGCCTTCCCAATCAGCTCGGGAAGCAATTCTTCGTACTCAGCCCGCATCATTTCGGTTTTGTCGCCTTCGGCATCGTTGGTCATGAGGGCTATCAGGTTGCCCTGTTTATCCGTCCAGATAATTTCATTACCCCAAACCAGGCCGCCGATAACAATGCGGTTAAGCAGCAGGGTTTTACCTTTAAACGATAGCTGATCGATACCAACAGCTTTAATTTGTACCGAGCCAAAGGGCAGGGTGGTAATATTGGCCGGGCGCTTGTGCCTGTTCCAATACTGAATGAGCAATTGCTGAACCGTTGCCGGCGAGTACCCTCCTATCGGGAAACTAAGTGCAGGGATTTTTTTGGTGTATGATGAATCATTAACTTTTATGGATGCTTCGCTGCCGCGGATACTTACCTTATCGTCAATAGTTGAAAAACGCGAGGTATTGCCTTTAATGATCAGTTCAATAGGATCGCCAACCGGATTAACCTTCATCTCTGTTTTTAAGGGTACCGGCGAACCACGGTCGACAAATTTAAAATCGATGGTGTAGGTTATGGCATCTTTATGTTTACGTACATAATAGGTTTCTTTCCCGATGTGCTGTTCAAATTTATGGAGATAGAAAGTTGTGCTGTCAACAGGTAAATCTGTTTGAGCTTTGGCATTAGTAAAAAAGGCTAAAGCCGCTGTAAATAATAATAAAGGCTTTTTCATAGGCTTGGTAATGTTAGTGTAAGATAGTGCTTTGGGCCGGATGTTACAAACGCGGTTTTGAGATTGGATAGTTTGAGATTTCTGAGCACGCGAAGGCGCAGGGACGCAAAGATTTTTTGTGGATAGCGGATAAGTGTTAAGCGCGCAAAGAGGCTAAGACGCAAAAACTAATCTCTATTCTCCAATCACTAATCTCTTAATATTAAGCGCGCAAAGAGGCTAAGACGCAAGGACTAATCTCTATTCTCCAATCACTAATCTCTTAAATACTTCCTACCCTATCTTCCTGAAAGTAATATTAATTCTCGGTCCCGGTTTTTTAGCCGTTTTGGGTACCTGGTGCAGCCAGTTGTGCTGTGTGCCGCCCTGCATAATCAATAAATCGCCGTTATTTAATTCAACCGAAACTTTGGCATCTTTTTGCCGCTTGTGCTTAAACTGAAACGTACGCGCGGCACCAAAGGACACCGAGGCGATAACCGGGTTAATGCCCAATTCGCTTTCATCATCGCTGTGCCAACCCATACTATCGTTACCGTTACGGTAATAATTAAGCAGGGCGGTGTTAAACTGATGCCCGCTTTGTTGCTGGGCAGCCAGTTTAATTTCGTTAAGCAAGGGGCTAAACCTAACCGGCACATTTACTACACCCGAGTACACGTACACCTCATCGCTTTCACCATACCATGCGGTAAGCCGCGGAAAATCAATCTCTCTCCCGTAAATCTTCATTTTATCCTGTTTCCATGGCGTCTCTTCAACTAAGCGGGCAAACACATCTTCTTTAAAAAAATAGGGAAACAGCAGCACTTCTCCATCAAAGGGCAGCAGGTTTTGCCCCTGGCCAAATACGTTTACATCATCGTTATTAAACAAATCCATCATTCAAATATCAGCAATATCCGTAAAAAAGGGGCTTTTATTCAAACTATCAATCTGATAAAATCTATCATTTTGATAGTATCACCTCATAATGAGAAACCTATTCTCATTATGATAAACACCTGTTATTCAAAATGCTAAATAAAGCTCTGCCGCTGGCGGCACGGTTATTGGCCCTGCGAGATCAGATTAAAAAAAGCAAATTGTGATGGTATCATTCAATGTAACGGCAGCCACGTCAATCCAAACAAGTGGCGGCAGCAAATCCCAAAGCAGGATACCATCAACCCTTCCCCTAAATAATTTATACAATTCATGAATTCGCACACTAAACACCTCACTTTTGCAGGTATGATTGTTACGCTGGGTATCATTTTTGGCGATATCGGCACTTCTCCCCTCTATGTTTTTCAAACCCTGCTGGTTGAAGGCGGCAAGGTAAACACCGATCTGGTTCTGGGTTCCATTTCCTGCATCTTCTGGACCCTTACCCTGCAAACCACTTTTAAATATATCGTTATTACCCTCCAGGCCGATAATAAAGGCGAAGGCGGTATTTTTTCACTCTACGCGCTGGTTAGGCGCTATGGCAAATGGCTGGCTATCCCGGCTATTATAGGCGCGGGCACTTTATTGGCCGATGGCATCATTACCCCTCCTATCTCAGTAACATCAGCCATCGAGGGTTTGAACCTTGTACCGGCGCTTTCAAACGTGATAGTTCCGGGCAATAACCTCATTTTGGGTATAGTGATTGGCATTATCCTGTTGCTGTTCTTTTTCCAACAGTTTGGCACCAAGGTGGTTGGCTCGGCTTTTGGCCCGGTTATGCTGATGTGGTTTGTGATGCTGGGTGTATTGGGCACCATGCAGGTAGTTCATTACCCATCTATATTTAAAGCGCTTAACCCTTATTATGGCATCCATTTATTAATGGAACATCCAAAAGGTTTCTGGCTGTTAGGTGCGGTATTTTTATGTACCACCGGTGCCGAGGCATTATACTCAGATTTGGGCCATTGCGGTAGGAAAAACATCCAGGTAAGCTGGATCTTTGTGAAAACAACGCTTATTCTTAATTACCTGGGCCAGGGCGCCTGGGTATTATCGCAAGCCCCGGGTAAAGATTTTACCGGCGTTAATCCTTTTTTCGAGATTGTGCCTCACGCTTTTCTTTTACCGGCTGTGGCATTGGCTACGCTGGCCACTATTATTGCCAGCCAGGCTTTAATCAGCGGATCTTTTACCCTCATCAGCGAGGCGGTGAGCATGAATTTCTGGCCGCGCATCACCATCAAATACCCATCAAACATCCGCGGACAGATCTATATTCCCAGCATTAACTGGATGCTTTGTATAGGCTGTATTTTGGTATCGATGTATTTCCGTACCTCGGCCGCCATGACGGCTGCTTACGGTTTCAGTATCACCATTGCCATGCTCAGCACTACCATTTTAATGTATTACTTTATGCGTTACGTTAAGCATTGGCCGGTTTGGTTGGTTACCATTATTTTGTGTTTGTTTGTTACTGTCGAGTTTTCGTTTTTCGTGGCCAACGCGGTTAAAATTGTAAAACGTTTATTTTTTGTGGGATTTGAAGTCGGTTTGATCTTTACCATGTACACCTGGTTCAGGGCCAGGAAAATCAATAACCGTTTCCTCAATTTTATCGATATTAAAGAGAAACTGCCCCTGCTTAATGCTTTAAGTGCCGATACTACAGTAAACAAATATGCCACCCATTTAATCTATCTAACCAAAGCCAACAACAGCAAGCAGATAGAAGAAAAGATCATCTACTCCATCATGAGCCGCCGCCCAAAACGCGCCGATACTTACTGGTTTGTACACATTGAGCGCACCGACGAACCTTATACCATGGAGTATAGTGTTGACCAGATAGAGCCCGGCAAGGTGATCCGTGTAGAGTTCCGACTTGGCTTCAGGATTCAGCCGAGGGTTAACGTGTTGTTCCGCAAAGTGGTGGAAGATATGGTTGATCGTGGTGAGATCGATATCACCAGCAATTATCCATCATTAAAAGAACATGGCATGGCGGCAGATTTCAGGTTTGTGATTATGGAGAAATTCCTGTCGTACAATAACATTTTCAACGTTTCTGAGGCATTTATTCTGAATAGTTATTTCGCTATTAAAAAACTGGCTCAATCTGAAGCCAAGGCTTTTGGTTTGGATACGAGCGAAACAAGGATTGAGAAAATACCTTTGGTGGTGAAGCCGGTTAATAATATCCATATTAAAAGGATTGATGATCCGGTGGATAGTTTGATGGCGGAGTTGGCAGATTAGTTTACTCAGCACAACTTCGCTATTTCATGTCACCCCTCTTTGCTGCGCAAAGAGGGGTTTTGTTTTTTATTCGCAATCGCAGGTTCAAGCGTAGAAGCTTAAACTTGCGAAACTTTCTATAAACCACGTCATTGCGAGGCACGAAGCAATCCCCGATTTGCAGAGCCACCCTGTATAGTTTGGGATTGCTTCGTGCCTCGCAATGACGTGATGGAGAAATCTTCAAACAAAAAATCCGGCCTTTGGGGCCGGAGATCTTTCAGGTTAGTTGATTGGTTTGAAAATATTATTATAATTTTTCGCCGTGCTGGCTTAAATCAAGTCCTTGTTCTTCTTCCTCGGCCGATACACGCAATGGGGAGATCATGTCGGTGATCTTCAACAAAAGCAACGAACCGAAGAAGGCGAATATGGATACGCATACAAGCGCTACTAATTGTACAATAAACAGGTGAGTTTCGCCAAAAAACAAACCGTTGCCTGTGCCGTTAAGCGAGTTTACCTGCTTACTGGCAAACACACCGGTTAACAGCATCCCAACCATACCGCCTACACCATGGCAGGGAAATACATCCAGTGTATCATCAATACTGGTGCGGGTACGCCATTCAACCACCAGGTTACTTACAATGGCCGAAATGATACCAATAGCCATAGAGTGCGGTACCGAAACAAAACCGGCTGCCGGGGTGATAGCCACCAAACCAACTACCGCACCGATACAGGTACCCATTGCCGATGGTTTGCGACCAAGCAGCATATCAAAAAAGATCCAGGTAACACCTGCCGCCGCCGAAGCCGTGGTACTGGTTGCCAAAGCAGTAACCGCCAAAGCATTGGCACCAAATGCCGAACCGGCATTAAAGCCAAACCAGCCAAACCACAATAAACCGGTACCTATCATTACATAAGTAATGCGGGCCGGGGCATGGTTAGCCTCGTTACGGCGTTTTAAATATAAGGCCGATGCCAATGCCGCCCATCCGGCCGACATGTGCACTACCGTTCCGCCTGCAAAATCAAGCACACCAAATTTGGCCAGAATACCATCCGGGTGCCAGGTGCAATGCGCCAGCGGCGAGAATATAAAAATGGAGAACAATACCAGGAATATAATGTACGAGTTAAAGCGGATCCGCTCGGCAAAGGCACCGGTAATGAGTGCCGGGGTGATAATAGCAAACTTTAACTGGTACATGGCAAAAAGCAGCAACGGAATGGTTGGTGCCGCCTTCCAGGTGGCGTTACCCAGCATGCCCTTCATCATGAAAAAGGTTGAAGGATTACCTATCAGTCCATGAAAGCTATCGCCGAAGGCCAAACTAAAACCGAAAATACCCCACATTACCGTAATGATCACCATACAAACAATACTTTGCAGCATGGTTGAGATCACGTTCTTTTTATTAACCATACCGCCGTAAAAAAATGCCAGACCGGGCGTCATGATTAAAACAAGCGCTGTAGACATCAGCATCCAGGCAATATCGCCGGTATTGAATTGCGGGTTCCCTGAGTTTTTAAAATCAACCGAAGGAAAAATAAAAGTAAGGGAAAGGATAACTAAAATCAGGAAAAAAGGGAAATACCTCTTCATGTATTATAAGAAAATATAATTTAAATCGTGTCGAAAGTTAACACTTTTCCTAAAAACAAAAGAAAAAAATTGAGTTTTGTTTAAAAAAAGAAGAGGAATTTAATTTTACAGATGTTTTATCAGCAAATCAGGGAATATTCCGAGTAAAATCAGCAGAAAACTAACAATCACAGCCAAAACAAGCAGGTTATATGATTTTTCGCTGGCTACTTCAGCATTTTCTGTTCTTTTTAAAAATAAATACAAAGGTATTTTAAGATAGTAAAAAAGCGATACAACAGTAGTCAAAGCACCTGTTATCATTAAAGCGAGCATCCAAACGCTGTGAGTTTGTTCATAAACGCTGTAAACAGCCGAAAACACAAATAATTTTGCGGTAAAACCGGCAGTTACCGGGATTCCGGTAAGCGAAATGAGGATAATTACAAAACAAACCGATGCTACCGGGTATTTCAGTCCTAAACCTTTATAGCTTTCTACATCTTCGGCGTTGAGAATATTACTGAAATAGCTGACCAGTGCCAGCGCACCTATGTTTGCCAAAGCGTAAACAGCCAGGTAATAGATCAGGGCAGTTAAACCCTGGGCACTAAAAGTTACAATAGCCATTAACGCGAAGCCGGTATGCCCTATGCTTGAATAAGCCAGCATCCTTTTTACATTGTTTTGCAGCACCGCTGCAAAGTTGCCGGCTATCATGGTAATGATGCCTACAGCCGATAAAACCTGCCCTACATTAATCCCCTTCCAACTGGTGGCCGATAAAAAAGGTGGCAGTATATTTACCAGTAAGCCAAAGGCGGCTATTTTAGGCACGGTAGACAGATAAGCCGTAACCGGTGTTGGCGCGCCCTGGTACACATCGGGCACCCAAAAATGCAGCGGCACAAATGATAGTTTAAAACCGATCCCTATCAACAGTAACAATAAAGCTACAGATGCGCTTGCTTCGTTCACTTTGGATAACTGCACGATGGTATTATCAAACAACAGATCGAGCGAGCCGCTGAAGCCATATAGCAGCGAGATGCCATACAGCATAATTGCCGATGAGGCTGCGCCAAACAGCACATATTTTAAACCGGCCTCGGCACTTAAACCGGTTTCGGTACGGTAAGCCACCATTAGGTATGAAGCCAGCGAAACCATTTCAATAGCCAGGTAAACCGACAATAAATTGATAGCCATTGCCATTAAATGCAAACCCAATACCGAAGCAATAGAAATGGTGTACAGATCGGACAGGCCTTTGGTGTGTGCTTTCAGTTTATCATCCCAGGTAAAGTACAACAGCAAAATAAACGACAGCACATCTACAATTAACTTCATATGCACCGAAGCACCGCTCAATAACAGCATGTTGCTGAATAATGCGTGCGAGGCATCGTGAACCAGCGATAGCTGGCTAACATCCTTAAGTATCACCACTACCAGCCCGCCGCAGGCCAAAACTTTACAAAACTCGACCGAGCGCCGGCCTACAGCCAAATCGGCCATGAGTACCGCCAAAAACAGCACGGTTAAATAAATTTCGGGCATAAAGTATGGTATGCTGCCAAAAACATCATTTAACTGTGCCGGTATGTGGGGTAACAAATTGTGCATTTATTATGTTATTGTACTATTACTGATTGATCTTTAGGGTACTTAACCTGGTATTTTAAGCGCAGTTTTTTTCCCTCCTGCGAATTTAGCACGAAATTCCATGAAACCTTGCCGGTTGCGGCATCCGGTTTTGCTCCCGACGTTTCCTGGGTTTCTATCTCGATCTCTTTATTTGTAGAAACAGGTACCTGATCTTCAATTAAAAGGCTAACCGGCTGGTTTTTTCTGTTCTTTACCTCGATAACCCAATTGCGGGTTTCCTTCTTTGCTGTTCCAAATACCTGTTTTTCGGTAAATATTTTTTCCGGAACCCGTTTAACTAAGATACCCTTATCTATCTCTAAAGATAAATTTAAGGTATCATTCATAGTACGCGTATCAATTTGCGATTTGCCCACATAAGTATCTTCAAAATAAATACCTGCCTCGCCCGACAGCAAATTGTATTTGCTCCAATCATTAACCTGCGCCACCAGGAAAACGTTTGCATTAAGTTTAGGGGCTGCATAGTATCGATAACTTGCATCAACCGTTACATTGTTTATTTCAACCTGGCAGGATTTTCCATCATTAGTAACCGAGTATGGATTTGCTATGTTAAACTCAACATTGGTTTGATTTTCAACCATGCTTACCTCCACCGGTACCGTATAGCCCATGGTTGCTTTATTTGCAGCATAGCCTGACACAACCTCGCTTACACTACCGGAACCACCACGGTAACGATTTTCAAAATTGAGATAATTGGGCCCTAACTCGGGCTTTATATTGTTAAGGCTTGGGCTCCCTGTTGATAAGGTGAGCTTAACATTTTTCCACTCCTCGCCGCTTTTTTGCGATACGTTGGCTTTATAAGCAATGGATAAGGGACTTTTTACATCTTTTGCCCTTATATCATAACTCGGATACCAGCTGGCATTATAAATAAAGTAACTGATAACAAATGCCGACTGCAGCGTAGTTTTAGACGAAACCGTTACAATCACTTTGGCACTGGCAACACTTTTATCCACACTTAAAGCGGCTATTTGCTTTTCAATGCTTTTTTGTTCCTCTTCTAAATCGTACATCAAATTCCTTACAACATAAGTTTTCGACTTTAACTGTGTAAGGCGCTCTGTTTGAAAATCGAGTGCCTGCTTTAATTTCGCAACATCAAGGTTTTGATTTTCGGGCCGTACAAATTGGTTTTTAGTAAGTACGGCTTCTTCGGTTTGGTAAACTACCAATAAATTATCCTGCAAATTTATCTTATCTGTTACAGCCTTTAGTTTAAGCTTTAATTCGCCTACCTGCTTTTCGCGGTCTGCTGCTTCGGCATCAAGATAATTAAGACCCGTTTTTACTGATAAAATACTGAAATCGCCTGCTGCATGCACCTGGATGCTTTGCACTTCCAAATTGGGTGAGAGACCATCAAATACCAGGTCATAGGTACCTGGGCTGATATTTACCTGCGCTGTACGGCTTACCTGGGCACCGTGCAAAAACACGGTTACCTTTTGAACTTTAGATTGCACTTTTTGTCCGTCATCGGCCCTTGTTGTTGTTGCAAAAAAAATAAATGCAACAGCGATAGATACTCTTCTAAACATAAATTGATGGGTTAAATACAAATGCTCGGTTATTTTGTCGTCGGCCGTATTATCGGCCCTACAAACAAAAGATGCCTGAGCAGGTACTTTTCCATAAATGAATTTATGTTGAAACACTATTATTTTATTTAGCCTGTAAAAATTGGATCAGCGCCAGTACTGAATCATTGATTTTGCCAAATACCAGCGAAGGCATCAGGCCTAAAGCCAGGGCAGCAATAGCCATCGGGATGAGCGCCAGTTTTTCGCGGATGTTTACATCGGTCAACGCTATTTTCCAAACCTCGCCACCTTTTAAGGATACTTTGCCGAAGAACATGCGCTGCAATGTCCACAAAAAATAGGCAGCGCCCAGCAGGATGCCTACCGAGCCGCAAACAGCCATCCAGTAAGGCAGCAAGCCATTTACCGTTGGCGATTTAAATGTACCCGCCAGCGTGAATGCTTCAGCCACAAATGCGGAGAAGCCGGGTAAACCTAAGGACGCGAAAAAGGCCACCATCACAAAAGCGGTATATTGCGGCATCTGCGTACCCAGGCCGCGGAAGTGGTAAATATCCCTGTCGTGCACACGGTTGTAAACTACACCCACCAGGAAGAATAACATCGATGATAAAAAGCCGTGACTTACCATCTGCATTACCGATCCGCTTACACCTTCGGCAGTTTGCGAGGCTATGCCTAACAATACAAAACCCATGTGCGATACGGATGAGTAAGCGATCAATCGTTTCAGATCGCGCTGGGCCAGGGCATTGCAGGCTCCGTATAAAATTGAGACAACACCTATCAGGCCAATCCAGAAAGCTCCGGATGAAGCTACTTCAGGGAAGATCCCTAAACAAATACGGATAATACCGTAACCACCAATTTTAAGCAGCACACCGGCCAGGATGATAGATACCGGCGTAGGCGCTTCCACGTGGGCATCGGGCAGCCAGGTATGTAATGGTACAACCGGCACTTTAATGGCAAAGGCGATGAACAATACCACAAAGCCAACGGTACGCGCCGGCATACCCAATATGGTTTGATGTGCAGCTGCCGAAAACACCGAACCATTGGTATAATTGGCCGGGTTCATCATCTGGATAATATTAAAAGTATGGCTACCGGTTGAAGGATCGTTAACCGATAGGTATAAACCCACCATCACCAGCAACATAAATACTGAGCCGAACAGCGTGTACAGGAAAAACTTGATAGCTGCGTATTCGCGGCGGATACCACCCCACATACCTATCAAAAAGTAAAGCGGCAACAGCATTAGCTCGTAAAACAGGTAAAACAGGAAGAAATCCAAAGCGCAGAATACGCCCATCACGGCCATATCCAATAACAGGAACAACAGGAAGAAACCTTTCAAATTACTCTTGATCTCCCACGAAGCCAGCGTAGCCACCACCATTACCAGTGCCGACATTACCAGCAGCGTTACCGAAATGCCATCTATCCCCACAAAATAATCTATCTGCATTTTGCCCATATTGCCCAGATCAAGCGCTATCCAGGGCAGTTTATGTACAAACTGAAATTGCTCTTCGTGGTTAATGCCTGCCGATGCGGCACCGGTTTTAAAGTTGAGATAAATATAGATGCTGATGCCCAACTGGATTAGTGTGGCCAACAGGGTAATATATTTAAAGCTGCCCCGCTGCGATGATGGCAGCAGCACAATAACCAGCGCAAACAGTACGGGTATAAATATGAGCAGTGTTAACAGGTTCATTAAATTCAGATCAATATTTTTAAAACAAACAGTATCAATACTATCAGCAGCATACTGTACAGGTAATACTGTACCTTGCCGTTTTGAAATTTACGTGCAAAATTGCCGATACTTTGCACCAATGCCGCTACGGCGTGCAAAAATCCGTCGACAATATATTTATCCGCCCAGGCGGTTAACGCAGCTATTTTACGGGTGATGTTATCCAACAAGTGGATTATCCCATCAATAATATTCCTATCGAACCAAAAACAAAATTTTCCTAAACCCAATATTGGTTTAACAACCGCGCGTTTATAAATTTTATCCAGGTACCATTGGTTATACGATAAGCGGTATAAAAAGCCGGTTTGCGGAAACCTGAAAATTCTTTTTTCGGTGTAGATGGTGTAAGTGAAGTAGATTACAAAAACACTCAGAATATTTACCCCTACCGGGATAATAGTATGGTAAATATTTTCCCTCGCCAAAGAGTTAGCCGGTTTTAAACTCTCAAACAGCCATGCATTTTCATAAAAAAATGGGTTGAGCGAGAATAGTGGAAAAAGACTGCAGATTGCCAGTAATATTAATGGCACGCGGTATTGCCAGCCGCCATCGCTGATGTGCATTTTAAGTTGAGGACGATGCTTCAGCAATTTAAACTCGCCAAAAAAAACCTTCGCTATCAATCTTGTAACATAAAAAGCGGTAAGCCAGCTGGTAACCAGAGCGCCGATGGGCACCAGTTTTAACAGGGCATTACGCCCATCGCTCCATTCAAAAGCCTGGATCAATATGCCATCTTTGGATAGATAGCCTGAAGTAAGCGGAATGCCGATCAGCGCCAGCGAGCCAACAACCGCTACAATAAAAGTAACAGGCAGTTTTTTACGTAAGCCGCCCATTAACTGGATATTCTGCGGATCGATATCGAGGTTGTTTTCTTCTTTGATATGCTGCATCTCGTGGATCACCACGCCGGCAACCAAAAACAGCAAACATTTAAAAAACGCATGCGTAACCAAATGGAACAGCGATGAACCATAAGCACCAACTCCCATGGCCAGGGTCATGTAACCCAACTGTGATATGGTTGAATAAGCCAGCACTTTCTTCAAATCGTTTTGGCTAAGCGCGATGGTTGCCGCCATAAAAGCGGTAAAGCAGCCGATAATAGCCAATATGGTTAATTCGGTATCGGTAAAAAACGGATAAACCCTTCCCAATAAAAACACGCCCGCCGCAACCATGGTAGCTGCGTGAATGAGTGCTGAAACCGACGTTGGGCCTTCCATCGCATCGGGGAGCCATGTATGTAAAGGGAATTGCGCCGATTTTGCAGCAACAGCCATAAAGATTCCCGCACAGGCTACGTATTGCCATATCACAGGTATTTGGTTAGTGGCCGAGATCCACATGCCATCTTTAATTATCGATTTAAACACCAACCCGCCATCAGAAAACAGCGTGGCGATATCAAATGTATGGAACTGTGCAAAAATGATAATGATGGCGCTCAGCAAGCCGATATCGCCGATGCGGTTCATGATAAAAGCTTTTTTATTAGCCTGTACCGCTTTGTCTCGGGTGAACCAAAAACCGATAAGCAGGTATGACGAAAAGCCTACCAATTCCCAAAAAGCATAAAACAGTACCAGGCTATCAATTACCACCAAAGCCAGCATGCTGAAACAGAAAAAACTGAGGTAGGTAAAATAGCGGCCATACCTGTCGTCGTGCTTCATGTAAGCGGTTGAATAAATATGCACCGGCAAAGCGATAAGCGACACCAATAACAGCATCAATACCGATATATTATTAAGCAGGATGCCGGCAAAAACTTTAGTTTGGCCAATGGTAAACCATAATGTTTGCATATGTACCGGCTGCTTATTCCATACCTTGCTAAATACAATTATCGATAGTACACAACCCACAACAATGGCCAGCGATGATATCAACCCAGTCGCTTTACTTTTTGCAGGCAGCCAAAAGTTGATCAAAGCGGCAAGCAGCGGCAATGCCACAACCGCGAGCACGTAGCAGATAATGTTAGGATCGGTATATGGGAGCGCGATGTTCAATTATTTAACTTCTGTAGAAATTTAGTCCCTCAAATTTTTAATCTCATCCGGATCGATAGTTTTATATCTCCGGTAAACATTCAGGATAATAGCCAAAGCTACTGCGGTAGTTGCCGCTGCCAGTACAATAGCAAAAAGCGCGAATACCTGCCCGCCGTTTTTCAGCTTATCAAACCTGCCAAAAGCTACCAGGTTTAAAATGGCGGCGTTAAGCATCAACTCGATGCCTATCAGCACCTGTATGGAGTTGCGTTTAGATACGATCATGTAAATACCGGTACAAAACAACACCGCGCCTACCAGTAAAAAATCGGTTAAAGTGATCATGCCCTGCCCTCCTTACGTGATAAATGCGCTGCTCCTACCAAAGCCATTAACAATAAAATTGATATAGCTTCAAACGGTAAAAGATAGGTTGTCATGAGGTTAACCCCGATGTTATCAATAGTTGAAGATGTTGGCGTGATTTCATTTTTTTGCGCGATAGCCTGTTTTATCCAGGGCAGATTATCGGCATCGGCTTTCAGTATTACGTTTACCAATACTGCCAAAAACAATACAGCCAAAATAACGGCCGGTATCTTGCCCATATTGATGAATTTGCCTTTGCGTTGCTGAATAATATTCAGCGTTTCGCGGCCCGAAAGCATGAAGGCGAAAAGGATAAGTACCAAAATGCCGCCAACATAAATTACCACCTGCGTAACAGCCACAAAATCGGCCAGGGCTATTACATATAATCCAGCCAACGCAAACAGGGTAACAAAAAATATAAAGATGCTTCGTACCAGATTTTTGCTTAACGCGGCATACAGCGCTGAAGCAATAGCAATAAAGCTCATGATATAAAACATTATGCGGATCAGGCTCATGCCCCACCCTCCTTTTGTTTCATAGCGGCCAGCTTGGCCGCTTGCTTTTCGGCTTGTTGTTTATCAAACAGCGCACGTTTTTCGGCAGCATCTTCGGGCGACATATCCGAAAACTGGTAAACCAGGTCGCTTAGCTGAAATACGGTTTTATCGTACTGGTTGGTCATGGTGATGCATTCGGTTGGGCACACAATGGTACACAGGCCGCAATACATACACTTGGCCATGTCGATATCAAATTTGGCAGCGTACAAACGTTTGGTAGTGCCATCGGATGTTTGGCCAATAGCCTCGGTTGCCTTGATCGATTCAATATCGATACAATTTACCGGGCAAACTTTGGCGCACAGATCACACACAATACAATCGTCCATCTCCACATCCAGCTGATAGCGGCCTACCTCGGGTACGGGTAGCTGTTGTTTTGGATATTGAATGGTGTTGGTGCCATGCTCCAGTTGCCTAAAATAATTAGTATCGCTCACGGTAAGCACCTCACGCTTTGTGTTACCCACAAAAAGGTGACGGATGGTTAGGCTTAAACCTTTCCATGCTGTTGTGAACGCGTTAATTATCTTTTGCACCGTTGATTTATTTGATTACGTTGATTTCGCTGATCCTGAACCTTTATTTTTAGGATTTCAGGATTCGCCTTGATCAATGTTTATTTCTCTTATATTTTATTTCCTAACCTCTAATCTCCAACCTCTAATCTCTTTCCCCAAAACTACATTAACCACAACCTCCACACGCCCGATATCAGCATGCAGGCAAAAGCCAGCGGGGTTAATACTTTCCAACAGAGGTTCATCAGCTGGTCAACCCGCAAGCGGGGTAGCGTCCACCTGATCCACATTTGTACGGCTACCAGGCCTAATGTTTTCAGTACTACCCAAAGTATGCCCCATGCTATCCCGGTTGTCCAGCTTGCCAGTTGTACGCCGGCTATATTGGGCAGCGGGGTATTCCAGGCACCTAAAAACAAGATCACGGCTATCATGGATACTAAAAACATCATCGAATACTCGGCCAAAAATACCAGCGCGAAACGGATCCCAGTGAATTCGGTGTGAAAACCGGCTACCAGTTCTGATTCGGCTTCCGGAATATCAAAAGGCGCGCGGTTACTTTCGGCCAGCGATGCTATAAAATAGATCACAAAGGCGATGAGCAAATGCGGTGCACGGAATACATTCCAGCTAAACAAACCACCAATATTCGTTACATCCCAAAAGCCAGCAAATTTGATTTTTTCGGCTGTGAGGATGCCTTGTTGGTTACTGATCACCTGCAGATCGAGCGTTTGAGCAATCATCACTACCGATATAATAGCGAAACCCGCCGGGATCTCGTAAGAGATGATCTGTGCTGCCGAACGCATAGCACCCAGTATGGAGTATTTATTGTTAGATCCCCATCCTGCCATCAATATCCCCAATGTTTCTATTGAAATAATGGCGAAGATGTAGTACAAACCAATATTAGTTTTTGAGGGAATCAATCCGGGAGCCCAGGGCAGGGCTGCGAAGCCCAGATAAACAGCAATGAAAATTACTGCCGGGGCCAGCATAAACAGCCATTTATCTGCGGCAGCAGGCACTATCAGTTCCTTTTGCAGCATTTTTAAAATATCGGCCAGCGTTTGCAGTGTGCCGTATTTACCCGTTTCGGTTGGCCCGAGCCTATCCTGTATAAACGCCGATATTTTACGCTCGGCATATACACCGAATAAAGCAAAGAAGGCCGAGAAACTGAACAACCCAATTGCTGCAATAAAATATGTTATATAATAGTTCAACAGGAATATTTACTTAAGGGTGCAAACTTAAGTAAATGTTACGTTATTTAGAATGATTACTTTATATATAAAGTTGATAGGGTAAGTTGGGGTTGGTGAGTGGTTGATTGGGTGAGTGGTTGAGTGGTTGAGTGGTTGGTTGTCTGAATCAGAATTTACAGAATTTTAGAATTAACAGAATAATTTACAAGCTACACCACGAATTTCGCGATGCGAAATTCGTGGTATTAAATAATAACTGCCGCGGGTTTAGCGCAGCGTAACCCGTGGTGTAAAATGCTTCGGGTCTATGACCCGTGTGGAACTTAAATAATAAGCATAGCCATGGCCAGCTACAGCTTGCTCTCTGCTAAATCCCATCTGCCGCGGGTTTAGCGCAGCGTAACCCGTGGTGTAAAATGCTTCGGGTCTATGACCCGTGTGGTACTTAAATAATAAGCTTAGCCATGGTCAGCTACAGCTTGCGTTCTGCTAAATCTACGGCAGATACTTTTGCATGGGATTTAAGTTATACTCGGGTCAGAGACCCGAACTATTTTACACCACGGGTTACGCTGCGCTAAACCCGCGGCAGATGTTATTTTACGTCATGAATTTAGCTACGCTAAATTCATGACAGTTGTTGGTTTATCATAACCTCTCACCTAATTAACTTAACCAACCACTCACCTAATTAACTTAACCAACCACTCACCACTACTTACAAACCACCAAATCATTAGCCGAAATAAAATTCGATTTCACCGGGGCCGAGAAAAACAGCGAAGCGTGATGATCAAAATCGGCGGTATCATCGGTAGTGGTATAAAACTCGGTTGTACCGTTGCGGGTTACCTTTTGCTCTATCTCCGGGTGACGGTTTAAATAATCAACCAGGCTTTTGGCTACAATATCGCCCTGGCCTACTACATTGATACTATCAGGCAGATGGGCCTTTATTTTTTCCTGAATGATGGGGTAATGCGTACAGGCCAGTAAAATGGTATCGATGTTTGATGATTGCGCCATGATCTGATCAAGGTACAGTTGCACAAAAAAATCTGCACCCGGTTTATCGTACTCACCGTTTTCAATCAGTGGTACCCAAAGCGGGCAGGCCTGTTGGTGTACTTTAATATCAGGAAAAAAGTTGTTGATCTCTAAAAGGTATGAGCCTGAGGTTACGGTGCCTTTGGTACCCAACACCCCTATTTCGCCGGTTTTAGAATAATTGCCGATAACCTCTGCCGTTGGGCGGATCACGCCTAATACCCTTTTTGACGGATCATCAATATGTTGCAGATCCTGCTGCTGAATGGTGCGCAGGGCCTTTGCCGAAGCTGTGTTGCAGGCCAGTATCACCAACGGGCAACCCTGGCTAAACATCCATTGCACACACTCCCAGGTATACTGGTGTATGGTACTGAATGATCGGTTGCCATAAGGTGCACGGGCATTATCGCCCATATAAATATAATCGTAACCCGGCAGTTGCTCAATAATGGAACGGAACACGGTTAAGCCGCCAAAGCCCGAATCAAAAATACCAATTGGTTGGTTTGACATATACAAACATAAAAAAAGCGCCCCGCAATTACGGGGCGCTTTGGTTTAAATTACTTAAAGGTGATTTTATTTCAAGCCTAATTTCAATTTAACGGCAGCTAACATATCATCTCCCGGGGGCGATACAATTAAAGTTACCTGCGATGAATCAACAACGTAAGAATAACCTTTTTCTTTAGCTACAGCTTGTACGGCAGCAGTTGCTTTGTCAACAAGTGGTTTACCCAACTCGTTCTTTTTAGCTTCAACCTGTTGCTGAGCGTTGTTTTGATAATCGTTCATACGTTTTTGTATGTCTTGTAACTCAGCTTCTTTGGCCGTACGTACCGCATCTGTCATGGTAGCGCGGTTTTTTTGATAATCCTCACCTTTGGTTTGGAACTCGTTGTTCATGGTAGTAAGCTGATCAATAAATGTTTTTTGAAAAGCTTGTAATGATGCAGAAACTGTTTTGGTTTCGGGCATCAGATCGATAACCTGGCTAAAATTGATATAGCCGATTTTGGTTTGTGCTTTAGCAAAGCTGGTGGCAAATAACATGCCCGCGGCAACTAAGGCAACTTTAAAAAACTTTTTCATTGTGTTTTGTCCTGTGTTTATTTTATGATCCTATTTTGTGATATACATCGGGCGCTTTTATTGCTGATACTTTAAAACTCTTCGGGCTTTTATAATGAACAGGAACATATAAACCCCGAACCAGCCTGCTTAAGTACAACAAGTATGCGCCGCAAACATAAAAAAAGCGTCCCGGATATACAGGGCGCTTTTTTTATATTTTGTTGATTAATTATTTTAAACCTAATTTCAGTTTAGCGGCAGCCATCAGGTCATCAGCATCCGGCGATACCAGTAAAGTGATTTGTGATGAATCAAGCACGTAAGCATAACCTTTTTCTTTAGCTACGGCCTGTACAGCTGTGGTAGCTTTATCAATAATAGGTTTGCCCAACTCCTGGCGTTTAGCGTCAACCTGCTGCTGAGCGTTGTTCTGGTAATCGTTCATACGTTTCTGCATATCGGTAAGCTCGCTTTCCTTAGCGGCACGTACGGCATCGGTCATGGTTGCTCTTTTCTCAGTATACTCTTTAACCTTGCCCTGGTATTCATTGTTCATGGTGGTCATCTGATCAATGAAAGTTTTTTGATATGCCTGTAATGAAGTAGAAACAGTTTTAGTTTCGGGCATCAAATCAATAAGCTGATTGAAGTTAATGTGACCGATTTTAGTCTGTGCATTTGCAAAGCCGCCCGCAAATAACATACCTACTGCAACTAAGGCAACTTTAAATAGTTTTTTCATTTGTGTTGTTCTGAAATTAATAATAGTTCGATTTTTATCTTTTTTAAATTACTTAGCAAGTACTCCGGGTTTAAGGCCTAATTTTGTTATCACATCCGCACTTTTATCATATCGCGGACTGGCATATAACATAATCACCTCGCTGTTTTTATCAAATATCATATCCAGGTTATCACCCTCGGCCACTGCCTGTACAGCTTTAGACACCCTATCCTGAATTGGTTTAATCAAAGCAGTGCTCTTTTGCGAAAGCTCCCCATCCGGACCAAACTTCTGGCGTTGAAAATCCTTCGCGGCCTTTTCCTTTTCTACAATTTCGGCCTCGCGGCGTTTTTTCATGTCCGGGGTCATCAGGGGCTGATCGGCCTGGTAGGCTTTATACAACCTGTCAATTTCCTGAAAACGGCCGTCAACCTCTTTCTGCCACTGATCAGATAATGCAGCCAGTTGCTTCTGCGACGAGGCATATTCAGGCATGTGCTTCAGTATGTAATCCGAATCAACATAAGCAAAACGTTGCGCGTACGCACCTGCAAAAGCAGTAAACGTTAAAAAGGCTAATAAAATTATCTTCTTCATATATCGTTATGCAAATTAATTAAATCCGCCGGATAAACTCTGAGAAATTGTAAAATGGAACTGGCCCCTGTTTGCATCCGGTTGTCCTGGTATTTTATCAAAGCCATAGCCATAATCCAAACCAAGCAAACCAAATATAGGTAAAAATATCCTTGCACCCACACCCACCGAACGCCTAACGTTAAACGGATTGAACTGGCTAAACTGGTTCCACACGTTACCACCCTCGGCAAAGGCCAGCAGGAATATGGTAGCCGACTGGCTTGCGATAACCGGGTGACGAAGCTCCATGGTATATTTATTATAGATAGCTGCACCGGTGTTGGTGTTCTGATCCTGGTTTGAACCCTCGGGCACAATAGAGAAGTTTTGATAACCGCGCAAGCCGATGATCTCGCTACCCTGTAAAAACTGGTAGCTCTGCATACCGTCGCCACCTAATTTAAAGCGCTCGAACGGTGACGGACCAACCTGGTGGTTATACTGGCCAAGGAAACCAAACCTTACCTGCGACATTAACACAAACTTGCCAACCAGTTTTGAAAACCACTGGGCATCGTACTTAAATTTATAGTACTCTACAAAATGGTAACGCTCTTCGGGCGTGGCTATTTTGTAATTGATGTTATTGAATAATGAATATGGAGGCGTAGCCTGTATAGTAAGTTTAATGTTTGAACCCGAAGTTGGGAAGATAGGTGCATCTACCGAGTTACGGGTTAACTCCTGGGTTAACTTAATGTTGTATGAGGTACCGTTGGTGAACAGGTAGCCGCCATAATTATCAAGGCTATAGTGATCAAAGTTAACCGAGTAATTTAGCTGGAAATAGTTATCAGGCCATTTTAAACGTTTACCCAAAGTAACACCAAGGCCGTTAATACGTAATTTATTATAACGGGGATCAGACTTGGCATAATACTGCCCGGTTGAGCTGCCTTGTGTATAAGCCGACAACGCGAAGTAAATAGGCTTTTTACCACCTAACCATGGCTCGGAGAAGGTGAACGAAAAGTTTTGATAGGTACGCCCGCTTGATTGTCCACGTAAGCTCAGTTTCTGGCCATCGCCTTTAGGCAGTGGTTTGTAAGCTTTAAGATGGAAGATATTGCGGACCGAGAAGTTGTTGAATGTTAAGCCCAAGGTACCTACCAGCTGGCCACCGCCAAAACCGCCCGAAAGCTCGATCTGGTCTGAAGGTTTTTCAACTACGTTATATACAAGGTCAACGGTACCATCCTGCGGGTTGATGTTGGTTGGTTTCGGCTCGGTTTTCTGCTCGTCGAAGTTACCCAGCTGGCCAATCTCGCGCGCACTGCGGATCAATAACTCTTTATTGAATTTCTGACCTGGTTTGGTTTGGATCTCGCGCATTACCACTTTATCGTTGGTAACATCGTTACCTTTTAACATAACGCGGTTAATGGTATACTGAGGCCCTTCGTACACGCGGATATCCACATCCACCGTATCATTATAAACACGGGTTTGTACCGGATCGGCATTGAAGGTAAGGTAACCGTCATTTAAGTATAATGATGAAACGTCGTCATTACCCGGTGTTGGACCGCTGAGGCGTTTGTTCAAATCTTCCTCGCTAAATACATCGCCCTTTTTGATGTGAACAATCCTGTTTAACAAATCGGTAGAGTATTTGGCGTTGCCCGACCAGTTTACCTTACCGAAGTAATATTTAGGACCTTCGTATACTTTAATTTTTACGTTAACAGTTTCATCATCATGTTTCCAAACCGAATCGCTCAGGATCTCCGCATCGCGGTAGCCGCGGGCCTGCATTTTTTCGGTAAGGTTTTGTTTATCTTCTTCGTATTTATCCTGCTTAAACTTCTTGGAGCCAAACAGGTTATACCACCTGCGTTTACGGGTTTTGCTTAAAAAACCACGCAACGTACCGGCGCTAAACGCCTTATTGCCTTCAAAAGTTACATCGTTAATTTTAACCTTGGTTTTTTTATTAATAGCCACATCAAGTATCACGCTGTTAACGTCGCCCTGGTCTTTACGCTGCGTAATGGTAACAGTGGTATTTAAAAAGCCCTTTTCGTTAAAATGTTTTTTGATGATGGCCGTGGTGGTGCTGATGAGGTTTTCGTTCACAATCTTCCCTACACGGTCGTTCAATTTTTTCTGCACATCCTCAATCTCACCTTTACGGATGCCGGTAAGATGCATGCGCGATAAACGCGGACGCTCGGTTACAGCAATTTCAAGGTAAACAGTATCCATGTTTATTTTGGTGATGTTTAACTGCACATCATCAAATAAGCCTTGCGAATACAGGTTTTTCAGTACCTCGGCATTACGCTCGCCCGGAAGGTTGATCCTGTCGCCTTTGGTTAATTTAGATAACTGTATTAGGATGTCTTTATCAAGATATTTTGCGCCACTAACACTAATACCACCAATTATATAATCTTTAGGATTAAGGTAACTTAAACTATCAGCCGGTATCGATTTTGACAGTGAAGGCCTCGGCCCGTTGGATATCTGGGCAAATGCCGTGGTAGCCAAAACCGAGAAAAGAATAGCAAAAAGAAATTTATACATTCGAATATTTTAGTGGGCTAAAAATAATTTATACAGTTGTTAATTTTTGTTAAAAGTAAAAATTTAGTTCACCTGCTCGCTTGTCATCCCAAAACGGCGCTCGCGTTTTTGAAAATCCAACACGGCCTCATACAGGTCTTCCTTCCTGAAATCGGGCCACAGCTTGGTTGTAAAATACAACTCGGCGTAAGCAATCTGCCACAATAAATAGTTACTTATACGGTATTCTCCGCTGGTTCTGATCAGCAGTTCGGGGTTCGGCATATCACCTGTAAACAGGTTTTGCTCAAAAACATCTTCATTAATATCATCTATATCAAGCTCGCCGCTTTTTACTTTGATGGCTATATTTTTTGCGGCCCTTACTATTTCGCGGCGCGAGCTGTAACTTAAAGCCAGCGTTAAAACCACGCCGGTATTGCCGGCTGTAGTTTCGATGGCGTTTTGAAGTTCGTTGTAACACTTTTCGGGCAGCATGTCTAAATCGCCAATTGCGTTTAGCTTAATGTTGTTTTTCATAAAGCCCGGCACCTCTTTGTGAATGGTACTTACCATTAACTCCATAATGGCCATTACCTCCAGTTTGGGGCGGTTCCAGTTTTCGGACGAAAACGTGTATAGCGTGATATATTTAATACCTAATTTATCGGCACCTTCAACAACATCCCTAACTGATGTTACACCGTTGTGATGGCCAAATATTCTTAATTTGCCTTTGCCCTTAGCCCAACGACCGTTGCCATCCATTATAATAGCCACGTGCTGCGGTAGTTTCGACAAATTGATCTGATCCAAATAATCCATATTACTCATTATCAAAAGCCACCCGGCACAAACACATTTGTGTAAAATTTTTCATCAATATTTAATACCCGCAATATTCGGTTTTTAGAAAAATTTATTAAATTCAAACAATTCCAGCCATTTTTTACAATCAAATTGCCGGATTTTTCAGGGTACAAAGGTAAAACTTACTTTGTATTTTTTTAGTATCCCGCACTAAAAGAAAATGTTATTGCAAATAATGCATTAAAACCATTCATTTACCTCTATAAACTGCCATTTTTCATAATAATTATATAAAGTATGCTAAATAACAAAGGGCCTGTTAGCATTGCTTGTTTCTACGCAATGTTAACAGGCCCGGTAAAATACTGCCTGTAAATAACTTACAAAGCTTTTACAATATTATATTCCTTTTTGTGCAAGGGCAGCAGCATCAGCCGGTTCAATATCAACTATGGCATATTGCTGAATACCGGTAATGGCCATTTCGTCAAGCGTGCTCACCAAACTGCTGTATTGCGATTTATCGCCGGGTTTAATGAGTACAATCATTGGTTTTCCTGTATCCTCACGTACTTTTTTGCTGGTTTCAATAATAACTTTGCGAATTCCGCTTGCCGAAAAACCAGCTATTGTTGGCGCAATGATAGGTTTTTTAAGCAGGCCCAAAAAATACATGGCCTTATTATCCTTACCCAATACTATAGTTAACGTTCGCTTGTCACTCACCTCGCCCTGTTCCGGGCCTTTAACCGGCATGGTAAGGTCCATGGCTTTTGATTTGGCCAGGGTAGTGGTCATGATAAAAAAGGTGATGAGCAGAAATGCCAGATCAACCATTGCGGTGAGGTCAACCCGGGTACTCATTTTTTTACGTTTGTGTTTTCCGCCTGCGTTTGAGGGTGATGCATTTAATTCGGCCATGACTTTAAGGATTAAGGTTAAAATTTAGTTTCGATAGTAAATAGCGCAATTCAATAATTAAACAGAATTAAATATTGGATTTTAATTTAAAAACGAATTAAATATTGAATTATTATCCAAAAAGTCAAAATAATTCTAAGCTACCCCAGGTAGGCCAATTTTAATTGCATGCTGTTAGTAATAGCACTTAGCGGTTACAAAGGTGAAAGCGATGGTAAAATTGAGGAAAAAGTAGGTATCGTGCGCTTTAAAGTCGCCGCGCTGTGAGCCTGCGGAGCCGATGTAGTGGCCGGTTAATTCGCCCGAGCGATCAGAAAGCAGGGCTGCCGTTGTGCCCATGCCATGTTTATCGGGGTATACACCGCTTACATCGTCCAGGTAATCGGTAAATACGTAGCGGTAGCCCATATCGGCCATAATGGTAAACTTACCCGAAAAATTATATTTAATACCCAAACCGTAAGGAATTACGAGGGTATTATTGCCATAGGGTTTGATCTGCCCCTCGGTTTTCAAAGGCCTTAGGCTGCGGGTGCCTCCCTGGTAATCCTGGGCCTGCGGCGCATAGGAGGTGATACCAATACCGGTAAATATGTAAGGTGTGTACCTGTTTGGGCCGGCATCGGGAATATAATTCATAAAATTAAATTCGCCGATAAGGCTTAACTCGCGCAGCTGATCTTTAAAATTAAGGTTACGCTCACGAAACTGCTGGTTATTTGAGCGGCTGTCATAAGCCGCGATATTGCCTACAGCCACATTAAGCTTTGCCGAAAAATAGCCGTCGAAATTACGTTTACCATAGATACCTGCCGATACTCCGCTCACCTTAACCGGGTTATTGGGATTAAGATCGCCGATATAGCCCGCGCCTCCTATCGATCCGCCAATTTCCCAGGTTGATTGCGCCTGTAGCTGATAAGTAAAAAACAAAAGGGCTATGAAGAGTAAAACTTTAGGCATTCAGTATATTTAGTAATTACGGGCATCCAAACCCCACAACAATTTATTCCTTAACGTATTCAGATAGCTTTCATTATTGAGGCGGATCAAATTTAATTCGAAACCTGCCTTTTGTACATGAAACTTAACGGTTTGATCTAAAACTTCGGTTCGCGAATCGCAGGAGATAATATAGCTGGCGCTGCGGCTCTCTACCTCAAAACAAAGCTTGCTGGTATCGGGTATTACAATTGGCCTTACATTAAGGTTATGCGGCGATACCGGGGTTACCACAATGGTGTTTGACTGCGGAAAAATAATAGGCCCGCCACAACTTAGCGAATAGGCTGTTGAGCCGGTTGAGGTTGAAATGATAATACCATCGCCCCAGTACGAGTTTAAAAACTCATCATTTAAAAATACATGGGTGATGATCATGGCGGCATCATCGCGCTTATGAATGGTTACATCATTCAACGCAAAATTATTATCGCCAAAAACATTATTAGGCGAATCAACCATAAGCAGTTCGCGGCAATCGCAGGTAAACTGCCGGTTTACCACTGCATGGATGGCCGCCGTAATATCATTTTTATTAACGCTGGCCAAAAAGCCGAGGCGACCAAAGTTGATACCGATAACCGGGATGCCCGAATCGCGGATTACCGTTACCATATCCAGTAAGGTGCCATCGCCGCCAAGGGTTATAAAAATATCAATAAAGCCTTTCAATGTTTCGGCCGGGCGCAATACCTTATATTGTATGGTGGGTAGTTTATCCTGCAAATATTCATGCAGTTGCTGATGCACGTAAATATCAACGCCGTGATGAGCCAGGTTATCAAATACCTGCTGTATAAAAGGTAAAACAGATGGCTCATTAAACGGCCTGCCGTAAACTGCTATTTTCATTTTTTAAAAAAGCGAATATCGAACTTTGAAAGTACATTAACGCGATATGGCATAAATAATTAATACCTCTTCAATTTAAACATCGTTTCCGGATGTTTTTCCGGCCCGGATTAAAACACATCTCCATAAGCACAAATTATGACTTATTGTTTGCATATATTCTTAAAACACACCTTTTTACAGGCATAAACGTGCAAATAACTACAAGGTAAAATAATTAATTTTAACTATTTTACACCCGCCTTATTGCAATGCACAAAGCTTTCGTTTATATGGATAGCACCTTTACCCAAAACTTACTTAACATACAAATGATAGCCGATGAGCTTCCGTCGGCCTTAATAATTCATGAAGTTGCAACGCTGAAGATAGTTTATATGAACCGTAACGGCCTTGAAGTATTGGGCACCACGCTTGCCGAGCTGCAGGCTATGGGACCGGAAACCTACCATATCAAATATTTTAATACCGAAGACAGCGATGAGTACGTACCCAAAATTTTGCATTTAATAAGAAGCCGGACGCAGGAACAGGTATCCTATTTTCAGCAGGTACGTGTGCCCGAAAAAACCGAATGGCAATTATTTGTAAGCAATACCAAAGTTTTTGCACGTAACGAAGCGGGCGATGCAACTCACCTGCTCACCATGGCCAGCATGCTTGATCCAACGCATCACATTACCACTAAGGTAAACCGGCTGATGGATGAGGTTAGTTTTTTGCGACAGAATAACCCGCTGTTTTTAACCCTTACCAAACGCGAAAAAGAGATTTTGAAATATATAGCCATGGGCATGAGCTCGCCCGAGATAGGTGCCAAACTTTTTATAGCCCCGGCAACTGCCGAAACTCATCGTAAAAACATTAAAAATAAACTGGGATTGAAAAACAATTATGATGCGGTGAGATTTGCGCAGGCGTATAATTTGGTGTGAGAAGTACTGAAACCCCAATAAAGGTGGTGTGATAAAGATCGTCCATCAGGGCATAATGACTTTGTAGGAGTTGATTTTTAAGGCCTTGGGCAGGCCGCGTTAGGGATAGGAGCGTAAAGCCCGGAGCGTGTAGTGGCATGTGCGCAGGCAAAGCGAGGACTTGCAGCGGATAGCCCGCCCGTTGGCTAACGGGAACGCCCAAATTACAATCAAGACACGAAATTATCTTGCGGTGGCGGCTCCTGATGTTCACAACGGCCATATCCTATCATACAAGCATTGGCCGCTCATTTGCCGCGGAGGCTGTTACTTTTGTCTTGACACAAAAGTAACCAAAAAGTCAAGACAGAAAAAAGCTTCCCCTCACAGGCCATACGCCCGGCCCGCTTTTCTGTCAGGCCACCGCGCATTTATAAAAAACACACTTGACATTCGATAACTTACAGCTAAGTTATTATAAATACAAAGCGATGGCGAACTACAGATACAACTCTGCGTCTATGCGATTGCTTCATTCCTCAATGACGAAAATGATTAACAAATTACCCTACAAATTCAAATAATTCATCAAGGAATCATACCTGTCGCGGGCGCTATCATTAATATCGGTATGATTAAAGGAAGCTTTGATATCGTATTCGTAGCGTAAAAAGCTGGCTATGATGGCCGAGATATCCTGTTTATTTATTTTGAGGGTAACCTCCATACGGGTAGAATCCGGATAAGCCTGCACATATGAGCTCAGGATCTGGGCATTGTCAGATTCAACAATCTGGGCCATGTGTGCAAGCGAATTATTTTTATTGCTGATCTCGAGCACAATAATGCCGCCGGGTTGTGATACCGAAGTTATTTTAGCAAAGTATTCGGTAATGGCATTAATAGATATCAGGCCAAGGTAATTGCTTTTGGCATCAAGCACCGGCACTACGGTAAGCTGTTGCTCATAAAACAACCTGATAACATCATAAATATGCTGATCTTCCAGTACATAAGGATTAACCAGCGAAAGCGCCAGGGCACCAATTTGCGTTTGATAATCGTTTTCGGCTACCAGGTCGTCTTCGGCCAGCAGGCCCAAAAACTGTTCTTCATTAACAATAGGCAAATGCCTGAGGCGAAATTCCACCATGCGGTCGAGCACTTTCTGTATGGTATCAGAAGTGTGTACCGGAGGTATCGAATCAGCTATCAGGTCGAGCGCTATCATTTATGCATTCACTTTGGCCTCTAATTTAGTTAAAAACTGTTTAAGCAAAACATTAAACTCTTCGGGATGCTCCATCATAGGGGCATGTCCGCATTTATCAATCCAGTGCAGTTCAGAATCGGGCAGCAGTTCGTTAAACTCCACGGCAACCTCGGGCGGGGTAATTTTATCATTACGGCCCCAGATTAAGCATACCGGAAGCGTCATTTTGTTCAGCTCCTTTTTCATATTATGCCTGATGGCCGATTTTGCCATGGCCAGCAAACGTATAACGCGATTTCTGTCGTTTACAGTATGGAAAACATCATTTACCAGTTCATCCGTTGCAATTGCCGGATCATAAAAGGTAAATTGCACCTTTTCGCGCACAAAATCAATGCTTTCACGGCGCGGAAACGAACCGCCAAAAGCATTTTCGTACAAACCCGAGCTACCGGTTAATACCAATGCTTTTATATTTTCGGGATGCGCGGTTAAATAAACCAAAGCTACATGCCCGCCAAGCGAGTTACCAAGCAACGTGATATTGCTAAGCTTTTTAAACTTGATGAATTTGTGTACAAATTTTGATAAGCTTTTTACCCCCGTGCTAATCAGTGGCATATCATACACAGGCAACATAGGTATAATTACCCTGTACTTCGATTTAAACTCATTAATAACCCCGTCCCAGTTGCTTAACGCGCCCATTAAACCATGCAGCAGTAACAGCACTTCTCCTTCGCCCTCATCGATGTAACTAAAACCGTGTTCCTCTTTAAGCACGAACTCCATATAAATTATCCGAATAAATATTTCAAATTACCTTATACCAAAAATAGTTTTGGTACAAATCTGTGTTTTAACGCCGCAAAATTAGTTTATTGCAACCTACATGTAGCAAGTATAGCAATTATTTATCAATGTAGTTATGTTAAGCTTTTATTAAGTGTTATAACATTTACGCTACATCAATGTTTAAAAAGCTGTATAATAACTAAATATTTAAAAGCCTATCCCAGCAACTGCTTCACCACTTCGGATATTGTTTTGCCATCTGCCTTGCCGGCAAGTTCTTTACTGGCCATACCCATTACGCGGCCCATATCTTTTACAGATGTGGCACCTATGCGGCCAATCAATTCTTCAAGATAACCTTCAATTTCAAAACGGCTCATTTGCTGCGGCAGGTACTCTTCAATAACCAGCATCTCGCCCATTTCAACCTGGTACAGGTCGTCGCGGTTTTGAGTTTTATAAATATCGGCCGATTCCTTGCGTTGCTTTACCAGTTTTTGCAATACCTTGATTTCGGCATCTTCGGTTAGCTCCTCGGCAGCGCCTTTTTCTGTTTTTGCTAAAAGCAATGCCGATTTAATAGCGCGTAAAGCCTGTAAACGATCGGCCTGTTTGGCCAGCATGGCCAGTTTAATATCCTGGTCTATTTGTGTGGTTAATGACATGGTTTAATTAGTGAATTAATGAGTTAGCGAATTAGTGATTTTTTGATGTGCAGATTTCAGATGTGCAAATGTGCAGATTATTATATTAAACAACAGATGAGCCATTTTCCCAATTAAAACATCTGCACATTTAAAATTTGCATATCTGCACATCTAACACCTATCCCCTATATATCGTACCGGCATTAGCCTGCGCGGTGGGCATAATCAGCAAATCGTTAATATTAACATGCTTTGGGCGCGAGGCCACAAACCAAATGGTTTCGGCTACATCCTCAGCCGCCAGCGGTTCAAAGCCTTCGTAAACTTTTTTTGCCCTTTCCTTATTACCTTTAAAACGCACTTCCGAAAACTCGGTTTCAACAGCGCCGGGGTGGATTGCAGTAACTTTAATGCCATGCGGCAGCAGATCAATACGCATACCTTTATTTAAGGCATCAACCGCGTGTTTGGTAGCACAATATACGTTTCCGTTGGCATAAACCTCCTTACCGGCTATCGAACCCAAATTAATAATATGGCCGGTTCCGTTTTCAATCATCCAGTTTGATACTACACGGCTTACATACAGCAGGCCTTTAACATTGGTATCAATCATGGTTTCCCAATCGTCAATACTGCCTTTTTGTATCGGGTCGAGCCCCTGGCTCAGGCCGGCATTGTTTACCAGCACATCAACCTTTTTCCATTCGGCGGGTAAGTCCTCCAGGTTGCTGATGGTATCTTCGCGGTTGCGCACATCAAATGATGATATGGCAATCTCTGCGCCATATTGCTCATTAAGGTGTTTGGCCAGTTTCTCCAGGCGTTCCAAACGCCTGCCCGTTAAAATTAAATTATATCCTTCACGGGCAAAAACGTGTGCGCATGCTTCGCCAATGCCTGCAGTAGCCCCGGTAATTAAAGCGATCTTACTCATAGGATTTATAAAAGTAAGCAGCGAAATTAGGCTTTTTAGTTTAAAATATTGTCGGATGTTGGTAAGGAGATGATTTTTACTCACCCCGAGTCGCTTCGCTCGTCACCCCTCTCTGCTGCGCAAGGAGGGGACTGAAGAAGTTCTATTTTCTTACCCTCTTTGCGGCTTGCCGCAGAGAGGGTGATCCAGCGAAGCGCAGATCGGGTGAGTAAACTATGTGCCCTGTAGGCAAACTGCTTCGGTTGCGTTATAAACGCAAACCCATGTTAAGCACACATTATAAATGAGCGCAAGGGATGGGGGGGGGTAAAACTTTGCGCGCTTAAAATTAAGAGATTAGTGATTGGAGAATAGAGATTAGTATTTGCGTCTTAAAAATCTTTTCGTGCCTAAAATCTCCAGCTATCCACAAAAATCTTTGCGGCTTAGCGTCTTTGCGTGCCTAAAAATCCGCAACTATCCACAAAAAGCTTTGCGCCTTAAAAATCTTTGCGCGCTTAAAAATCTCCAACTATCCACAAAAAGTTTTGGGGCTTAGCGCCTTTGCGTGCCTAAAATCCGCAACTATCCACAAAAAAACTTTGCGCCTTAAAAATCTTTGCGTGCCTAAAAATCCGCAACACGCCCCTACTCAAAAATCAAACTAAACATAAAAGTATGCAAGCCCAACCTGCTGATGGGGCTTGAATAAGGATGATTTTCCCGAAGTAAAATATTACCGAATGAGTTAGAAATTTTAATCTCGGGCGAGAGTTTGAAAAACTCGAAGTAAATATCACAGCCTATACCCGCCTCGTACGAAGCAAAGCCGCTTATGTTTTTAACCAGCTTTTCGGAAAGATCGAGATTAGCATCCGAGTTTTTTTTGGAGCCGATAGCCTGTGTATATTTTAAACCGCCTATTACATAAGCGCGGAAATCGCCCAGGCGATCGGATTTTAGTTTGATCAGCAACGGCACATCAACCGAGGTAGTCTGCACTTTTTTGTCAACATCTTCGGATGGATCAACATACGAGTAATGCAGGGCCCTGTCGGCAAATATTAACGATGGCGTGGTGCGCACCTCAAGATGCTCTGTAATGCGGTAACGGGTTAAAAACCCAACACCGAAACCGGGCGTACTTTTGGAGCTGATGCTGTTTAGCCGCCCTTTAACAATCGATCCGTCCACATCCCTGAAGGCATCCCGAAAATCGGCCTGTTTGCCGATCTTAAAATCGCTGGCAACATAAGTGAAGCTAAAGCCAAAGCTCAGATCCTGCTGATCGGCCCCGCCACCCCATGCCGGTACCCGCTGTGCAAACGCCGTACTGCAGCCAAACAAAAGCACTAAAATAACAAGGTAGCGGTTTATCATCATTTATTTTATGCCGGTGTATATCGAACAGATACCAAACGCCAAAGGCCTGCATTTGGTATTTTTAAAACCCACTTTATCCATCAGCGCAACAAAATTCTTCCCATCAGGAAAAGCCGCCACAGATTCGGGCAGGTAACTGTAAGCTCTCGAATCTTTACTGAACAACTTACCAATACCCGGCGTAATATAGTTAAAGTAAAAATTATACAATTGTTTTATGGGGAATGCTTTTGGTTTTGAAAATTCCAGCACTACAGCTTTACCGCCTGGTTTTAAAACGCGGTTAATATCGGCCAGGCCCATTTCCAGATTTTCAAAGTTGCGCACGCCGTATGCTACGGTTACGGCATCAAAGCCATCGGCGTCAAAAGGCAGTTTTTCTGAGTCGCCCAGTTTTACTTCAAACTTATCGCCCAGACCGCGTTTCGCAATTTTTTGCTCCGCGATATCGAGCATCCCTCTCGAAATATCAACACCGATAATTTTTTCGGGTTTGAGGATAGATAGCGCCTCGAAAGCAAAATCACCGGTACCGGTGGCTACATCTAATATCAGTTTGGGTTGATCTTGTTTTAACTCATTGATCGCCTTTTTACGCCAGATAATATCGATGCCCAGCGACATGAAGTGATTCAGAAAATCGTATGTTTTGGAGATATTGTTGAACATATCGGCCACCTGCTCTTTTTTGGTAGCCTGCTCGTTTTGGTACGGAGTTATAGTTTTGCTCATTGCGGAGGCAAAGATAGTGATTGTATGATTAATGCGGGGATATTAACAAAGGTGAATTGATTACAAAGCAGGTTCAGGCGTCTACGCTTGAACCTTTCGGAATGTAAGCGTCCTTCGCTTGAACGTGCGCTAAAAGTTAGACTGGCGATATAAATTTATAAAGCCAAATCACTACTTTTAAAAACCAATCACCGCTGTTGTAAACCAGCGATTTATAAAAACCACTCTTAGCTCACCGTATGAAAGAAGAACAAGCATCCTCGCGCCGTAGTTTTATTAAAAAATTAACTACAGCTACGGCGGCCGTTGCCGCCGGTTCAAGCCTTGTAGCTGCCGAAAGCCAGGGCAAATCATTCTCCATTATTAAACGTTTGGTTGGCAACAGCCCTAACGACCAGGTAAACCTTGCCCTGATAGGTGCCGGGGGCATGGGCACCCAGGATACCATAACCGCCCTGCAAACGCCGGGTGTAAAACTGGTTGCCGCCTGCGATTTGTACGATGGCCGCCTTAAAGATGCCAAAACCCGCTGGGGTGCCGACCTGTATACAACCCGGGTTTATAAAGAGATCCTGAACCGCAAGGATATCGACGCGGTGATTGTTGGCACGCCCGACCATTGGCACCAGCAAATTTCGGTAGATGCGATGCATGCCGGTAAGCACGTATATTGCGAAAAACCAATGGTACATGCCATAAGCGAAGGCCCGGCGGTTATTAAAGCGCAAAAAGATACCGGCATGGTTTTCCAGGTGGGCAGCCAGGGTGTATCGTCATTAGGTAACGAAAAAGCACATGAACTGCTAAAAGCCGGGGCAATTGGCGAGTTAAACTATGCCGAAGGTTTCTGGGCGCGCCGCAACCCGCTTGAGGTTTGGCAATACCCTATCCCGGATGATGCTTCGCCCGAAACCGTGGATTGGGAAACTTATATCAGTAATACAAAAAAACGGCCGTTTGATCAGAAACGCTTTTTCCGCTGGAGAAACTATACCGACTATGGTACAGGCATGGCAGGCGATTTATTCGTTCATCTCTTCTCGAGCCTGCATTTTATAACTGATTCTGTTGGCCCCAATAAAATTTATGCCTCGGGCGGTTTACGCTTCTGGAATGATGGTCGTGAAGTACCTGATGTGTTGTTAGGCACTTTCGATTATCCCAAAACCCAGGCGCACCCGGCCTTTAACCTATCCTTACGCTGCAACTTTGTGGATGGTACCAGCGGCACAACTTATCTTAAACTGGTAGGCAGCGAAGGCTCGATGGATATTACCTGGGATAAGGTGGTGTTGAAACGCAATAAGGTAATGACTTCTGATGATCCTTTTTACCTGGATAAACTAAAAAAAGCCGGAAGCGGTTATGCCGAACGTAAAAAAATGCTCCCGCCCGAAGAAATCACCTATGATGCAGAAAAAGGATACCTTGGTGGCCCGTACGATCACATGGTAAACTTTTTCACCGCCATCCGCAATAAAGGTAAAGTAACCGAGGATGCTGTGTTCGGCTATCGCGCGGCTGCTCCTGCCCTGTTGTGTAACGATAGCTACTATAACAACAGCCCGATGTTTTGGGATCCGGAAAAAATGCAGCTTATCAAAAAATAACCTATCATAACAAACACCTCATTATGAAACAACATTTAAAAAAGATAGGACTGGTTACACTTGCGGCAACTTTGGTTTGCGGACAAATCTTCGCCACCCCTGGTCGCAAACCCAAGCCACATAAACAAGCTACCCCTGCAAAAGGTAGCTGGGTAAACCTGTTTGATGGTAAAACCTTGAAAGGCTGGCACAGCTTCAACAAAAAAGGCGCAGTAAAAAACTGGACCATTGTTGATGGCGCCCTCGTTTGCCTCGGCGCGGCCCAGGGCGATACCGGCGGGGATATTGTTACCGATAAAGCCTACACCAATTTTGAGCTAAGCTGGGAATGGAAAATTGATAAAGGCAGCAATAGCGGCGTAATGTACCACGTAGTTGAAGACCCGAAGTACCACGCCACGTATGAAACCGGTCCCGAATACCAGATCATTGACGACCAGGGCTGGCCCGACAAACTGGAAGACTGGCAAAAAACCGGCTGCGATTATGCCATGTACCTCCCCAACTCGCAAAAAAAGGTAGCACCAGTTGGCACCTGGAACACCAGCAAAATTGTTTTCAACAACGGCCATGTGGAGCACTGGCTAAACGGCAAAAAAATATTAGCCTTTGAAGCCTGGACCGATGACTGGAAAAAGAAGAAAACGACAGGCAAGTGGAAGGATTATCCGGATTACGGCACTGCTAAAACCGGTTTAATAGCCTTGCAGGATCATGGGCATAAGGCTTATTTCAGGAATATTAAGATTAAGGAGCTGTAGTCTGAACCGGGATTTGGGGGGATTTTTGGGATGGGTAGGATGCTGTCTGAATCAGAATTTACAGAATTTTAGAATTAACAGAATCTCATCACAATAAAGAAATTCTGAAAATCCTAAAATTCTGTAAATTCTGATTCAGACAAAAGAAATCCGATAAATCCTAAAAATCCCCCAAAATCCTGGTTCTTACAATGTCGCCAACAACCCTTCCATATCCAGTCTGCGGGTATACATCGTTAGTTTACCTTCATGATCTACAGGCCAATCTTCTTTAGGCCTATCCCAGTATAATTCAACGCCGTTACCATCCGGATCATTCAGGTAAATGGCTTCAGATACACCATGGTCTGATGCGCCGGTGATGGGATATTTCGCTTCGATTAATCTTTTCAGTGCTACGGCCAGATCTTTTCTTTCGGGATATAATATTGCAGTATGGTATAAACCCGGAGCATATTCGGGTGCGGGCGAAGCACCTTTGCTATGCCAGGTATTTAAGCCGATGTGGTGGTGATAACCGCCGGCCGAAATAAAAGCGGCCTGATCGCCATAAGTAACCATTTTTTCAAAGCCGAGCAAACCACAATAAAAATCGAGTGATTTTTGCAGGTCGCTCACTTTTAAGTGTACGTGGCCGATACGGGTTTGGGCGGGGATCTTATATTCGTTCATTTTCTGTTTCCGTTTGATTGTTTAGAGCAGAACGTGACGGAGTTTTCAATGCCTCCGTAACGTTAACTATCACAAATTTAATTGTTTTTGGCACTGAGCGTGTCGGCACAAAGTAAATAAATGTTTAAACATTTATTTTAAGTTAACAATCAACCCTGCAACATTTATCAATCAAAAACAAAACCCTACCTTTGCAGGATGATCGTAAAAACGGCCGAATTTATTTGCAGCAACAGCCAGGTAAGCAAGTTACCTCCGCCGGTAAAAGCTGAATATGCTTTTATCGGGCGCTCAAATGTGGGTAAATCCTCACTTATCAATACCATAACAGGTAAAAAGGGATTAGCCAAAACATCGCAAACGCCGGGCAAAACGCAATTGATCAATCACTTTTTGATTAACGAAAGCTGGTACATTGTGGATTTACCAGGTTACGGTTATGCGCGTGCGTCAAAAACAGAAAAGGCTAAATGGGATAAGTTTATACATACTTACCTTGATAAACGCGAAAGCCTGCAATGCGTAATGGTACTGATTGACAGCCGCCTCGACCCACAAAAAATCGACCTTGAATTTTGCAACTGGCTTGGCGAAAAAGGTTTGTCGTTTGTATTGGTATTTACCAAAGCAGATAAGCAATCGAGCATCAAAACAGATCAAAGCATCGCTAAATTCAGGAAAGCTTTGATGACCACGTTTGAAGAAATGCCACAGTATTTTATTACTTCGTCTGAAACGCAATTAGGTAGGGAAGAGATTTTGGAGTTTATTGATGTGGTAAACCAGGGTTTTGAAATACCTCATTACCAGCAGCCAGAACAAAGTGAATAAGAAAATATGGGTTTAGATCTATCACATGTTGTGCCTACCACGGACGAAACCCTGGAACAGTTCACAATAGAAGAACTTAGCTCCAATCCGGAATTTATTAAACGTTACAGGCATATGTTTAAAGAGCGTGATGGGGAATTAGTTTTATACTTTAAAGAAAAAGGTTATCAAAGAAAAGGCATGAAAGTTGAGTTTTTTGATGCTTTTGAAGACTCAAAGCCCTATTTTGAAAAGAAATGGGTAGAAAAAGCCATGCTTTATTTAAAACCCAACCATCCATTCGGGTTTGATTTCAAAAAAAATTTTGTTGACAATTTTATTGAGGGGGAAAGTATATTTTATATTTCCTGGTAAGACAAGCCATGGTTTCCTCCCTAAAAGATATTTTTATAAGTTATCATGAAAAAATACTTATCCTTAGTAACCTTCGCTCACACCATCTTCGCCATGCCCTTCGCTTTCATCGGCTTCTTTTTGGCGGTAACCACAACCCAATACCACTTCGACTGGCTTAAACTGGTATTGATGGTGCTGTGTATGGTTTTTGCCCGCAACTCGGCTATGGCTTTTAACCGTTATTTGGATAGAGACATCGATATAAAAAACCCACGTACCAAACAGCGCGATATTCCGGCAGGACGAATTAGCCCCAAGGCTGCTTTAACCTTTGTTATTGTCAACTGTTTGTTATTTATTACAGCAACCTGGTTCATTAACAAACTCTGCTTTTTCCTCTCTCCCGTTGCTTTATTTGTGGTAATGGGTTACAGTGCTACCAAACGCTTTACAGCGCTTTGCCATTTGGTTTTAGGCTTAGGTTTATCACTTGCTCCTATCGGTGCATATTTGGTGGTAACAGGTCAATTTGCTATTACGCCGATATTTTTCTCATTATCAGTACTGTGCTGGGTAAGCGGTTTTGATATTATCTATGCCCTGCAGGATGAGGATTTTGACCGTAGCCAAAACCTGCATTCAATTCCAGCTTATCTGGGTAAAGTGAATGCCTTAAGGTTGTCAACTTTCCTGCACGTGCTTTCGGCCATCTTTATCATGATGCCGGCTATTGAAACACATGTAGGCTTTTTGTATTACATCGGTATCGCGTTTTTCTGCGCCATGCTGGTCTACCAACATTTATTGGTTAAACCGAACGATTTAAGCCGGGTTAACTTCGCGTTTATGACAACCAATGGTATTGCCAGTGTGGTATTTGCCGTATTGTTTTTGTTGGATAGGATATGGATCCACTAAGCGCGCTCCAAAAATTCAGGGAGTATTTTGAAAGCTATGTACCGCTTACTGATGAGGAGTGGCAGGCACTTTCACAATATTTAACTGTCGACACGCTTAAAAAGAAAAAGTTTTATGTAGAGGCCGGAAAGGTTTGCGACCAGATAGGCCTGATGGTAAAAGGCGCTGTTCGCTACTATCACGTTAAGGACGGCGAAGAAATTACCGGTTACTTCAGCTTTGAAAACGAAATGCTGAGTTCGTACAAAAGCTTTCTTAAACGGAGCCCGGCAGCAAATTATATCCAGGCGCTGGAAGATTCGGTAATTGTGAATCTGAGCCACAAAAACCTTCAACAAGCCTGCACGAACCCATTGCTTGGCTTCAAAATGGAGCGCTTCGGCAGGTTGATTGCCGAACATTACCTCATCTGCTACGAAGAACGCGTAACTTCGTTCATCACCCAATCGCCGGAGGAACGCTACAGTCAACTCCTCGAAACCGGCGGCGAAGCCTTATATCGCATCCCACAACATTATATCGCCAATTTTTTAGGTATTACTCCTGTTTCATTGTCACGGATCAGGAGAAGGATTATGAAGATAAGCGCTTAATGGAGCTGAAAGCCGAACGCTTAAGGCTGAAAGCAAAAAGTTGCAAATCCAATCAAATCCGCAGTCAAGGCAATCAATCGTCAAAATCTGTTTAATCAAAAACCAATCGGTGTAATCCCCAAAAAATAAATCCGAAATCGAACATCCGAAATCCGAAATCCCCCCAATTCCTTATCTTTTGTTAACGTTTTGATTTACAAAGGCCGCCTACCTTTGTTATACACAAAACGAGAAACATTATGCATACCATATTAGGAGCCGGCGGCCCCGTAGCGAACGCCCTCACCAAACAATTAATAGCCCACAACGAAGCCATCCGTTTAGTTAGCCGCAAACCCGCTAAGGTTGATTACGATAAAGCAACCTGGCAAAAAGCTGATCTGCTTAATTATGATGAAGTATTGGCCGCCGCACAGGGATCAACCATTATTTACCTCGTTGCCGGATTAGTTTATGATAAAGACATCTGGCGCACGCAATGGCCGGTAATTATGCAAAACGTGATAAACGTTACCAAAGCAACCGGTGCCCGTTTAATATTTTTTGATAACGTTTACATGTATGGGCTTGTAAACGGTGCCATGAAAGAAGATACGCCCTACAAACCCAGCAGTGTTAAAGGACAAATCCGTGCAGGTATTGCCGAAATGCTGATGAATGAAGTTAAAGCCGGAAATATTCGAGCCACCATTGCCCGTGCACCCGATTTTTACGGTACCGACTCGACCAATAGTTTTATTGATATGATGGTGCTGAGCAATTACGCCAAAAAGCAAAGCGCCAAATGGATAGGCGATGCAAACTGTAAACACAATTTTATTTATGTGCCGGACGCAGGTAAAGCAATGTTCCTGCTTGGTCAAAATCCGGATAGTAACAACCAGATCTGGCACCTCCCTACCCCGCCTGCCATTACCGGTAAAGAATTTTTAAATATCGCCGCCCGGGTTTATAATGTTGAGCCGAAATACTCAAGTATCAATAAAGTTATGCTGTGGCTGGCCGGTTTATTCAAAAAGGTGATTATGGGTACGGTTGAGATGTACTACCAATACGATCATGATTATATTTTTGATAGCAGCAAGTTTGAAAAGATATTCAACTTTAAGCCAACAAGTTATGAGGATGGGATAACTGAAATGTCGAAAACACTTTATAAGGGGTAAGTGAGAAGTATATGTTAAAAAACGTCATAGCGCCCTGACTTTATAGGGCGGATTTGTATAGCCCCTCTGCCTCCTGGGGATTGCTTCGTACCTCGCAATGACGACTATTATAAATTTAAATAGATTAGAATTATTCGAGTCTGCGAGAGGCAATTGCCTCTCGCAGATTTTTTACTTTAAGCTTATCAAACAATCCATTTTTAAACGTGTATTATTTGCACATCATCAAGCATAATCTGCAAATTTGCACATACGCATATCTGCACATCTAAAAAATCATGATCCACAAAAAAACAAGAACATATATCCCTGCTTCCCTCGATATTAAATGGGAAAACCTTGAGCCATTTTATAAAGAACTACTTGAGCGCCCTATCAATTCGGTTGAAGAACTGGAGAAATGGCTGCGCGATAAAAGCGAATTGGAAGCCGCATTAGAAGAAGATTTTGCGTGGCGCTATATCCGCATGACCTGCGATACCGCCAGCGAAGAGTTACTACAAAAATTTCAATACTTCGCTACCGAGATCGAGCCAAAAATTGCACCATTCAGCAATGAGCTGAATAAAAAACTGGTTGCCAGCGAATACGTTGACCAACTGGATGGCGATAAATATTTTGTATTTCTTCGCGCGGTAAAGAAAGCGTTAGAGCTTTTCCGCGAGGAAAATATCCCGGTACAAACCGAGATCCAGGTAGAGCAGCAGAAGTACCAATCAACCACCGGTGCTATGTCGGTGCATATCGATGATAAGGAATTTACTTTGGAGCAGGCTTCGGTATTTTTAAAAGGAACCGACCGTGCTAAACGCCAGGAAGTTTGGGAAAAGATCACCAGTCGTCGCCTGCAGGACAAGGAAAAACTGGATGAACTTTTTGATCATCTGCGCAAGCTTCGCCATACTGTTGCTGTAAATGCCGGTTTCGAAAACTTCCGCGATTACATGTTCCAGGCTTTGGGCAGGTTTGATTATACGCCGCAGGATTGCTACGCTTTCCACGCGGCTATTGAAACAGAGATTGTTCCTATCCTTAGGCAACAGGCCGAAAAACGTCGTGAAGCTTTGGGCCTACCGGCGCTTAAACCCTGGGATATGGATGTAGATATTTCGGGCAAACCGGCTTTGAAACCATTTCAAAATGGAGAGGACCTGATCGAAAAATCTATCCAGTGCTTCAGCAACATCAACCGCTACCTGGGCGAACGTTTGGAGATCATGAAAGATAACGGTCTGTTTGATGTGGAAAGCCGCAAAGGCAAAGCTCCGGGTGGTTACAACTATCCGCTGGCAGAAACCGGCGCACCATTTATTTTCATGAACTCGGCCAATACTTTCCGCGACTTGACTACCATGGTACACGAAGGAGGCCACGCGGTGCACACCTTCCTTACTGCCGACCTGGAACTGAATGATTTTAAACATTGCCCATCCGAAGTTGCCGAATTAGCATCCATGTCGATGGAGTTAATCTCGATGGATAACTGGAATGTTTATTTTGATAATGAGGAAGACCTGAAACGCGCCAAACGCGATCAACTGGTTGATGTTTTGAAAACCCTGCCATGGGTAGCCGTGGTAGATCAGTTTCAGCACTGGATCTACACCAACCCCGGTCATACCGATACCGACCGCCGCACTGCCTGGGTAGAGATCTTTGAACCGTTCGGTGCTAATTTTGCCGATTGGAGCGAGCATCCTGAAGCTTTGGCTAACTTGTGGCAGAAACAGCTTCACATTTTCGAAGTGCCGTTTTACTATATTGAATATGGTATGGCCCAGTTAGGTGCCATCGCTGTTTGGAAAAACTACAAAGAAAATCCTGAAAAAGGATTACAGCAATATTTGGATGCTTTGAAGCTTGGTTACACGAAAACCATTAAGGAAATTTATGAAACCGCCGGTATCAAGTTTGATTTCAGCGCGGGTTATGTAAAGGAACTTGCTGAGTTTGTGAAAGCAGAATTAGATAAATTGAATTAAGCTAAATTCCAATCCAAACACTAAAAGCGCCAATAGGCGCTTTTAGTGTTAAAAAAACCTCTGCCGCGGGTTTAGCGTAGCGTAACCCTTGGTGTAAAATAGTTCGGGTCTCTGACCCGAGTGGGATTCGAGCTGTTATTCAAATTTATTCTGCTAATTCTAAAATCCTGTAAATTCTGATTCAGACAGGGGACTTAAGTTGAAAACTTAAGTCATGGCCAACCACGGGTTACGCTGCGCTAAACCCGCAGCAGTTATTTGTTTTATTACGCTAATATCTTTTTGTAAAGGTTATAGTAATCGCTCACCATCTTCTCGCTCGAAAACTGCGAATTAGCCCAATCAAAACAATCCTCCCTGCTGATCTGATCAAGCCAACCAACAGCATCTACCGCCTCATCAACCGTATCAACCAGAAAACCAGTTTGCGCATCTTTAATCAACTCAGGCATTGATCCACGGTTAAAAGCAATCACCGGCGTACCGCAAAGCATAGCCTCGGCTACACTTAAACCGAATGGTTCGTTAAAACTAATAGGATGTAACAAGGCATAAGCATTACCCAAAAGTTCGCGCCGTTTGTCCGGACCGGCATGGCCAATGTATTCTACATCATCCCCTAACAACGGCTCAACCTTTTCCTTAAAATAATTAGCATCCTGCACTATTCCCGCAATCAGCAATTTGCGTTTGCTTTTCCTGGCTATGGCGATAGCTTCGGCAGTTCCTTTATCGGGATGGATGCGACCGAAGTATAGAAGATAATCATCAGGATCATCATAAAACTGAAAATCACGGGGATCGATACCATTGTAAACCGTAGCGATATAATCCAATTCGGGGCTTCGATCCGAGTTACTTATCGAAACATAATATCCCCTGTCGTTATATTTTTTATAAACGGGGATAATCCGGGGTGATGAGAAACCATGTATAGTAGTAATTACCGGCGTTTTGATCAAACCGGAATAAGTGAGCGGTAAAAAATCAAAGTTATTATGGATGATATCAAACTGCCCCGCCTTCTCCATCAAGTTACTGATGTGCAGACACTCCAGCACTTTGGCGTCCTGTGTTCTGTCTTCCTCATAACCTGTAGTACAAACAGCATCAAGCTTACCCGAGGTGATAGAATCGCCGGTAGCGAATAGGGTTACCTCCGCGCCAAGCTTTACCATGCCTTCGGCAATGTTTGATGCTATTTGCTCCCACGGCCCGTAGTGCCTGGGCGGTGTGCGCCAGGCTACGGGGGATAATACAGCCACTTTCATTTAGCAGATCTGTACTTTTTGGTTGTATTTGTTGTACTCGTACTCCAGCTCAAAGGCTTTTAATACGGTAAGGTGCGATATCAAATAGGCCAATGTACTTTCAGCCCCCTGGTTACGGTTAATGCCTCCCGGAAGCAGGCCATCGCAACAGCCTTTGGTTTCATGATCATACAATGGCGCTCGCAGGGTATTCTCGCCCAAAAACCATTTATAGCTCAAAAACATTTTTTCGATATACTGCGGAACCCTAAAAATCTGGTAAGCCTGGAAATGCATCAGCACCATTGCCATGGTTTCAATAGCCTGCTGATCGAAGGTTGGGAAAGTGCCGCCGCGGTAGTACCAGCCATCGTTACCAACAGGGCTTAGATAACCGTTTGATAACGTAAGCTGATCGAGGAAGGCCATGGTTGCCAGAGCGATTGTTTTGGCTTCCTCATTGCCGGTTATCTCGCAGGAGTGCAGCAAAGCCAAAGGCAAAATAGCGTTATCGTAGGTCATTTTTTCTTCAAACCACTGCCAATCATCAGATTGGGTATTGTTGTAAGCATCAATTAACGGCTGAGTTAAGTTGACCAATATTTTTACCATCCCTTCATCTGTAGGGTAAGCCTGCAGGTATAAACTGATACCTATAATGGTATTTGCAACTCCCCTCAGATGCTTCAAAGTAGAAAAATGCGGCACCGATTTATGGAAGATCTCCAAAGAAAACTCCCTGTACGAGTTACTGGCAGCGCAACTTATCAAATGCCCTAAAGCCCATATTGTACGGCCAAAGGAGTCTTCCGAACCTACCTCATCCAGGTATCTCCTGTCAAAACTCAGGAAATTACGAAAATTACCATCATCGGTTTGCATATAGTGGATATAGCTAAGGTATATGGGCAACAATTCGAAAGCTTCGCGGCTTTTATTACGCTGATAGGCCATAAGGGCCATAATGAGCGCACGGGCATTATCATCCAGGCAATAACCCTCTTTTAAATTGGGGATGCCATATTTAGCGTGTTGTACAATGCCGGTATCATCGGTTAAGCGTAAAACATGGGTCAAGCTGAATTTCGGCAATATCTCCGGGTCGACAATGCTGTTGCGTAAAATTTTATCGCTAAAATCAAAACGGCTTAAAGCCTCCTGGGCCACTTTAATAAATTCGGCACCGATAACCGGCCAGCGTAAATGTAACCCGTATTGGTAAGCGTTTTCTTTTAGTTCGGCAAGTACTCTATCCTGATCAAGCAGTTCGATTACGATTTCGGCTAATGCTTCCGAATTTTTAAAATCGAACAGGCGACCGCGTTTATCGGCCAGCAATTCTGTAGCATGCCAGTATGGTGTTGATACCACAGCGGCTCCTGCTCCTACCGCGTAGGATAAGGTACCGCTGGTTATCTGCGCCTCGTTTAAATATGGGGTTACATAAATTTCGCAAGCAGTTAAGTAATTCACCAGCTCCTCTTCCGAAACAAATTTGGCAATGAAAGCCAAATTTTTTGAAACACCTAATTGCGTGGCAAGTGATTTTAAATGGTCGCGGTATTCCTCTCCCGAATTTTTAATTACCCCCGGGTGGGTATTACCCAACACCACATACATCACGTCGGGATGTTTTTCAACTATTTTCGGCAGTGCTTTTACAACCGTTTCCAAACCTTTATTGCGGCTTAGTAAACCGAAGGTTAACATTACCCTTTTATTTTTAAAAGCTGAGAGATTTTTTACCGGGTTATCAGCTGGCGCCTCTACATCAGGTACACCATGTTCAATAATTTGGATCTTGTCTACAGGGATCTCATATATCGAGGTTAAAAACTCTACAGCCCTTTTGCTCATCACAATAATCTTTGACGATTGCTCGGCTATCTCACGGATAATAATACGCTGTACATAGCTCGGATCTTTTAATACGGTATGTAAAATAGAGATCAGCGGTTTCTCTAAGCGATTAATGAGCGGCAAAATATAAATACCGCTTTCGCCGCCGTAAATACCAAACTCATGCTCCATAATACATACATCGGCATTACTGGTGTTGATGTAGTTTGCCGCGCGGATATAATCTTTTTGATGATTTTGACGGATAACATATTTCACCTCCTCCGGGTATTCATATTCCTGCAAATTTTCCGAATCGTTAAGCGCTACAACAAAGCCGTTTTGCGCCAGAGTTTTTCTATCAGGAAAATTTGAGCTGATGGCGTGCATCAGATTATTATTAAACGTTGCTAAACCGCACTCGCGGGGTGGATAGGTTGATATATATGCTATTTTCATAAGTAGATAGAGTAGATGCTATTCTGTTTGTTTTTACAAGATTTTTAATTAATTGTAAAACACGCGTGACCATTAAAAAGAACATTTGGTGACCAGATTTATTGCATTTACAACACCAAAAGCCCAATTTTACCGGGTATTGCTATAAATGCACAAACCGTACCAATTTAATTCAAACAAAAATTTAGCGGTTTTATAACAGGGAAGTTACGGGAGGAAATAAATGTGATTTTTTAAAGATCCGGTTAAAACTGCAATATGGAGTTGCAAGTTTAATTGTTTTGCCCCTCCGGGGCAATAAAAAGGGTGGAGTTTGCTGTTGCTACAAAGCTTTTGCACCTCTGGTGCATTTTATATTAGACCGGATAAGGAAAATCCCAGAGGGGTTAAAGCTTTGTAGCAAAAAATAAAAACAGAAAATAACCCCAGAGGGGTTAAAGGTTTGTAGCAAAAGAGTAAAAACAGAAGAGAACCCCAGAGGGGTTCAACTCAACCAGGACATGCCTTCGATATGACACGAAAACTTCAATAGAAAGTTTATTTTGTATAATAATCCACAGCCTCAATAATAACTGCACAGGCTTTCCTGATCTCATCATGCGTAATGATCAGCGGTGGTGCCAGCCTCATCGAGTTGCTGCAATGTAGAAACCAATCGGTTATTACACCGTTTTCAATGCAGCGATCTATTATTTTTTTATTCAGATCGAAGTTTTCCAGTTCGGCGGCAAGCATCAGGCCTTTGCCCCTCACCTCTTTGATAGCGGGGTGAACCAATAGCGAACGGAACAATGCTTCTTTTTCGGCTACGCCGGAAACCAGATCATTATCCAACAAAAACTCCAACGCGGCTAATCCCGCTGCACAGCAAACCGGGTGCCCTCCAAAAGTGGTGATATGACCGAGGATAGGATTTTCCTTCAGCACATCCATAATTTGGCTTGATGAAATAAACGCACCTATCGGCATGCCGCCTCCCAAAGCTTTGGCCAGTAACAGAATATCGGGCACAATATCAAAATGCTCAAAAGCAAATAGCCTGCCCGTACGACCGAATGCTGCCTGGATCTCATCTAATATCAGCAGTGTACCTGTTTCTGTACAACGGGCGCGCAAAGCCTGCATATAGGCTACATCAGGCACGCGGATACCGGCCTCGCCCTGTACGGTTTCTATAATAACGCAGGCTGTTTGTTCGGTTATTAATTGAAGATCATCAACCTCATTAAAACGAATAAAATTAATCCCAGGCAACAGCGGACGGTAAGCTTTCTTAAATTCCTCGTTACCCATTACACTTAACGCGCCGTTGGTGCTACCATGATATGAATTATAACATGAAATAATCTGGCTTCTGCCGGTAAAACGTTTGGCCAATTTCAAAGCTCCCTCCACCGCCTCGGCACCTGAGTTAGTAAAATACACCGACTGCAAATTATCCGGCAGTACTGAGACCAGTTTTTCGGCAAAACGTACCTGCGGGGTTTGTACGTACTCGCCGTAAACCATCAGGTGCATGTATTTATCAACCTGCTGTTTAATGGCATCGATAACATACGGGTTGCTGTGGCCTAAACTGCTTACGCCAATGCCGGATATCAGATCAATATACGGCTTGCCCTCCGCGTTGTACATGTAGATGCCTTCGGCGCGTTCAAACTCGAGTAATAGCGGGAAATTTGTGGTTTGAGCGTTATTGGCTAAAAAAAGCTGGCGAAGAGTGGTCATGATGATTAGTTCTAAGTCTTAAGTTTAAGATCTTGAGTCGTTTTCAGGAGCAATTGTTATCTAACAGCCGTCATTGCGAGGTACGAAGCAATCCCCGATTTGCAGGTCCGCCCTGTACAGTTTGGGATTGCTTCGTGCCTCGCAATGACGCCTCGGGAGATATTACCGACAAAGATAAACTAAAACAGATGGACGAAAATCCATCTGTAATGTTATTTAAAATACTTTTGATCTTTAAAAAGAAGAGAGTATCTAATCTCTAAACTCCAACCTCTAATCACTAACCTCAATTCCCCGCTCTCTCACTCCGCTCGCTCAACTGTTTAATGAGTTCATCATTAAACTCCTGTTCGCTTTTGTACAGGATGCTCACCTTTTCGGGTGGAAGGATTTTGGAGAACGAATCGCGGTAGCGTTTGCGGATGCCTACCAGTTGGCTTTCGTAATAAATTTCTTTATCTATTTGCTCGGTACCGTTGGCAGATGAGTTGGAGTTATTTAAACGTTTCAGGATGCGTACAGCTGTTAGTTCCTGCTGGTACTGGTTGTACAGCGGCCAAAATTTGTTGGCTTCATCGTCGGTTAAATCAAGCTGCCTGCTGATGTATCGGTTACGGGCGGCTTCAAGCTTTTTACCCATCGCTCCCTTTCTGTTACCATTAGGGCGTACGGGATTAAGCTCGGGCCGGGTAGGTGTTTGAGCGGGTACGAAGCGGTTTACCTGCGCCTGCCCCTCATAGCCTATCGCCATAACAAATAACACAATACAAATATGCCTGATCCAAATACTCATTAAATGTTGTTCTCCTGTTTAATTATCTATATAATCCGACAGATCTTCGTCTGCATTGCTTGCATTGCCTTTTTGGTTCGCATCCATCAGTGTACGGGTGTCGCTGGCGTCCATGTGTAACTGAAGGTAGCTTCTTATTTCATCAACCGGTACGGATGATACCTCTTCGTGCAAATAAGAGTGGTTATGATCCGGAGCCTGGATATCGCCCCTGAAAATAACACCTACACCCAGTATCAAAGCAAAACAAGCCGCGGTAGCATACCTGATGGTTGGCGAAGCCCAAAGCTTCCTCACCATGCCTTTTTTCTGAACAGGTTTATTTTTGTTGATGCTTACAACATTATCAGGTTCAAGCACAACTTCTACCCCGGCATTAACGGTTTTATCCAGTATGCGCTGGTTAAGCTGCTCAAAGTAGTTCATCGGCACAACAAAACCTTCTTCTTCCATATTCATGGCTTCCTCAACCGCTATGCGGCTTTGGATGTTGGCGCTCAGCTCCTCAAAATAGTTTTCAGGAACCCTAAACCCCTCATCGCCCATGGCTTCTTCAATGGCTATCCGGCTTTGAATGTTGCTGCTCAGTTCGTCAAAATAACCTTCCGGCACTGTAAAACCTTCATCACTCATGGCCTCCTCAACCGCTATGCGGCTTTGGATATTGCTGCTCAGCTCGTTAAAATAATTATCGGGCACCGTAAAGCCCTCGCCCGCATCTATGGCTTCATCAACCACAATACGGCTTTTGATGTTGCTGCTTAGCTCATCAAAGTAGTTTTCGGGTACGGTAAACCCCGAATCTCCGGCGCTAAAAGCACTTTCAATATTTATACGGCTCTGGATGTTGCTCTTTAACTCGTCGAAGTAGTTCTGCGGTACAGTGTAACCTGCAGATGGATAATTTTTTAATCCCTCAAGCCTTATGCGTGTTGTAATGTGCTGCGCTAACTCATGAAAATAGCCTTCAGGCACTGTGAACGGGTTAGTTGTGCTAACCTGTTTCAGCGCGATGAAATCATCCAGCCATTCCCTATTGTCCATATCGCTTTTCATACACAACTATAGATTGGTATAGTGCTAAAAGGTTTAACGTAAATTAAAAAATTAATCTTTTCCCAGCAAGTGCGCCTCTATCTTCTTGACTGCCAGGTGAAAAGATGCTTTTAAAGCCCCAACACTGGTACCCAAAACCTGCGACATTTCCTCATACTTCATGTCTTCATAGTATTTCATATTGAAAACAAGCCGTTGTTTTTCGGGCAGGGTAAGCAGGGCTTCCTGTAGTTTACGCTGCGCCGCGTCGCCGTTAAAATAGGTCGAGTCGGCCAGTGTATCGGCCAGCTCGTAAGCAACATCATCCAACGGTATATTATTTTTCTGTTTTTTCTTGTTCAGAAAAGTAATACACTCGTTGGATGCTATCCTGTACATCCAGGTGTACAGTTGCGCGTCGTTTCTGAAACCGGCAAGGTTTTTCCAAACCTTTACAAAAACATCCTGAACAAGGTCATCCGCGTCGTCATGATCAACAACCATGCGGCGGATGTGCCAGTATATTTTCTGCTGGTACTTTTTCAACAACAGGTTAAACGCCTCATTCCGGGTCTTTTCGTCCTGGAATTTGCTTAATATTTCTGAATCTTCAACCTGTACCGACATTTTTTAGAATTTTATTAATGTTAAAGGTTTATTAAGCCTTTTTGTTTTTTCTTTCGATCGCCTTTTTAGCTGCTGCCACAATATGCTCTGCATCCAGGCCATATTTGGTCATCAGTTGTGCAGGCGTACCGCTTTCGCCAAAGCTGTCGTTAACAGCTACGTACTCTTGCGGGGTTGGGTTGTGTACAGCCAATACTTGTGCAACGCTATCACCCAAACCACCTAAACGGTTATGCTCTTCGGCTGTAACTACGCAACCGGTTTTAGCTACAGATTTTAATATAGCCTCAGCATCAAGAGGTTTAATGGTGTGGATGTTAATAATCTCGGCATCGATACCTTCTTCAGCCAGTTTCTCACCAGCCAAAATAGCTTCCCATACCAGGTGACCGGTGGCGAAGATACTTACATCAGCACCTTCATTAACCATCCAGGCTTTACCAATTTCAAATTTCTGATCAGCATCGGTAAAGATCGGAACAACCGGGCGACCGAAACGTAAATAAACCGGGCCTTCGTACTCGGCAATAGCCATAGTAGCAGCTTTGGTTTGGTTATAATCGCAAGGGTTAATCACAGTCATGCCTGGTAACATTTTCATCAGGCCGATATCCTCCAGAATCTGGTGGGTAGCGCCATCCTCGCCCAAAGTTAAACCAGCGTGTGAAGCGCAAATTTTAACGTTTTTGTTTGAGTAAGCTACCGATTGACGGATCTGATCGTAAACACGGCCTGTAGAGAAGTTAGCAAATGTACCGGTGAAAGGAATTTTACCGCCAATGGTCATACCGGCAGCAATACCGATCATGTTAGCTTCGGCAATACCTGTTTGTACAAAACGCTCAGGAAATTCATTAATAAAATCCTGCATTTTTAACGAGCCTACAAGGTCGGCACAAAGGGCAACAACCTGGTCGTTTTTTCTGCCGGCTTCCAGCAACCCGGCACCAAAGCCCGAGCGGGTATCTTTTTTATCTGTGTAAGTGTATTTTTTCATTGCTCAAATTCCCTCCACAATAGCGAGGGATCGAATTAAATCGTGATAAATTAAACTGATGTTCTAACGCTCCTCCGTTAGCTAACGGAGGCCCGGGGGGCTTAATAATCGCCCAGTGTTTCCTCTAACTGATCTAAAGCCAGTTTAAGCTGCTCATCATTTGGCGCAATACCGTGCCATTTGTGGCTGCCCACCATAAAGTCGACACCGTAACCCATTTCGGTATGCATCAAAATCATAATTGGTTTACCTTGTCCGGTACGGCTTTTTGCTTCTTCAAGCACTTTAACCACATCGGCCATATCATTACCTTTCATATCCAATACATCCCAGCCAAAAGCTTCCCATTTAGCACGAAGATCGCCTAATGAAAGTACCTTTTTGGTAGGGCCATCAATTTGCTGACCGTTAACATCAATGGTAGAGATCAGGTTATCAACATGATTATGAGGCGCAAACATCGCAGCTTCCCAAATTTGGCCTTCCTGGATCTCGCCGTCACCATGCAGGGTGAACACTAATGATTTATCACCATTTAATTTTTTTGCAAGCGCCGCGCCGATAGCTACCGATAAGCCCTGACCTAATGAGCCCGAAGCGATACGTACGCCCGGAAGATGCTCGTGCGTAGTTGGGTGACCTTGCAAACGTGAGTTCAGTTTACGGAAGGTTGCCAACTCGGCTTTATCAAAGTAACCGGCGTGTGCCAATGTGCTGTAAAACACCGGCGAAATGTGACCGTTTGACAGGAAGAACAAGTCTTCGCCAATACCGTCCATGTTAAATTTAGGGTCGTGGTTCATTACCGAAAAATACAATGCGGTAAAGAAATCAGTACAGCCCAATGAGCCGCCCGGGTGGCCCGACTGGCAGCCGTGTACCATACGTACAATGTCGCGCCTGATCTGCGACGCGGTTTTTTCTAATGTTTGTAAGTCTGCTTTCATTAATTGGATTATAGGGAATGCTAAAGTAGCTATTATGATTGTGTTTTTAACACTTAATTTACAAGGTCCAGCACCTGTTGTGATGAAGCTTTGGTATCAACCTTACTTATCACGTGCTTAATAATTCCCTCTGCATCAATTACAAATGTGGTACGGGCAGTACCCATATATTTTTTGCCATACATGTTTTTTTCAACCCAAACACCGTAGGCTTCCACAATTTCGTGGCTGCTATCGGCTATCAGGGTAAACGGCAGGCTGTACTTGGTTTCGAATTTTTTGTGCGATTTTTCATCGTCGGTGCTAACACCTATCACCTCGTAACCTTTACCTAAAAGCGATTGGTAGTTGTCGCGAAAATCGCACGATTCGGCTGTGCAACCGGGGGTATCATCTTTAGGATAAAAGTACAGGATCACATTTTTGCCGCGGTAATCGGCAAGGGATACGGCTTTGCCGTTTTGATCGTTAGCGGTAAAATCGGGGGCTTTATCGCCTTCTTTTAATGTTGTCATGGTATAAGGTACTTATCTGTAAAAATCGGCGGCAAATTCCGAAAAATTATTCTTGTTATCAACTAACACCAACTTAAACACGTGTTTACCGGGCACAATATCGGCATTAAACGTGTAACTTAATATTTTACTTTTATAATCATGCTCCATCAGCACCCATTTACCATCAATAGTGCCTGTATAACTCTTGATTCCTGATAAATTATCACTCATCCTGAAATTAATCGAACGGGCGGCTTTCATATTGCTACCGTTTTTGATGTTGAGCGGATGGATTACCGGCGGCACAGTGTCTACCTTTATATAATAGTCGCCAAAGGCACTCACCTGCGATATCACGTAGCCATCCTTATAATAACCACCCTGGCATCCACCCCAACTGCTTACAATTACAGCCTTATCGGCATACTTTCCTAAATCAACATCCGGCTTGATCCAGATCTCGTATCCTTCATGGATAGGCGTTAACCGGTTATGAATATGGTGCACCGCCGAATAAGCGCCCGGCAGCTTTGCCGACGATGAGTATTGAAAATCAAGGTCATCATACAAATTGCCCGGCATTACTATCACTTTAACTTTATCGTTACTAAACTCGCTGCGCTTATCATAGTACAGCATGGTACCGGTTGGTTTAACCGGCTGCGGAATTGTATAAGGCGATGATTTCACTTTTAGCTTGAGCGATGAAGTATTGCCTGCCACATCTTTCACCACATATTCAATCTCATGAAGGGCATCGTCATCAAAAGTGATGATACCCCTATTTATTGATTGAGGGTACAGGGAGATATGGCTTCCCGGCAAAATAAAACACTTCTGCATCCAGCGGCGCGATGATTCATAAGCCGGAAAATCGATATAAGCGTTGATAGCATGCGTTTGATCGAACGCGAAACGCTCAACCGCGAAAGTATAAACTGTTTTTCCGTCGAGTTTTAGTTCGATAGAGTAGATCCCGTTATGGTTAAACGAAGTGCTGTTCATATCGGTAGCATTGATACCAAAGCCGATGTTTCCGCTTAGTTCAAGCGTTTGAGGCTTTATCAGGTGATAATTGCCTGCCGCTCCGGTCACCCCTAAAAACTCTTTAGGCGTTTTTTCGCTGAAGGGTTTATTATTGAGGTGGTAAATGCCGATAGAGGTGATGGTTGGCGGTACTTTATCCGGAATTGTTAAACCGAATAGCTGGGCGTTAATGGTTTCTTCAGTTTTGCTATCGCGGATCTCGAAATGCACATGCGGACCAGCCGAAGCACCGGCATTGCCGGAGATAGCCACAACCTCATCCTTTTTAACCGGGACCTGTGTTGGCGTAAGATTAAAATCGGCCTCGTAAGTTTGATGATCGTACTGGTATTTTTTAATCAGCTCAATCACTGCCGGGCTAAAGCTTTCCAAATGTCCGTAAACCGTGGTATACCCATTAGGATGGGTGATATATATAGCCCTGCCGAAACCACCAAACTGCACCCTCACCCTCGAGATATATCCTTCGGCAGCGGCGTGCACCGGGTAGCCGGTACGCTGGTTGGTTTTAAAATCCAGGCCCGAGTGGAAATGCGATGGCCTTAACTCGCCGAATGAACCCGCTGTTGTAGGCGGCGTTAAATCGAGCGGGTAGCGGAAATAGTTTTGCGGGTATTGCCTGCTTTGTATAATAGTTTGCGCTACGGTGCTTGCATAAATACCCAAACACAGCGCGCCTATAACCAATAGTTTTTTGATCATGCTTTATTTAACGTAAAAATCGAGCATTTTTTCATCCTGAAGATAGCCTTCAAGCCTGTCGCCTATTTTTACTTTTGATACACCCGGTGGGGTGCCGGTAAATATTAGGTCGCCTTTTTTTAGGGTGATGTATTGCGAAACAAAGGCGATGATACTTTCGAACGAGAAAAGCAGATCGCGGGTATTGCCCTGCTGGCGGGTTTCGCCGTTAATATCCAACCTTAAATCAAGATTATATAACGATTCGAATTTTGATTTTGGAACGAAGCCGCTTACCGGTGCCGAGCCGTCAAAGGCTTTGGCCAACTCCCAGGGCAAACCTTTTTCTTTATGGCGCGATTGGATATCGCGGGCGGTAAAATCGATCCCTAAACCAATTTCTTCGTAATAGCCGGAAGCGAATTTCTCGCTGATGTGTTTTCCTTCCTTGCTGATCTTTAACACCAGCTCAATCTCGTGATGTACATCTTCCGAAAAATCGGGATGATAAAAAGGCTTGTTATCTTTTAACAAAGCCGTTTCAGGCTTCATAAATATTACCGGGGTGGTTGGCACCGGATTGTTGAGTTCTTTGGCGTGTTCGGCGTAGTTGCGGCCAATGGCAATAATTTTCATAAATGAACGCTGTAAACGCCAAAGCTAAAAAATTTGGATGGTTTCCGTGCCGTTGTTGGTGTTAAGAAGAGATAAAAAAAGTGGGGCGAATGTGCGATTCCCTCCCCTGGGAGGGTGTAGGGAGGGGTTTCTACATCATGCTATGAGGTATGCATGGCGGACAAACCCCTCCCTACCACTACACAGTCCACCGCACCCCTCCCCAGGGCTACAGTGTGTACACATCTTTAAAGTCTTTCAATTCCCCAGAGGGGATACCTGTTTGTAAAAAAAATTAACGTCGTAATTCTTTGCCTCTTAGAGGCTACCCTCTTGCATGTAGGTTCAAAGCATGTTCAGGGGTAGCACCTACGGCGCATTTTTATTGTTTTGTCCCGAATGCTATAAACAGGTAGCACCTACAGCGCATTAATGAAAGATGTGTACACACAGTAGCTCCCCAGGGAGGGAATTAAAAAAAACTCAAATATGGGTAGTTATTCTCCCCACAGAAGGAAGCGTTAAAAAATTAAGATAGCTTGATTGGAGAAAGGTTCTTACAACACCAACACCCTTTTAATAACCGATTCAGTACCGGCCACCACCCGTATAAAATAAAACCCACGGGTAAGCTTATTGGCTATAGGATAGTTCAGATTATGATCGCCTGATTCAACCCTTTGCGAAAACATGGTTGAAATATCGTTACCCAACACATCTTTTATTTTGATGGTAACATTGGTATTGCGCGATATGGAGTATTTTAAATTGATTTGATCAGTTACCGGGTTTGGGTATAACTGCACGTCGGTAAGCAACTTATCGTCGGGCCGTGCCACATTTACCTTCACGTTTGAAGTAACCGCGGGTTTAAGCGGAGGCAAGGCCAGGTGAAGCCCGTTTTTCAGGTATGAATTTTTGGACGATTTAGTTTTACTACGCAGCAATACCGTATCTGTTTTAAAATCAGCTTTAAGCGTCTTAAAATCAGCGGCAAAGGCAAAGTTGATGAAAATTGCCATCGCAACCATCACAACCCAGGTATAGGTATAAACATAGGAGTATGTAAAACTTCGCCTCATTATTTAGTATGATTCTACAAAAGTATAAATAAAGCGCTCACCAAATTATATTTTGCTGTTTTTGTAAAACTTTTTAACAATTTTTAACAGAACAAGCACCTTATTGTATCATAGACACATTATTTCGTTATACGTTTAACTCGGATAATGGTTTAACCAAAAAAATTAATATTTTTGCCATCTCTAAATCATAAAAGTGTCAAATCATAAAGATCTGCATAAACTGTCGGCCGCCGGCTTCTTAATCAGTTTAGGAATAATTTACGGTGATATTGGTACCTCCCCATTATACGTATTTAAGGCCATAGTTGGCCAGCAGCAAATTTCCGAAACCTTAATTCTGGGAGGAGTTTCATTAATTTTCTGGACTCTTACGTTACAAACCACCATCAAGTACGTGGTAATTACACTAAGGGCTGATAACAAAGGTGAGGGCGGCATTTTTTCGCTGTTTTCATTGGTGCGCCGACGCGCAAAATGGCTCATTATACCGGCAGTGGTAGGTGGCTGTGCGCTGTTGGCCGATGGTATCATCACCCCTCCTATTACCATTTCATCGGCCATAGAGGGGTTGCAAACCTATCAGCCTAATTTACCTACAGTGTATGTTGTAATGGCCATTATAACGGTATTATTTATTATACAGCAGTTTGGTACTTCGCTGGTTGGTAAGGCATTTGGCCCTATTATGTTTATCTGGTTTACCATGATGGGCGTGCTGGGCGTTAGCTACATTATTCACGATCCGTGGATTATCCGTTCGTTAAACCCGTATTACGCCGTTAAATTGCTTACCTCAAGCTCAAGCGATGGTGCTTTTATCGTATTAGGTGCGGTTTTCCTGTGTACTACCGGTGCCGAGGCCCTATACTCCGACCTTGGTCACTGCGGTAAAGCCAACATCCGCGTAAGCTGGATCTACGTAAAAATCTGCTTAATATTAAATTACCTGGGCCAGGCGGTTTGGTTATTACAACGCAATGGCCACGTAATGGATCTGAACGCCAACAACCCCTTTTATAAAATTATGCCCGAGTGGTTTTTGATATTTGGTATCGGTATCGCTACCGTAGCCGCTATCATTGCCAGCCAGGCTTTAATTTCCGGTTCGTTTACGCTTATTGCCGAGGCTGTAAGGCTTAACCTTTGGCCAAAAGTGCGCATCAATTACCCGTCCGAGCAAAAGGGCCAATTATACGTACCAAGCGTTAACTGGCTGCTGTGGGCAGGCTGTTTAGGTGTGGTACTGATCTTTAAACATTCGGATAAAATGGAGGCCGCTTACGGTTTAAGTATTACCGTGGCCATGCTCATGACCACCATCCTGGTATCTAAATTCCTGAAACGTAAAAAAGTCCCCAATTATATTATCAATACGTTTTTGGTGGTTTATATTCTTATTGAGGGTACATTCCTTACCGGTAACCTGCATAAGTTTTTAGATGGCGGCTGGTTTACCCTATCCATCGGCTTTGTGCTGTTCACGGTAATGTGGACGTGGCATACCGCCCGTAAAATCAGGAACCGCTATGTGAAATTTGTAGAGATTGAAGATTATTTCGATATCATTACAGAGCTAAGTCATGACGAAAGCGTGCCTAAATACGCCTCACAACTGGTGTATCTTACCAGCGCCAACTTCAATTCAGAAATTGAATCGAAAATTGTTTACTCGATACTGCAAAAGCAACCTAAACGCGCCGATGTTTACTGGCTGGTACACGTTGACGTGGTTGACGAGCCATACAAACGCGAATACGAAGTTGACCACCTGGTACCCAACAAACTGATCCGTATCGACTTTAAACTGGGTTTCCGCGTTGAGCAGCAAATAAACCTGCTTTTCAGGAAAGTAGTTGAAGACCTGGTTAAAAAAGGCGAGGTTGATATTACCAGCACCTACAAATCATTAAACAAACATAAAATTGTAGGCGATTTCCGCTTCGTGGTGATCGAAAAGGTATTTTCACGCTCACATAATCTGTCGTTTATTGAAAGGTTTATTATGGATTATTACAAGCAGCTTAAAAAAGTGAGCTTATCCGAAGAGCGCGGTTTCGGCCTCGATCTGAGCTTTGTAACGGTTGAGAAAGTGCCATTGGTATTAACTATGCCTGAAGCTATAGAGATTCATAGGATTAATTAAAACATCTAATAAAAAGAAAGGCCTCACGGGAATCCGTGAGGCCTTTCTTTTTATTAGAAATTATCTGCCGCGGGTTTAGCGCAGCGTAACCCGTGGTTGGCAATCACTTAAGTTTATAACTTAAGTCCCCACTCGGGTCAGAGACCCGAATGCTTATTCCCACGGGTTACGCTACGCTAAACCCGCGGTAGGTTGTTTTTTTATTTTTAAACCGCCTTATCCAAAGCCAGCCGCATATACTTCCGCAACTCATCATTAATATCTTCCTTAAAAAACATCCGGAAGTAGTGATTGTGCTGATTGGTACCCGGAACCTGCTTTATTTTACTGAAACACAGGTTATCCTCATCTGCCACGGGTTACGCTGTGCTAAACCCGCGGTAGTTATTTTTTTAAACCGCCTTATCCAAAGCCAGCCTCATATAGCTCCTCACCTCATCATTAATATCTTCCTTAAAAAACATCCGGAAGTAGTGATTGTGCTGATTGGTGCCGGGTACCTGTTTTATTTTACTAAAACACAGGTTATCCTCATAAACCTCATTAAAAGGAAAAACCACATCAATAAAGTTTTTACCCAGCTGGCTTATGTAGGCAAAATTTACCCTTGCGCCTAAGGCAATCATGCTTTTGGTAGGATAAACTTTAATATCGCCCATTTGCAGGTACTCATCAACCAAATGATCGAAAAGATCTATTGTATGCGGTGTTTTGCCGGCTAATGCTTCTGATAGCTCCCTGTCGCGGCATGAATGCACCTGGTTGGTGGCTTTAAATTCACGCTGGCAGAGGGGGCAGGTCCACATAAAGCTTTACTTTGTTTTGGCTGCAGCTTCTTTGCCTATCACGCTGTTTTTATAGCTATAGGTGAAGTAGATAACCAGGCCAATAATGAGCCAGATCAAAAAGCGGATCCAGCTGTCGTAAGTTAATTCGGCCATTAAATAAAAGCAGCTTAGTAATCCCAACACCGGGATAAGCGACAGCTTTTTGATTACAGCCAATACTGTTAAAGTAGTTGACAGCAATATAAAAAGGAAGAATGGAAATTTTTGATGGATATTCTCGCCCGAAAACAACCCAAGGAAATTATTCCAGCAAAGAACCAATACAATAATGTATATCACCGGTGCAATCCATTGCGAATTGATATAAGGCAGATGAAATTTACCTTTGGCAGCCTCTTCACGAGGCAAAAGCAATACACCGCCGCAAACCAGCACAAAGGCAAACAGGGTACCGATACTGGTAAGATCAGTTACCACGGTAAGATTTAAAAACAATGCCGGTACTGCCACTACAAAGCCGGTTACAATAGTTGAAAACGAAGGAGTTTGATATTTAGGGTGAATGCGCGAAAAAACTTTCGGCAACAAACCGTCGCGGCTCATGCTCATCCAGATGCGTGGCTGGCCTAACTGAAATATCAGCAATACGCTGGCGGTAGCAATTACAGCGCTTATGGAAATTACATAGCTGATGTTATGCAAACCAACCTTGGCAAAAACAAATGCCAGCGGATCGCCTACCTGCAGCTCTTTATAGCTTACCATACCGGTTAACACCAGCGAGATGAGCACGTACAACACCGTACAAATAACCAGCGAATAGATCATGCCGCGGGGCAAATCGCGCTGTGGCCGTTCGCATTCTTCGGCCGTGGTTGATATGGCATCAAAGCCTATGTAGGCAAAAAACACGCCGGATACGCCTTTCATCACACCACCAAAGCCATTAGGCAAAAACGGGTGCCAGTTGGCCGGAGTAACGTAGAAAAAGCCTATCACAATAACGGCAAGTACAATGGCTATTTTTAAATACACCATGGCATTGGTTGCCTTTTTGGTTTCGCGGATGCCTATGTACACCAGGTAAGTAATAATTATTACAATGAGCAGGGCCGGCAAATTAGCAACCAGTTTTAAACTGCCAAATCCCGGAGCACTATCCCAGGCGGCGGCGTTTTCACGCATTACATCGGTAATTTTTGATAGCTGGTTGCTGGCTGTAAATTGCACAACATCCTCATGCGCCCTGAATACCGTAAAATAATCTGTATAAAGATATCGTGGCAAATGGATCTTAAATCCTTCGAGGAAGTTTACAAAATAAGTACTCCAGGATATGGCCACAGCTATATTGCCGATGGCGTATTCCATTAACAGATCCCAACCGATAATCCAGGCAATCAATTCGCCAAATGAAGCATAGGCGTAAGTATAAGCACTGCCGGCTACAGGGATGCGCGAGGCAAACTCGGCATAGCAAAGGGCAGAAAAGCCACAGGTTATGGCGGTAATTACAAACAGGATACTCACACCGGGCCCACCCTGAAAGGAGGCTTCGCCAATGGTAGAGAAGATGCCGGCGCCTACTACGGCGGCTATCCCCATTAGGGTAAGGTCGCGTACGTTAAGTTCTTTCTTGAGTTGTGATGTTGTTGTTCCCGGGTGCTCGCCATCTCCAAATCCGCATTCAACATCGTGCAATATTTTTTCTACTGATTTTTTACGAAAGATACTTTTCGACATGTAGTTTAATCAATTAAATAGCTAATCAATCTCAAAGCTAATCATTTTTTTGCTTTGAATAAGTATATGGCTTACTTTGCACCATGAAGATAAGAATAAAAGATGTTTTGCACAGGATCCGCCCTTTTTTTATCCTTTACCTCATCCTTTTATCAACCTGCCTCATTATTAAACTGCTTTGCAGTCGAGAAAGTATCTTTTTTACCGTTAATAGCTGGCATCAGCCCTGGCTTGATACCATTGAGCCTTACATAACCGATATTGGTGATGGCACCACAGCGGTAATATTATCCTTACTGATGTTATTTTTCAGCTACCGCAACTGGCTGTTGCTGGCATCAAGTTATGCCGTTACCTCTATAGTAGCGCAAATTCTTAAAAACATCTACGTAGCTCCCCGGCCCAAGCTATATTTTGCCGAACAGTGGAGCCGGGTACATACCGTTGATGGTGTTTATATACTGGAAAAATACAGTTTCCCTTCGGGGCATACCGTTAGTGCTTTTTCGGCGGCGCTGGTTATCACTTATTTGTGTAAAAACAAAGGCTGGGGTGTCCCAGCCTTGTTTGTTGCCATAATGGTTGGCTATTCAAGAATGTATTTAACCGAACATTTTTTTGAAGATGTGCTTGCCGGCTCGGCTATCGGCGTGTTCGTTACTATATTCTGGCTTAACTGGCTTGATGGTAAGCAATTTATTCATTCGGCCGGATGGAACAGAGGTTTGCTTGATCTTGTTAAGAAAAAGCCTGCAACGCATTAAACTCCGGCTTCCAGCTGCCTGTTTTTACGGCGCATAACCGTAAACACAATAATAAACACAATAATTGCCCCGCCACCGTAAATGCCGATTTTTGCCGGTGATGATAAGCCTTTTGCGTCCGACAGGTATTGGTCTCGACGATCTAAGGTTGGCGCTATCCTGATGGAGCTTGAAAATTGTTTCAATTCGGCTTTAGCCAGATCGGCCCTTTGCTCGGGATAGTTATATTCAAAAGTATAAGTAACGTCCTGGGTGTATAACAGGATAAAGTTTCTCAATTCGGGCGATTCGCCTGTTGAGCCGCTGTTATCAATCCTCAGGGTAAACACTTTACCTTCCAGTTTGCCGATGGTGGTATCGCGTGGATACATCACACTACCATTAACCGATTGTTTCTGGATGCCGCTGATATACGTTTTGAACACGTTTTTCAAATCCTTTTCTTTATTCAAAGGCTTGGCGTTGGGCGGGTTAGGAACCCGTAAAACCAATATATTTCCCAACGATCCGGTACCCTGGTAGATCTGCTGGCCTAACGTATCTTTTTTTGTAAAACCTGTAGGCAACGACACCGTCACAAGGCTATCTATCTTTACGGGCTTCAGTGCCTGGCCAAAACCCGAAAGCGAAAACAGTATAATGCTTATGCTTAAAATTATCTTTTTCATACTTTATTAAACTTGAAAAAGACGCTTTGGTTTTAATTAATGATTTAAAAGATTGCTTTTGTGAAAATCAAATGACTTATTATCAGATAATTGATCTATTTTTTTAGCTAAAAGCGGAAGGCTGAAAGCGGAAAACTTTTTGAGGTATTCAATTAAAAAACTAACGCTGGTGCGCGCGTGCCGCGCGTTCCTAAGCAAATGGAAAAGCAGCAGCACCATGTATTATGGCTACTTAGCATGCGGGGCACACGCGGCACGCGTGCGCCAGCTATACCTTTTTTGCTTTTTGCTTTCGGCTTTCGGCCTTAAGCTTTCAGCTTAACTAAAAGCTCATCTAAACAAACTTCGGCAAAAGCGGTAGACGAATCCGAAACGCCATAAGGGATAATCAGTTTATTGTTGTGTACGATGGAGCCGCAGGAATACAGCACATTGGGCACATATCCCTCCCTTTCATCAGCATTGGGGATTAATAAAGGTTCGCGCAGCCTGCCTATCTCTACCGTAGGATCATCCAATTTAAGCAGGCTTGCCCCCAGTACATAGCGTCGCATAGGGCCAACGCCGTGGGTAATCATGATCCAGCCTTCTTCAGTTTCGATGGGCGAACCGCAGTTGCCCATCTGTACAAATTCCCAGCTAAATTCGGGGTGCTGCAGTTTGATGGGTTTTTCCCAGATGTTAATCTTGTCTGAATACATGATGTAGTTGTTGCAACCGTCGATACGGGATATCATCACATATTTACCATTCACCTTGCGCGGAAAGAGGGCCAGGTTTTTATTCTGGGCGCCCGCGCCGTATAAAGGCATTATCTTAAAATTATAAAAATCGCTGGTTTGTAGCAACTTAGGCATAATCAGCGAACCATCGTAAGCTGTATAGGTGGCGTAGTACAGTTTTGTTCCATCGTCATTAGTAAAATGTACAAATCGCGCATCTTCAATGCCTTTCCGTTCATACTCCGAGATAGGAAAGATTACCCTGTCGGAAACGTCGGTATCCAGCGAGAAAACAATTTCGTAGTACGAATCGGCCAGCCACAGCACTTTATCATATTCCAGGCGCTTCATGTCATCCTCCTGCAGTTGCTGCGAATCCATAATAATGCGGCGCAGGTTTGAATACTCAAAATGATGATCAAGTTTACTCTCCAACTCGCTGATTACATCGATGCTGATTTGAGTGATGGCTGCTTTTTCAAAAAACAGTTTTTTATTGTACACCGCGTTACGTACTATCTCGGCCTCGTCAATATAGTCGCCGGCGGGTTGGATGCTGATATTGTTGAATTTATCAATCATGGCCCGGCGGAAGGTGATGGACGAGATATGCCCCTCGCCCACTGCCCTGAAACTGATGATTACCCGGCGTTGCCCGTCTTCCAGTTCGGTTTGGTCGGGATCTTCAACGATAGAGGGATTAAAAAACGCGGCCGATTCGATGGAATATTCGTGGGTAAAATACGAACCAATAAGCAGTTTACGGTAAACTGTGAGGGTATCAAAATCGATGTTAAGTTCTAAAAACAAGGGCTTCAATTTGGCGCAATGCCTGCCAAGCACGCGGGTAATATTACGGTGGCGTTTGGAATATTCCTGAAGTATTGGAGATACTATACCGAAAGCATCATCCTCGCTGATGCGCATTACGCGCTCAATAACTTCCTTTGCCCTGTCGTTTCCATTAAAAAAGAACCTGGCTATAACACGTTTCGGGTCGGGGTTTACTCTGATGGGCTTGCGTTCGATAGAAAGTCTCATAGTAGATATTGTAGCTTTTATGGGTAACAGCGATTATTGAAAATTGATTTGGACAATTTGAATTTAGCGTTGCAGATGATTTTTTTGCGACAAACAGTTTAAGATTTAAGGCACGCAAAGACGCAGAGGCGCAAAGATTTTTAAGGACTGATAGTTTTAGATTTTTAAGAACGCAAAGATTCTGTTTTGTTGGTTACTACTCAAAGTTTTTAGATAATCAAAAGCGCCCATACATAGCAACTCAGCTTCAACCTTGTTTTTCTTTGCGTCTTAACCTCTTTGCGTACTTAAAAATCTGCGACATTCATATTTATTTACAAAAACCTTTGCGTCCCTGCGCCTTTGCGCGCCTTAAAATCTTCAACTATAGATAGCAACATTGCACGCTAAACACATTGCCCAACATTGCGCTTCTTCATCATTTACTAATAATCCTCACGTACACTTGCCTCAAATTGCGGCGCTTATGATTTTGGATAATTTTGTAACTTGCACAGATATGAACGTGTTAATTGTTGAAGACGAAAAAGGCCTGGCACTTGAAGTTGACGAATTTTTGAGCCATGAAGGTTTTACGGTTGAGCATGCCCGCACCAAAAAGTCGGCATCCGAAAAAATCTTTGTAAACAATTACGATTTTATATTGCTTGATCTGGGCCTGCCCGATGGCGATGGCTTCGACCTGCTTAAAATGCTGAAGGGCATGGCCGAGCGCGAAGACGCCGTAATTATACTAACTGCCCGCGGCGCCGTTGACGACCGGGTATCGGGTCTTGAACAGGGTGCAGATGATTACTTAGCCAAGCCCTTTTCATTAAACGAGTTATTAGCACGCATGCATGCCATCACCCGCCGCAAACACCGGTTGGAGAGTAATGACATCAACGTTAAAGGCTTAAAAATCAATATCCAAAACCGCACCGTTACCTATAACGAGGAGCGCATTGCCCTCACCAAAAAAGAGTTTGAAATTTTCAACTACCTGGTGCTAAACAAAAACCGGGTAATATCGCGCACCAACCTTACCGAACATGTTTGGGGCGATGTGCTGGAGATCAACTCCGACTCGAACTTTGTTGATGTGCACGTAAAAAACCTCCGCAAAAAATTATCGGCCTACATCCCTATCGATTGGTTTGAAACCGTACGCAGCATTGGTTACCGGATCAACATCTAACAAAAACAGATGAAATTACAGGTAAAACTGGCCCTTTATAACACGTTAACCAAGTTAGCCATTATCCTTTTTACGGGCTTATTGATCCTGCTTTCTATCGAAAAGATCTCGTATAACCATATCGAACTGCGGCTGGAGGATGACGAGCGCGAAATGCTGCGAAGCCTGAGTTCGAAGGAAATTAACCGCTACCTGGCCAACCAGGAAAAATATACCGATTATAATATTTTAAAGGAGGAGTTTATTACCATAACTCCCATCAAATTTCAGCCAACGGTAACAACCGGTAATAAATTTACCACCGAAACCAGGGCGGTTGATCGTAACGACCAAAACGATCAAACTTACCGCATCCTCACCCACCAGTTTAATTTTAACAACCACAGTTACCAGCTGGAAATTGGCGTCTCCATTACCTCTATCGAGGAGTTAAAATCCATCATTAAAAGGTTTACCCTGTTAACCCTGGTTATTGCTTTGGCCCTTACCCTGGCAAGCGACCTTGTGTTCACCAAGTTTTTATTGGCTCCTTTTTACCAGATCATTGATCGTAAACTGATAAAGGTGAACGATCCGCTTAATTTTGATTACGAAAAGGTAAAAACTACCACCCAGGATTTTGAACTGCTTGATGACAGCATCAGCTCGCTGATGAAAAAAATCAGTGCGCTGTTCAGCCTCGAAAAACAGTTTATTGCCAATGTATCGCACGAATTGCTTACGCCCATCTCCATCATCAGTTCGAGGCTCGAAAACATCCTGCTACAGGAAGAACTGAGCGAAGCCAGCGAAAACAAAATGCATGCCTCGCTTAAAACTTTAAACAGGCTAAAATCCATCATTAACAGTTTGCTGCTGATCTCGAAAGTAGAGAATAACCAGTACGATAAAGCCGATGTGGTTATGATAGCCGGCGTAATTATGGAAATTCAGGAGGAATTGGAAGACCGTATGGACGAAAAGCGCCTCACCTTTACCAACAACATGAAGTACATTTACTCCATAATGGGTAACCGGCCTTTAATGCACACTTTGTTGTTTAACCTGGTTAATAACGCCATCAAATACAATAATCCCAAAGGCAGCATCACCATTAGCGACGAGTTGAAAGACGATATTTACATCCTCGAGATTACAGATACCGGCCTGGGCATGGATCAGCGCCAGATTGAAAGCGCCTTTAACCGCTTTGAAAAATTTGAAACCGACGAAAGGGAAAGCTACGGCCTGGGCCTGGCCATTGTAAAAAGTATCACCGCGTTTCACGGCATTAAAGTAAAAATTGATTCGGTTAAAGGTAGGGGCACCAGCATTTACCTGGTGTTTAACCGCGAGTAATCTTCACTATTTCTTCACAGCGTACCTGTTACTTCGCAATAGTTTAGTTTACTTTTTTAATTTCCCTATTAAATTAAACAATTGAGACGCCGTTATCTTTCACAGATAACGGCATTTTTATCAAATCATCTTGTTCCGCTTAACCAGGTAGGTATTTAAAATATGATTATACCCCTCGTTAATATCAGCATCAACCAAATCAATATGGTATTGCGCGCATTTTAACTCAAGTTGGTGTCGATACTCATTCAGCGAAGCTTTGTAAGCATCCCGCACCCGGGCCGGGTTTACTTTCAGTTCTTCGCCGCTTTCAATATCCACAAAATGGTGCGGGCGGTTATCAAAATTAAAATCCAGCTCCTTTTGCTTATCAGTTACGTTAAAAATAACTACCTCGTGTCTGTTAAACTTTAAATGCTGAATAGCTGCAAACAAGGCCTGTTGCTTCTCAGCATTGAGGCTATTCTCTAACATATCGCTAAAGATGATCACCAGCGAGCGCTGATGAATTTCCTGGGCTATATGATGCAGCACATTGGTGATATTGGTTTGCGTATTTACCTTCGGGCTTGCGTACATTTTCTCCAGCTCGGCATAAAGGTAAAACAGGTGTGTAGTGGTTGATTTTGCCGCACTGATCCAGTCTATCTTATCTGAAAACAGGCAAAGCCCAAAAGCATCCCGCTGTTTTTTAAACAGGTACATAAGTGATGCTATAGCGTAAACCGAAAACTGCAGCTTATTGATGCCAACCTCGGGGAAATTCATGGATGATGAAGTATCCAGCAGCAGGAAGCAGCGCAGATTGGTTTCTTCCTCAAATTGCTTTACAAACAGCTTATCGGTGCGGGCCAACAGTTTCCAGTCGATATTTTTTACCGATTCGCCGTTGTTGTACAGGCGGTGCTCGGCAAACTCGACAGAAAAACCATGGAAGGGGCTTTGGTGCAGGCCGGTTATAAAACCCTCAACCACCTGCCGGGCTAAAAGCTCAAGATTGGCCAGTTGCCTTATTTGCTGTTCTTCATTTAATTTGGGCATAGGCTAATATAGGGCATAAAAAAAGCGTTGCAAAATTGCAACGCTTTTTCACTAAAATATGTTGTGTTAATGCTACAGTGGATAGCATTAAATAAGCTTAAGGGTTATGCTAACTGTTTTACCAGTTTATCAGTTAATACTGATTTTGGCACAGCACCGATTTGTTTATCCACAATTTCGCCATTTTTGAAGAACAATAAGGCAGGGATGTTACGGATACCGTATTTTACAGATATACCTGGGTTGTTGTCAACGTCTACTTTACCAACAACAGCTTTGCCTTCATATTCTTTTGCAATATCTTCAACTACCGGACCAACCATCCTACAGGGGCCACACCATTCTGCCCAAAAGTCAATTAATACCGGTTTGTCTGATTTCAGGACAAGCTCGTCAAAGTTTGCATCAGTTATTTCTAAAGCCATGATTTCTATTTTTTAAATTTTGTACTTACAAATATATGCTATTCAAATTGCTTGCCACAAGTGCTTTGCTGACATTGTGACAATTTAATTATTATAATCCGCATGCTTAACGCAGGCATGACCATTTGTCGCGTTTACACCCTTAAGTATCGCCTTGCGACATGACGTATTTACACAAATTACCTGTTTACAAAGCATATTTACAATTGCGCGGGCGGGTTATTTTTTAACATTGGCCACATTAATTAACATTGCGGCTGTCTGAATCAGAATTTACAAAATTTTAGAATTAACAGAATGATTGTCTAAGCTATAGTTTTCTGAACCCGAATTTTAAAGGAATTTTTAAAATTTACTGAATTTGCTCAGCATTCTGAAAATCGTAAAATTCTGTAAATTCTGATTCAGACAAAAACGACCGGAAGCTGAGCCGCCGGCCGTTTATATATTGCCCCAATCACCTAATCCTTCCTGATTTTCCCATGAGCAATATTTTTAAAATTCCCCCCTTCAGGGGAGATTTAGAGGGGCTAATTATGCACCTTTCAAGGTAGCCATACCACCATCAGCAATCAGTTCGGCACCGATTACGAAAGTTGAATCATCTGATGCGAAAAAGGTAACCGCTTTAGCAATTTCTTCTGATTGACCAAAACGGCCTACCGGGATCTGTTTTACCAATTCGGCACCCATGCCTTCTAATTGTTCCTGGGTTAAGCCTAATTTATCGGCAGTATGTAAAGGTGTTACAACCGGGCCAGGGCTTACTGAGTTAACCCTGATACGACGTGGCAACAACTCGGCCGAAATGTTTTTAGCTAACGAAAGCAATGCTGCTTTACTTGCCGCGTAAACGGTAGCACCGGCCATACCAATGTGGGCATTGATAGAAGTGTTCAGGATAATTGAACCGCCATCGTTAATTAATGGTAATAATTGCTGGATGCTGAAGTAAGCACCTTTAAAGTTGATGTTCATGATATCATCAAACATCTGCTCGCTCATTTGCTCGGTTGAATTGAACTGACCGATACCAGCATTGATAAATACAATGTCAATTTTTTCGGCAAGGGCTTTTACTTTTTCGCCAAGTTGGTTTACCTGCTGCATGTCGCCGCTATCGGCAATTACACCTTTTGCATCGGCACCTAATAGTTCAAGTGCCTCGTTAATAGCTTTTTCGCTTCTGCCGGTGATGATCACTTTTGCACCTTGTGCAATGAACTCCTGAGCTGTGGCCAGGCCTATACCACTGTTGCCGCCTGTAATTACTGCTGTTTTTCCTTGTAACTTTTTCATTATCTTTGAATTGATACATCAAAGGTACAGTGTGGAACGAGGCCCGTCAAGAATGCACCATTTTGTATGGAGCGCACCTTTTGGTAGGTTATGAGCCGGTTTGATGCAATCAAAACATCGCTATTTTAGATATGACAAAAAACAGACATTCCGATCATTCATGCACCATGGCAGCAGCCCTGAGCGTGATAAGCGGCAAGTGGAAACTACGTATAATTAACCAATTACTATCCGGCCAAAAGCGCTACAGCGAAATAAACCGGGCCATTCCCGGTATGACCGAGAAGATGCTTTCGCAACAGATCCGCGAGCTGGAAGAAGACGGCATTGTAACCCGCAAAGTTTTCCCCGAAGTACCGCCGAGGGTTGAATATTCCCTCACCCCGATAGGCGAAGAACTATCATCCATATTTTACACCCTCGAAAGATGGGGCAGCCATTACATGACGGTTACCAATGCCAACGGCGAGGTGGTGCAGCCCGATTATACTTGTTACACTTTGGTGAAGGATAAGGATGAGGTGATGAAGGCAGAGGTTCTTTAACTTGCAGCAGATTGATCATCATGGCGGTTTCTGATTTTGACTTTAACCTCTTCCCAAGAAATACCCTTTACTCTCCCGCTTTCATAATCATCAACACGCGATTGCATTTCAGCTAAAAAATCCTCGTCGTCCCAATGATCTTGTGGTTCAGCTTGTTTCTTCTCTTCCATGGTAAATGCTATTTAACTCAACACCGGCTCCTCATTAGTTAAACTAAATATCCCTTCCATCAGCTCATCGCTCGGGCTTACTTTAAATGATTTGGATGATAGCTCAACCTGCATTACCTCTTCCCTATCCCTGATCTGGAAACGGAGTTTACAATTTTTCACCGGGTACTTCTCATTGTTTTCATTAATCATCTGCTGGATGTCATCAAGTAGTTTGGTGGTAAGCTTGTTTACATCAATACAAACGGTTAATGATTTGGTGAGTTTATCGCGCATTTCGGATAGCAGGTCCATCACCATAATGCGGAGGTCCCAGTTATCTTTCTGGCGGAATTTTTCTTCGATATTGCCTTTGATGTGCAGAAAGTAACCATCCATCATCATGTTACGGAACTTCACATAATCATCGCCAAACAGCGCAAATTCGTACGATTCATTGTAATCTTCCAAAACAAAGGTACCGAATGGTTTGCCTGTTTTGGTCATTTTGTGTTGCACGTTGGCAACAAGGCCACCTATCCGGAGTTCACCACGTTTTCTGAGCTCGTTGAACGCACCCATTACGTCTTCACCACCCTCGCCCGAGCGGGCCTTTTGCATCAGTTTTAAATCGCTGATGGTGGCATTACAGAAGCGCTTAAGCTCAACTTTGTAATTATCCAAAGGATGACCGGTAAGGTAAATACCGATAACCGTTTTTTCATATTTTAACCGCTCTATCAGCGGCCATTCCTCAACCTCGGGCATAGCAGGCTCCGGCACATAAGATGCTACCGAGCCACCAAACAACGATGATTGAGAGGTGCTTTGTACGTTCTGATAATCGTTGGCGTATTTTATCAGGCGCTCAACACCTGTTAAAGTTCCTAATTCGGTTTTGGCAAAAAACTGGGCACGGTGTACACCGAAGCCATCGAAAGCCCCGCCATAAACCAGGTTCTCGTACGATTTACGGTTTACGCTACGGGTATTTGACCGGCGTGCAAAATCATAAAGCGTTTCGAAAGGCCCATTGGCCATTCGCTCTTCAATAATACTTTCAACCGCTTTATCGCCCACTCCTTTAACACCCGTTAAACCAAAGCGCACCTGGCCGCGTTTATTCACCGCGAAGGCCATGTCCGACTCGTTGATATCCGGCCCTAATACCTCAACACCCATCCTGCGGCACTCTTCCATAAAGAAGGTAATTTTTTCGATGTTGTTCTGGTTGTTTAAAACCGCCGCCATATATTCCGACGGGTAGTGCGCTTTTAAATACGCTGTTTGGTAGGCCACAAAGGCATAGCAAGTGGAGTGCGATTTGTTGAACGCGTACTGGGCGAATGCTTTCCAGTCGGTCCATATTTTGGTGAGCTTATCTTTGGGGTGCCCTTTGGCTATGGCCCCATCCATAAACTGGGCTTCCATTTTGTTGAGTACCTCAATCTGCTTTTTACCCATCGCCTTACGCAACACGTCGGCGTCACCTTTACTAAAGCCGGCCAACTTTTGTGACAGGAGCATCACCTGTTCCTGGTAAACGGTGATACCGTAGGTTTCGCCAAGGTACTCCTCCATATCCGGCAAATCGAACACAATAGGTTCGCGGCCGTGCTTACGGGCAATAAAGTTAGGAATGTACTCGATAGGGCCCGGGCGGTACAGGGCGTTCATGGCTATCAAGTCCTCAAACTTATCGGGCTTCAGCTCGCGCAGGTACATTTGCATGCCGTCACTTTCAAACTGGAAAGTACCGTTGGTATCACCACGTTGATAAAGCTCATATGTTTTCTGATCCGTTAGCGGGATGTAGTCGATATCTATACTGATGCCATGGTTCTGTTTAATCATCCTCAGAGCATCCTTAATAATGGTAAGGGTTTTCAGGCCCAAAAAGTCCATCTTAATTACGCCTGCATCCTCAATTACACGACCATCGTATTGAGTAACTAACAGGTCGGAGTCTTTGGCAGTTGCCACCGGAACAATCTCCGTTAAATCGTAAGGGGCAATGATGATACCTGCCGCGTGTACACCAGTATTACGTACCGAACCTTCCAGCTTTTCGGCTTCGCGCAGTACCTGTGCTTTAAGGTCGTTACCGTTTAGGATCTCTTTTAGTTCGGGAACCTGCTCAATGGCGTCTTTTAGGGTGATACCCAGTGTTTCGGGCACCAGCTTCTTCATGGCACTTACATCGGCAAGGGGCATATCCAATACACGGCCTACGTCCTGGATACTGGTACGGGCAGCCATCGAACCATAAGTGATAATCTGGGCCACCTGGTTTTTACCGTATTTATCAACCACATAATCGATAACCCGTTGCCTGCCGGCGTCGTCAAAGTCGGTATCGATATCGGGCATCGATTTACGGTCGGGGTTCAGGAACCTCTCGAACAGGAGGTTGTACTTTATTGGGTCGATATTGGTGATGCCGATACAATAGGCCACCACCGATCCCGCCGCCGAACCACGCCCCGGACCAATAAATACCCCCATATCGCGTCCCGCCTTGATAAAGTCGGCCACAATCAAAAAGTAACCCGCGAAACCCATGGTACGAATGGTGAACAACTCGAAGTTGATCCGCTCTTCGGCCTCCGGACTGATATCGATGTAACGCTCCTTGGCACCCATAAAGGTAAGGTGCTTCAGGTACTCCCATTGGTTCAGGGTATCGGCATCGGGGGTGTTGTGAATTTTAAATTCTTCGGGGATGATATAGTTGGGCAGAAGGATATCACGTTTAAGCTTCAGTACCTCTACCTTATCAACAATCTCGTTGGTATTATCTAACGATTCGGGCAGATCATGGAACAGCTGCCCCATTTCGGCCTGGGTTTTAAAATAAAACTGGTCGTTAGGGAAACCGAAACGATAACCTTTACCGCCTTCCTCGTCGGTTGCTATCGGGGTGCTTTGCATATCGCCCGTGTTTACGCAAAGCAAAATATCGTGCGCGTTCGAGTCCTGCTGATCAACATAGTGCGAATCGTTGGAGCAGATCACTTTTACGTTATACTTTTTTGCATAGGTAAGCAGCACATTGTTGATGATCTGCTGCTCTGGGATCTCGTGGCGTTGTAGTTCGATGTAAAAATCCTCGCCAAACAGGTCGAGCCACCATTTAAATTCCTTCTCGGCGTTTTCGGGAGTATCGCGCAAAATAGCCTGCGGTACCGATGCACCGATGCAGCAGGTGGTAGCGATAATGCCTTCGTGGTATTTTAAAATAAGCTCTTTATCAATACGTGGCCATTTGCTGTAAAGGCCTTCCATATAGCCTAATGAGCATAGTTTCACCAGGTTTTTATAGCCGGTTGGGTTTTTGGCCAGCATCAGCTGGTGGCGGCGTACGTCTTTATTCTCTTTGGTGAATTGTTTTTTATGCCTGTCTTCCACCACATAAAACTCGCAGCCTACAATGGGCTTTACGTTGTGCTTACCAGCCTCGGCCACAAATTTAAATACGCCGAACATGTTACCATGATCGGTAATGGCCAGGGCTTTCATCCCGTCTTTTGCGGCTTTTTTGTACAGCTTCGAAATATCGGCGGCACCGTCAAGCAGCGAGAATTGGGTATGTACGTGGAGGTGAGAAAAATCAGGCATAGTAAATCCGTTTCAACAAAATCTGTAAAGAGGTACAAAGTTAAAACAAGTTAAGTATGTAAAATGTTAAAAAGTTGCGTTGTGGAAATTTTTAGTTAAAGCCGCTACCCCATATTTGCAGATATACAACAGCACAGAAATATCGCTTTAAAGGAGGCACCTACGTAGCCGGAAATATTTAACAATTTGAACTACAAACATGGTACCCCTACGGAGTTGAAAAACAACTATGCAAACTCCGTAGGAGTATCATGTTTATAGATAGCAATCAAAGATTTTCTGGCTCCGTAGGTGCCTCCTAACCGGCTGATAGTTAAAAATGGGATTTATCCTTGCATAAACACGACGCCTTAGTTAGCATGCTATTTGTTTATATATAGCTACATCATCTTTACCCTTGAAATACTTATACAATTGAAAAAAATACTACGAATAACCCTTAAAACCATCCTTTGGATACTGGTAAGTGTAGTTCTGCTGGTTATCCTTGTAGTAATTTTGATACAGGTTCCTGCTGTCCAGAATTTCGCTAAAAACAAAGCCGTAACTTTTTTACAGAATAAAATCCATACCAAGGTCGAGATCGGGCATATCAGCCTTGGCCTGCCCAAACTATTGGTTTTGGAAGATGTTTATTTTGAAGATCAGAAAAAAGACACCCTTATTGCCGGGCAAAAACTAAAGGTTGATATCAGCATGTTGAAACTGCTGCACAACCAGGTTGAGGTGAACGAGATCAATTTGCAGGGCATTACCGCCAACGTAAACCGCGGTGCCGATAGTGTTTTCAACTTCGATTACATTATGAAAGCCTTCGCGGGCGAGCAGAAAAAAGAGGTTAAGCCTACCGATACTACCTCTACCATGAAATTTTCGGTTGATAAGATCATCCTTGATAAGATCAACGTAAAATATAAAGATGCCATTACCGGTAATGATGTAAAGTTTTTGCTGGGCCACTTTGATACCCGGGTTAAGGATTTTGATATGGATAAGATGAAGTTCACCATACCGAAAATTACCCTGAGCGATGTGAACGCGAAAATAATCCAAACGCCAACGGGTACCCCTCCTCCGCCCGATACCGCCACCGCTCCATTGAACATGGATTTGAATTTAGGTGTGATCGATATCTCCAAAATAAAAGTAGATTACCAAAGCGCCGAAATGGGTGCCAAGGTTGATCTGAGCAAGTTTTTGGTAGAGATGGACAAGATCGACCTGAAAAACCAAAAAGTAGCCATCAAAAATATTGAACTAAGTGATACCAAAGCGGGGCTAAGTTTAGCCAAACCTAAAACCGTAGCTAAAGAAGTTGTTAAAGCGGTTAAGAAACTGGATACGCTGGTATCCTCTCCCACAAAATCGGCATGGAGGGCAACCATTGGTAAGGTTACTTTCACTAACGATAATATTAAGTTTGATAACGAGGCGCAGAAAGCTATTGCCAAAGGTTTGGATTTTGGCCACATGGATATCCGCAGCCTGAATGCTGAGGCCGAAGAAATTTCATACAGCCCGGATACCATTTCGGGCAAGATCAACTCGTTCAGCTTTAATGAAAAAAGCGGCTTGAAGGTTAACAAGTTCCATACCGCGTTCCTGTACGGACCAACCAATGCCTACCTGAACGATCTGCTGTTGGAAACGCCGAATACCACGCTGCAAAAATCGGTACAGGTGCGTTACCCATCTATCGATGCCATTACCAAAAACATCGGCGCGTTGGGTATCAATGCTAATTTGGATGGCAGCCATTTAGGTTTAAAGGATGTTTTACTGCTGATGCCTACCATGGCCAGCATTGAGCCGTTCAAATCATCGCCGGGAACGGTGTTCAAGATCAATGGCAAGGTGAGCGGACAGGTGAACAACCTGGATATCCCTAACCTTGAAGTTACCGGTTTAAGCAGCACCCACATCAAGGCATCTGCCAAAATGAAAGGCCTGCCCGATGTTAACAAGTCAACCTTTGATGTTAACATTGCCGACTTCAGCACCAGCCGCAGCGATATAGCCAAACTGGCCCCGGCAGGCAGTATTCCATCAAACGTGAGCATCCCCGAAAAAATGAGCCTAAAAGGTAATTTTAAAGGGAGCATGTACACCTTCAATACAAAAATGGGCCTCCGCTCAAGCTATGGCGCGGTTGATCTGGTGGCAGCATTGAAGAACGGCCAAAACAAAAACGCGGCAACTTATATCGCCAGCATCAAGGCTAACGAACTGAACGTTGGCGCGCTCACTAAACAGCCGCAAATGGTTGGCCGCATTACTATGAGCGCTAATGTTAAGGGTACCAGTCTCGATCCTAAAAAGGCAAGCATAGCATTTAACGGCAATGTGGCTAAGGCTTACGTGAAAGGTTACACCTACCATGACCTGGTAATGAAGGGCACATCGAGCAATGGTGCTTACACTGCTGTTGCCCGCATGAAAGATCCTAACATCAACTTCAGCCTGGATGCCAAAGCCAATCTCAACAAAAAATACCCGGCAGTTAAAGCTACTTTAAATGTAGATAGCATCAACCTTAAAAACCTCAATTTTGTTAAGGATGAGATGCGCTTTCACGGTAAGATAGTGGCCGATGTACCAACTGCCGATCCGGATTATTTGAACGCCGATATCAAAGCTACCGACCTTTTGGTAGTGAACAAAGGCCAGCGCATTCAATTGGATACTATCACTCTGGTTTCAACAGCGAGTGCGGATAGCAGCACCCTCCGCTTAAAAACTCCTATCATGACCGCGCATATGGCCGGTAAGTATAAACTTACGCAGATAGCTCCGGCCATTCAGGATGTGGTTAACAAATATTTCAATACCGCGATAGCCGGTGGCCAGCAGGTTGCTGTAAAAACCAAGGGAGGCAAAACGGTTAAAACCAAACCAGCACCGGTAGCTAAGTACGATGCGCAGCAATTTAAATTTGAAGCCCGTTTGGTTAAAACGCCACTACTTACCCAATTCGCGCCCGATCTGAAACAGCTGGACCCGGTATTATTGAACGGTAGCTTCAACAGCCAAACCGGCGAGTTGGTTGTTAAAGGTTCGTTGCCAAAAGTAGTTTACGGTACAAACACCATTAACAAAGCATCGCTTAATATCAATACCGCCAACAACGCGCTTAATTATAATTTTTCGGTTGATGAAGTTAAAGTTGGCAGCTCTGTCGACCTTTTATATACCAGCATTTCCGGCGCTGCACAGGATAACAAAGCCGGCGTGAGCATACAAGTTAGGGACGCGGCTAAAAAAGAACGTTTCAGGATAGCAGGTACCTTCAGCATTTTGCCTAACGAGTACCAGTTTAGCTTTAATAAAGATGGTTTATTGCTCGATTATATGCCATGGGCCGTTAGCGATGATAACTTTTTGCAATACGGACCAAAAGGTATTCTCGCACATAATTTTACCATCACTAACAATAACCAGGTGTTGAGTGTTAACAGCAGCACGCAGGAGTTTAACAGTCCGCTGAATGTGAAGTTCAATAACTTCCATATTGAGGCGCTTACCAAAATGGCCAAACAAGATTCCTTACAGGTAGGCGGTACCATTAATGGCGACGCGCAGGTGAGCAATTTCCAAACTTCGCCGGTGTTTACGGCTGCCATCAACGTAAATGATTTTAATTTTAAAGGAGATACCGTAGGCAACATCGCCCTCAAAGTAAATAACCAAACCGCCAATGCTTATGCCGCCCAAATGAGCATCACCGGCAAAGGCAACCAGGTTGATTTGAACGGCACTTACTACACTTCGCCCGAAAGCCGTTTTGACCTCGATCTGAATATCGTAAACCTGAGCATGAAGAGCATCGAAGGTTTCAGCTTTGGCAGTATCCGCAACTCTACGGGCAATATAACAGGCGGATTAAAAATATCGGGGACAACTACCGCGCCATCAGTTCGTGGCGATATCCACTTTAACAAGGTTGGCTTTAACGTATCCATGCTGAACTCCTACTTCAGGATGCCACAGGAGAGCATCACATTCAACAACGAAGGTATCCGCTTTAACGATTTTACATTGGTTGATTCTACCGGGCAAAAAGCGGTGGTTAGCGGCAGTATCTACACCAAAACCTATACCGATTTTGCCTTCGGGATGGATATCAATGCCGATAACTTTAGGGTTACCAACTCCACCCAGGCCGATAATAAGCTTTACTACGGCAAGCTTTACGTAGATACCCGCATCAAGATTCGGGGTAACATGGCCAAGCCTGTGGTAGATGCTAACCTAACCGTGAATGATAAAACCGACATGACCTTTGTACTGCCAACCAACGATCCGGCGGTTGAAGACCGTAAAGGCGTGGTTGACTTTATCGACAAAGACGCGCCGAAGATGGATTCCATCCTGCTGGCCCGCCAGTTAGATTCGCTCAAAAAATCGGATGTTACCGGGCTTGATGTTTCGGCTACCATCACCGTAAATAAAAACGCTGCCTTTACCATTGTGATAGATGAGCGTAACGGCGACGTGGTGCACCTGAAAGGCGAAGCCAACCTCAACGGAGGTATCGACCCGAGCGGCAAAATCAACCTTACCGGTACCTATGTGGTTAATTCCGGTTCGTATAACCTGGCTTACGCCACCGTTAAACGTACCTTTAACTTTAAACAGGGCAGCACCATTGTGTGGACCGGCGACCCAACCAGTGCCAATATCGACCTTACCGCGATTTATGTGGCCAACGTACCTCCTATCGACCTGGTTGAAAACCAAATAACCGACGCGCAAAACTCAACCATGTACAAGCAAAAACTGCCTTTTAACGTTAACCTTAACCTGAAAGACCAGCTGCTTACACCGGCCATCAGTTTTGATATTGTGCTTCCGGATAGTACCTACTCCGTTTCATCAGATGTGGTGAGCAATGTTAACACCCGCCTCACCCAGATACGGCAGGACCCTAACGAACTGAACAAACAGGTATTGGGTGTTCTGGTGCTGGGCCACTTTATTGGTGATAACCCGCTGCAAAGCCAGGGTGCAAGCACTACGGTTGAAGGTACCATACGTAATAGTGTGAGCAGCCTGCTTTCAGATCAGTTGAACCGTTTGGCCGGCAGTTTAATATCCGGCGTTGATCTGAACTTTGGCTTAACCTCCGGCGAGGATTACTCGACGGGCACGGCTACCAACCGCACAGATTTGAACGTTGGCTTATCCAAACGCTTCCTGAACGACAGGCTTACTGTAAGTGTGGGCAACAACTTTAACCTTGAAGGTAACCAGCCGGGCCAGAAAGCATCCAACATTGCCGGCGATGTATCTATAGCCTATAAACTAAGTAAGGACGGCCGCTATACCCTGCGCGCTTATCGTCGCGATGAGTTTATTGTGATACAGGGCCAGATCATTGAAACCGGTGTTGGCTTTACGCTTACTGTGGATTATAACCGCTTCCGCGAGATCTTCCGTAAGCGTACACCAGAAGAACGCAGGTTGCGCCGTGAGTATAAGCAAAAACAAAAAGAAGAAAAAGAAAAACAGGAACAGCAGCAAAAGGAAGCTGATAAGGCGCTTGAGCAAAAAAACACGCAGCAGCAGCAAGACAAGCAACCTCAAACAACTACATCAAACTAAGCCTATATGACCAAAAATTTAAAATATATTTTGCTCTCATCCGTTTTACTAAGCTCCTGCAGTACAACCAAATTCCTGGCACCCGGGCAAAAGTTGTACACCGGCGGCGAAGTAGTGATACAGGATTCTGTTTTGAAAAAAAGCGAGAAAAAAGCCATGAGCGAAGAACTTGACGCTTTATTACGCCCGGTGCCTAACAGTTCCATTTTAGGGATGCGTTTTAAACTTTGGCTCTACTTTAAAACTCAAACAAAAAAAACCAAAGGCCTTGCCCACTGGCTTCATAAAAAAGGCGAACCCCCTGTGCTGATCAGTTCGGTTAACCTTGATCAAAACAGCAAGATATTACAAAACCGGTTACAGAACGAAAGCTTTTTCCAGGCACAGGTAAGCGGCGATACGTTGAGCAAAAAACCTACATCGAAAGTTGCCAAGGCGGTTTATACCGCGGTAACCGGTCCGGGATATAAGATCAGGAAGGTGGTTTTTCCGCAGGGAAACAGCAGCATTGATACCGCAGTTAAAGGTACATCGGCCAAAACTTTGTTGAAAGTTGGTGATAAATATAACCTGGATGTGATTAAAACCGAGCGCTTACGTATTGACGCTAAGTTGAAGGAAGAAGGTTTTTACTATTTCTCGCCCGAGGATATTATTATGCATGTGGATAGTACGATAGCAGATCACCAGGTGGATATTTTTGTAGCCGTTAAAAACGAAACACCGGGTAGGGCAAAAAATATTTACACCATTAATAACCTGTATGTATATCCGAGTTATTCGTTAAGAGACACCTCATTAATGAAGGATAAGGCAATTAAATACAAATGGTATAATATTGTTGAGCGTCGCAAAACTGTGCATACTTATGTGTTTGCCAATACTGTTTTGATGCGTCCGGGCGAGGTTTACAATCGTACAGCGCACAATAATTCATTAAACCGTTTCATTAACCTTGGTCCTTATAAATTTGTAAAAAACAGGTTTGAAGATGTATCTGCTGATTCATCAAAACTGGATGTTTACTACTTTCTTACCCAGTATAAAAAGAAATCGTTATCGCTGGATATTTTGGGGCGTACCACGTCGGCCAACTATACCGGTACACAGGTTAACCTAAACTGGCTTAACCGCAACGCCTTTAAGGGTGCCGAATCGTTAAAAATCACCTTATTCGGAAGTACTGATGTGCAGGTAGGCGGGCAAAACGCGGGCTACAACGTATACCAGGCCGGTATCCAGACTACCTTGTCATGGCCGCGCTTTATCGGGCCTATTTACCCTAAAGCCGCGGATGCTTATATCCCGCACAGTAATTTGAGTTTGGGTTACTCTATAGTAAACCGCCAAAAGCTATATAATTTAAATTCGTTTAATTTATCCTTCGGTTACCAATGGCGCGAAACCGAGCATCGTTCGCACGAACTTAACCTAATCAATTTCCAGTTTGTAAACCCGCTGAGCGTATCGCAAAAATATACGGACAGCATCAACAGGAAAGATGTGCCGGTTAACCCTGCCTTGAAACACGTTATCGATAAGCAGTTTATCCTCGGCCCAAGTTACAGCTTTACCTACACCAATACCAACGAGGATTACCGCACCAATACGCTGTATTACAACGGAAAGATCAGCCTATCCAACAATATATATGGTTTGGTTACAGGTGCCGATAGCGCGGGCGGCAAGCCTAAAAAATTGTTCGGCGCTATATTTAACCAGTTTGTAAAACTGGAAAACGAGATCAGGTATTTTCATAAAACCGGCGCGAACAGCACTATTGCCAGCAGGCTTATTGTAGGTGTTGGTTTGCCTTATGGTAACTCAACCCAGTTGCCTTACAGTCAGCAGTTTTTTATAGGCGGACCGAATAGTTTACGTGGTTTCAGGGCAAGGGCTATTGGTCCGGGTTCGTTTGATCCGGCAAGTGGTGCAGGTACAGGTGGCTTTTTGGCTGATGAATCGGGCGATATCAAAGTGGAGGCCAACATCGAATACAGGCCAAAACTGTTTAGCATAGTGCGTGGAGCTTTGTTTGTAGATGCAGGTAATATCTGGCTGCTTCACTCCAACGGCTCACAACCGGGCGCGGTGTTCAACAAAAGCTTCCTGAACGACCTGGCCGTTGATGCCGGCTTCGGTTTAAGGTTTGATTTAACAGTATTGGTTCTCCGTACCGATCTGGGTATCCCGCTGCGTACACCTTACGTTCGCGCAAACGAGCCGCGTTGGGATTTTAATTTTAACAAGAGTGTGTTTAACCTTGCTATCGGTTATCCGTTTTAATATAACTTAATAAGTATTGGAGGCCCCGGTTGGTAATCGGGGCTTTTCTATTTGAAACCGTTCGATTAATCAGCACATTTGCACATCTGTAATCCGCATATCTATAAATGACCATATCCGTTCCACTCCGCATCATCGACCTGCATGGCGATGGCTTTCATCCCTTAGTTGAAGTTATGTTATTCGGCAAGCCATTTATTATGGTACTGGATACCGGGGCATCGAAAACAGCCTTCGATCAAACCGTGCTTTCGGAAGCCAATGAGGCCATGAACATTTTAGCCAGCGATAAGCTCTCCACCGGTTTAGGTACCAATACCATGGCATCGTTTACAGCCACCATAAGCGATCTGCAAATAGGCGAACTGCGCATTGCCGAATTTGAAGTGGCCGTGCTTGATCTGTCAACCATCAACGTAGCCTACAGCCAGATGGGGCACCCACAGGTTTTGGGTGTTTTGGGCGGCGACATTTTAATGAAATATAAAGCGGTGATTGATTATGGTAAGGGATTGTTGAAGCTGAAAGCCATAGCGATAAATAAGCGCAGGGCTATGCATGTGGTGAAGTGATTGATCATATAAACAATATTTCATTCTATTCGCTGTTGCTCAGTTCCTGCCCATAGCTGTTAACTTAAGAAAGAAATTTCGCAATTTCAAGCGTCTACGCTTGAATTATTCGAGGTTGGAGCGTCCACGCTCCCGGTTTATAGCAAGCGTGGACGCTTACTTCCAGGATAGTTCGAGCGTGGACGCTCAAACTTGCGAAATATAAATCAGAATGCAACAGCTCTGCTCTCAAGAGGGGAATTGCACAAGCCCAACGCTTTTTTGCATAAGTAGACGGCTACTCTCAAATGGGATTTTAAAATCGTTTAAACACAAACACACTTTTCTTCCGAAAAAAATTTCCTTTCAGGTTAACATCCTGCCATAAAATACTAAATCGATTTTAAAACAACTAAAAAGTATATTTTTCTTATTGATTAAATAAAGTATCAAAATCAAGAATATTTTATTCAATATCAGTTAAATAATTAATAACATTTTATTTATATATTACGTAACAGTTAATAGCACTGGCCAGTTGCTGAGAATTTTATACATCTAAACGTAACTAAAACAATGAAAAAAAACCTATTAATTGGGATTGGGCTAAGTGTGCTTATCGCAATCTCCGTACTGTTCTCATGTACTAAAGAAAACAAACCTCAAACCAGCACGGCCAGCAAAACCGAAGTATCTGATGATGTAAAGAAAAACATCGCCAGCCTTGGTTTCAGCACTGATGATGTACACCGCCAGGGCGATAATTACCTTGTTGAAGGTGATATTTTGCTAACTCCGGCTAACCTGGCGGAGGCAAGCACAAGCCCTACCCTGCGCATTGCCGATGTTGAACAATACCGCACTACCAATCTGGTTAAAAACTTACCGCGCACCATTACTGTATCGGTATCAAACCTTCCTACTGTTTACCTTAACGCGGCAACTGCCGCCGTAGCACGTTACAACGCCTTAAACCTTACCCTCAAATTTCAGATGGTAAGCAGCGGCGGTGCCATCCAGATTATCGGTTTTAACCAGGGCCCAAGCGGTGGTTTTATCACTTTAGGTTCATCGGGTTTCCCTACATCATCCGGCAACCCTTACAGCCAGATCCAGATGAACACCAACCCGCAAGCTTATGGCAGCAACCCTAATCTTGGTTATGTTACTTCGGTAATTCAGCACGAAATGGGGCATTGCATCGGTTTCCGCCATACCGATTACATGAACCGCGCGTTTAGCTGCGGCGGCGCACGTGATAACGAAGGTTCGGCAGGTATCGGTGCTATCAACATTCCCGGAACGCCAACCAAGGCCGATGCCGGATCATGGATGTTAGCTTGCTCAAATGGCGGCGACCGTACATTTAATGCTAACGATCAGATTGCGTTAAACTATCTGTACTAATCTCTGTTTAGCTTATAATTAGCTAAAAAACATTCACAAAAGGGAAGGCTGCAGCTTCCCTTTTGTGGTTTTACCACATCAACCGCCTATGACCAAAACCGTACTTGTTTCGATATTACTTTTGCTATGCTTTAAGCTGTCGTGGTCGCAAAGGCCTATGAGTGATAAAGCTGTTGTGTCGATATACAAAGCACCAATTACCGCGTCTGCGGAATTAGCAGCCGCCAATCAAACCTACCTTGTTAAATTTAATGATCCGCTCCGGGTTCAACATCAATACCATATCCTGAAACGGATCAGCTATAACTATTTCATCATATCTCACTCCCCACAAATAACTACCGATCTTAATGTTAAAGAAATTTCGGCTGCCACTCCCTTATGGAAAGCAGCCGACAACCTTGTAAAAACCTGGCAAAAACATCCGGGAAAAATGCAAACTATCGAAGTTACTACAGCACCATCCGATAGCGCTATCTCCCGGCTAAATGCTATTGGCCAGATAATAAGCCGCAACGGCAACCTTATCCGCATCAACATAAAAAATGAAAACCTGCCCGCATTGCTGCAAAACAACTTTGTATTATTTGCCAACGAAGTACGTAAAGCTCATGAAGAACTTGCTGTAAACGATATCGATCTCGGCATCAACACCATATCGGCCATCCAGGCTACCCAACCCGAAATAACCGGGAAAGGCATCAACGTAGCTATTAAAGAAGACAGGTATGATGATGACCTCGACCTGCTGGGCCGTTCGTTTGCTTCATTCGGCACAGCGGCTTTTACCTCGGGCCATGCTACTACTATGGCAACGCTGATAGGCGGAAACGGCAACTCGTATATTAAAGGCAAGGGGACGGCACCCGACGTAAAATTCACCTCATCAACTTTCGAAAACCTGATGCCTGATAGCGATGCTATTTTTAAAAAATTCAATATCTCCATACAAAACCACTCGTACGGTACAGGCATTGAAAATTATTACGGTACCGAATCTGTTGCTTACGATAAACAGATTTATCAAAACGATTCGCTTGTACACGTATTTTCATCAGGCAACATTGGTACTACGGCCCCGGAAACCGGCATTTACAGCGGCATTAACGGATTCGCCAATCTCTCGGGCGATTTTAAGCAGGCCAAAAATGTTTTGGTGGTTGGCGGCACCGGGCGTACCGGCATTGTGGAAGACCTAAGTTCGGCCGGACCAACGTTTGACGGACGTATTAAACCCGAAATTGTTGCCGATGGCGAAGACGGCACATCGGGAGCAGCCGCCTTAACTTCGGGCGCTGTTGCTTTGCTGCAACAAGCCTATAAAAAACAAACAGGTCATCAACCTTCATCAGCCTTAATAAAAGGTATCCTCATTAATACGGCCGACGAAATTGGCGATACACCCGGCCCAGCTTATAAAACCGGCTACGGCAGCCTGAATGCCCTCGAAGCCGTACGGACTATTAACAACAAACAATTCATCAGCGGCGTAGTAACTAACGCAGGCGCAACCAGCTATCAAATAACCGTACCCGATAGCTGTAAAGAACTAAAAGTAACCCTGGCCTGGAATGATGCCCCGGCCGATGTAAACACCAGTAAGGCATTGGTGAACAACCTTGACCTTTCGGTTACTACCCCGGGCGGCCAAACCATTTTACCCTGGGTGCTAAGTAGCTTCCCTTCGGCAGATTCGTTAAAAGCCCCTGCTTCACGAAAAATTGATACCATTAATAATGTAGAGCAGGTAACATTAAGCACACCATCGGCAGGCGCTTACACCATACATGTTAAAGGCAGCAGGGTAACAACGGCAAAACAGCAATTCGATATAGCTTATCGCAGCATTATCACCAACCATTTCGAGTGGATCTACCCTTCAGCAAATGACCAGCTTTTTGCCGATGATGATAATTACCTGCGCTGGCAAAGTTCATTTACAGATACGCAGGGTAAAATAAGTGTGAGTTACGATAATGGCACAACCTGGCAACAGCTTACAAACGCCCAATTAAAAAACAGATATTACACATGGCATAGCCCGGATATTTTTACCAAAGCAATACTTAAAATGCAGATCGGTCAGCAAACTTATTACAGCAAGCCGTTCAGCACTTCGCGCCCGTTGGTTTTAAATGTTGGCTATAATTGCACCGATGGCACTTTGTTGCAATGGCATCCGCAACCGGGCAACAAGGGTTATACGGTTTATATCATTAAAAATAACCTGCTGCAAAAGCTTGCAACCACTGCCGATACCCTGATGATTATTCCGGCATCAAACCAAACCTCGGTATACTACGCGGTGAGCGCCGCCGGGGATGGCTTTGAAGGGATAAAAAGCTATACCATTAATGTTACTACGCAAGGCGTTGGCTGCTATGTAAAAACATTACTGGCCAGCATTGTTAACAATACCGCGGTGCTCAACCTGGATTTAGGCAGTTCATTTAACCTTAAAACAATAAGCTGGGAAAAATTGACCGCCCCCGGTACTTTCACAACCTTAGCCACCGTACCGGTAAGTTCTGCTACAAATTATCAATATACCGATAGTAACCTTAAACAAGGCAAGCAAACCTATCGCGCCAAATTGACAACAGTTAACGGCACCATCATCTACTCCAACCCGGCCGATGCCACTTACCTGCAACCTCAACAATTTGTAATTTACCCCAATCCGGTTGCCGATAAACTCAACATCCTGAGCGGCGATCTTAACAATTATCAGATCAAGCTATATAGCGTTGATGGCAGGTTAAATATCACCCAAAACTTTAATGAGTTGCAGAATAGCATCCCGGTAAGGCTTGTATCCGGCGTGTATGTTTATGTGATTGAGTTGAATGGGAAGGTGATTTATAATGGGAAGCTGGTTAAGATTTAAAGTATATTAGTCAACAGAAAGGCTGCACCAGAGGTGCAAAAGCTTTGTAGAAATGAAATAGGTCAAATTTTGGGTGTGCCAGAGGTACACAACCTCCGATGTTCCGTACCTCTGGCACGGCTAACCAGGCTGAATACTTTACTACAAAGCTATTCTCCCTCTGGGAGATTTTTGAGATGGAAACATTTTGTGCTGATATTGTCGAAACATGATGCCCCCGGCTGTATAACATATGTCATCCACTACTTAAAAAGGACAATATCTTCTTACAATCAACCTCCAACAAAAAAGCCTGTTCCTCAAAAAGAAACAGGCTTAAAAAATATCAACCATCCCTCTCCCTTTAGGGGGCCGGGGGCTTACGAATCTATCTTGGCATATTTAGCGTTACGCTCAATAAATTCGCGGCGAGGGGCTACTTCATCACCCATCAGCATGCTGAAGGTGTGATCGCACTCGGCGGCGTTTTCGATGGTGGCACGTTTTAAGGTACGGGTTTCGGGGTTCATGGTGGTTTCCCAAAGCTGGATGTCATTCATCTCACCCAAACCTTTGTAACGTTGTACGTGTACGCTATCTTCTTTACCGGCACCTTTAAGGCGCTGTATAGCGGCATCGCGCTGTACATCGTTCCAGCAGTATTCGTGCTCCTTACCTTTTTTTACCTGGTAAAGCGGCGGCGAGGCGATGTACACATAACCAGCCTCAACCAGCTCCTTCATGTAACGGAAGAAGAAGGTTAAGATAAGCGTGGTAATGTGTGAACCGTCCACGTCGGCATCCGTCATGATGATAATTTTATGGTAGCGGAGCTTGGTTAAGTTGAGCGCTTTATCATCCTCAGGCGTACCTCGGCTCACGCCCAGGCCGGTGAACATATTTTTGATCTCTTCGTTTTCGTAAATTTTGTGCTCCATGGCTTTCTCCACGTTCAGGATTTTACCACGCAGTGGTAAAATAGCCTGGTACTCGCGGTTACGGCCCTGTTTGGCGGTACCACCCGCCGAGTCACCTTCCACAAGGAATAACTCGCAAAGGGTTGGATCGCTGTTGGCACAATCTGATAACTTGCCCGGTAAGCCCGAACCGGTCATCACGCTTTTGCGCTGCACCATTTCGCGCGCTTTACGGGCGGCGGCACGGGCAGTAGCGGCAAGGATCACTTTATTTACAATAAGGCGGGCCTCTTTAGGGTTTTCTTCCAAAAAGTTACCTAAAATTTCGCCAACGGCTACGTCAACCGCGCCCATTACCTCGTTATTCCCTAATTTACTTTTTGTTTGACCTTCAAACTGCGGCTCCTGTACTTTTACAGAAATAACGGCTGTTAAACCTTCGCGGAAGTCATCGCCGCTAATTTCAACCTTCACGTTTTTCAGCAAACCTTCTTTATCGGCATAAGCTTTTAAAGTACGGGTTAAACCGCGGCGAAAACCCGCAACGTGGGTACCGCCTTCGATAGTATTGATATTATTTACATACGAAAAAACGTTTTCGCTGTAGGTATCGTTGTATTGAAGGGCAAGTTCAACCGGGATCCCGCCTTTATTGCCGTCGACATAAATCGGCTCGGGAATGATAGAGGTACGGGTACCATCTAAAAACTTCACAAATTCGCGCAGCCCGCCTTGTGAGTAAAACTCCTCACTGCGGAAAGTGCCGTCTTCTAAAGTTTCGCGCTCATCGGTTAAGCTCAGGCGGATGCCTTTGTTCAAAAACGAAAGCTCGCGTAAACGGGCGGCAAGGGTATCGTATTTATATTCGGTAGTGGTGGTAAAAATCTCCGGGTCTGGCTGAAAGGTTTGGATGGTACCGGTTTTATCCGATTCGCCTATCGCTTTCACATCAAACATCGGTTTACCACGCTCATACTCCTGGGTAAAGATCTTGCCTTCACGGTGAACTAACGTGCGCACATGGGTTGATAGCGCGTTAACGCAACTTACACCCACACCGTGCAAACCGCCCGATACCTTGTAAGTGTCCTTATCAAACTTACCACCGGCGTGCAAAACGGTCATTACAATTTCGAGTGCCGATTTACCTTCTTTGGTATTGATGCCAGTTGGGATACCACGGCCGTTATCTGATACGGTAATGGAGTTGCCAACATGTATAGTAACTTTTATATCATCGCAGTAACCGGCAAGGGCCTCATCTATTGAGTTATCAACCACCTCATATACAAGGTGGTGCAAGCCTTTAACGCCCGTATCGCCTATATACATCGAAGGGCGCTTGCGCACCGCTTCCAAACCTTCTAAAACCTGTATATTATCTGCTGAATAATTGGATTTGTCCTGAATTTCTTCGCTCATATTTATTTAATGAAACAATCTTCAAAGTTACGAAAATTACCCCGTATTAACGATTAATTGTGGATAAAAGTACGGTTGTGGAGAGTTGTCTGAACGAGGGTTATCTGAATCAGAATTTGCAGAATTTTAGAATTTGCAGGATATTCTGAACCGGGATTTGGGGAGATTTTCAGGATTTTTAGGATTTGATTTGCGGGCTATTCCCTTAGTTGTCTGAACCGGAATCATCGAATTAAGGAATAACCAGAATTTTAAAGCGCTAAGCAAATTCTATAAATTCTTCCATTCGATAAATTCCGGTTCAGACAAAATCATCGAAATCAACGCAATCAAAAACCATCAACGGTCAAAATCGGTGTAATCAAAAATTAATCGGTGTAATCCCAAAAAACAAAATCGGTGTAATCAAAAATCAATCGGTGTAATCCCAAAAAACAAAATCCGAAATCGAACATCCGAAATCCGAAATCATTAGGATACTTGTAATGAAAGATTATCTTTGTCAAAATTTTATAATATTTTTCAGATTGAGTATAATGAAAACCAGTGCTTCAGTTTTAACCAAACTTACTTTAGGATTAGCAATTGCAGGTAGCATTGCCGCCTGTTCTCAAAATAAAACTGCCGATAAACCGGCTGCTGCAACCACTACAGCAACACCTGATAAAGAAACGATAGTTTACGTAAACTCGGATACTTTACTAAACAAATACGAATACTTTAAAGATCTTTCAAAACGCCTGGAAGATAAAGGTAAAGCCTCGCAAACCGATATCCAAAACCGCGCCCAGGCCTGGCAGCGTGAGGTTGCTGATTACCAAAAAAATGCTGCTACCATGCCGGCCGATCAGCGCCAGGCTACAGAGCAGCGTTTAACCCGTAAAAAACAGGAGTTAGATGGTTATTCGCAAAATGCAGGTGCCGAGTTCCAAAACGAACAAGCTTCAGAAAATGCCAAATTGTACGATAAAATTGCCGACTTTGCGAAAATTTACGCTAAAGAAAAAGGTTACAAAATGGTTTTAACCTACTCAAAAGCAAACCCAACCGTATTGTTTGGTGATCCAAGTTTAGATGTTACCCTTGATGTGGTAAAACGCCTTAACGAAGCTTACGCTAAAGACAAAAAATAATATCGATTTGAAAATTTGAAGATAAGGCGATTAGAAAATGGCCTGTCATCTGCAGATTATCAAATTGTCAAATTTTAAAATGAAAACCTCAACTTCGGTTGGGGTTTTTTATTTTTAGAGAGGATGATGATTTGAAAATTGGGCGATTTGAAAATTTGAAAATGATTTTGCCAGCTTTAAGTTTTAAGTAAGGCAATCATCTCATGTTCAAATTTTCAAATTATCACATTTTCAAATTGCCTTATTTTCAAATTAAAAAATGTATGGAAAACACGGCACACGAAAAATTTATGCGCATAGCTATTGAGCTTGCCGAGGATAATGTAAAGCGTGGAATGGGAGGGCCGTTTGGTGCCGTAATTGTAAAGGATGGGATGATTATAGCCCGAAGCGCCAACCGTGTAGTGCCCACAAACGACCCTACAGCACATGCCGAAGTTTCGGTGATTCGCCTGGCCTGCCAGGAGTTGGGTACCTACAGCCTGACCGGTTGCGAAATTTATACCAGCTGCGAGCCCTGCCCCATGTGCCTTGGCGCTATTTACTGGGCACGCATTGATAAAATTTACTACGCTAACACCAAGACCGATGCCGCCGCCATAGGTTTTGACGATCATTTTATTTACGATGAACTGGAAAGCGCAATGGAAAACCGCAAGCTCCCCTTTCAACAGCTACTGCGTGATGAGGCGATACAGGCTTTTAAACTTTGGGAGAGTACCGAGCACAAGGAGCATTATTGAACTGTCTGAATCAGAATTTACAGAATTTTAAGATTTTCAGAATAAGAGCATAGAATAACTTTTCATTCTGCTAATTCTAAAATTCTGTAAATTCTGATTCAGACATCTTCTTCCTCTGTTTCAAAAAAATTATCCTTCAAATCATCAATCTCACGCCTGTCGGCTTTTGTTGGCCTACCCGTGCCCCTATCCCGTTTAAGTATAGGCGCGTGAAACATGGATTTGAAAGCCTGGGTTTGTTCAACCGGGGTTATATCTTCATAAAAACCAACAGCAGTTTTGGCATCAACCCTGTTTTCGAGCAGGCCGGTTACTTTTACCACTTTGCGCTCGATACCTTTGGCAACGTTGTAAACATCGCCTAACTTAACCTCGTACGATGGTTTGATGTTTTTGCCGTCCAGCTTTACACGGCCTGCCTTACAGGCATCAGCCGCAAGCGTACGGGTTTTAAACAGGCGGATAGCCCACAGGTATTTATCTATTCTGAGTTTTTCTTTTTCGGGCATACCGATAGTGCAATTAAATATTTCCAATACAAAGGTAATAACCCTTATCAATTAATAACGGTTTTACATTGTTTGAACATATCATCGCCCAAAAACGACAAAAAGGTGGTTACTTAGGCAAATCCCTTTTTATAAACTTATGGTACAGGTATTCCATATAACCAACGCTAACATAATCGGGAAATTTCCAGGTGGGATAATATTTTCGTTGAATGTATTTTACAATGGTGAAAAATATAATTCCTAAAATAAGCAAGAGCGCTATACCCAACAGGGTAACAGCAAAAACCATCAGGGGGGTCATAGTTTTAAAGGGGAATAAATTAGGGGTTAACAGTATAAATTAATAAGTAAAATTAATTAAAATTTCGCTTCAATTAACTTATACGGACTGCTATTATGTATTGTTTAACTTTTTAACTAAAGTTCAACGCTTTACCCATTTTTTTCAGCTGATAATTGCTGCCGCTTAACTTATAATGAGGTATGGTATTACCGTAAACTCCATTCTCTTTAAAATCAACCATAATTCCCTAAAAATCCTTTAATTTGCCAAAAGTTTAATTTTACCAATGCAAGATCTTAAAAAACTGATTGAAGAGGCCTGGGAAGACAGGAACCTGCTTAATTTTAATGAATACACCAACGCTATCGAAACCGTTATTGAGCGATTAGATAAAGGCGAGATTCGTGTGGCCGAACCGCTGGGTTCACGCTGGCACGTAAACGAGTGGATTAAGAAAGCGGTTGTTTTGTATTTCCCTACCAGGCAGATGGAAGAAATTAAAACCGGTCCGTTTGTGTTTCATGATAAAATGAAGCTTAAAACCGATTACAAACAAACCGGCGTACGTGTTGTACCTCATGGCATTGCCCGTTACGGCGCGCACCTGGCCAAAGGCGTTATCATGATGCCATCGTACGTAAACATTGGCGCTTATGTTGATGAAGGCACCATGGTTGATACCTGGGCTACCGTAGGTTCATGCGCGCAAATTGGCAAACACGTACACCTGAGCGGAGGTGTTGGCATCGGCGGCGTTTTGGAGCCATTGCAGGCTGCACCGGTAATTATTGAAGATAACTGCTTTTTAGGCTCACGCGCTATTGTGGTTGAAGGCGTACATGTTGAACACGAAGCCGTATTAGGCGCTAATGTGGTATTAACCGCATCAACCAAAATTATTGATGTAACGCACAGCACCCCGGTTGAATATAAAGGCCGTGTCCCTGCCCGTTCGGTAGTGATCCCGGGCTCGTACACCAAAAAATTCGCGGCCGGCGAGTACCAGGTGCCTTGCGCCCTGATTATCGGCACCCGTAAAGAATCGACCGATAAAAAAACATCATTAAACGATGCCCTGCGTGATAACAACGTAGCCGTTTAATTAAGTCTGAAGTCGTAAGTTTAAAGTCATAAGTGATGGTTAGGTAAATTTCCGAACTATTGCTTGTGACTTTAAATTTTAGCGAGCGACTTAGAACTTAAAACTTCCGACTTAAGACTTAAACATGAAGATAGGATACGATGCCAAGCGCGCTTTTTACAATAATACCGGCTTGGGCAATTACAGCCGCTGGCTTATTAAAAGTATTGCATCGATCGATCCGGCAAATGCGCTTTATCTTTACACACCAAAAGCCAAAGCCAATTCCCGGCTTAATTTTATTGGCGATTATCCCAATATCCATACTGTAATGCCCAAAAGCAAATGGTTTACATCGTTTTGGCGGAGCAAGGGGATTGTTAAAGATTTGCTGCGCGATGATATTGAACTTTACCATGGACTGAGCCATGAGTTACCATCGGGCATTGAAAAAACAGGCATCAGATCGGTAGTAACCGTACATGATCTGATATTTATGCGGTATCCGAAACAGTTCGGTCCGGTTAATTATCGCATTTACCTGGCTAAGGTAAAACATGCCTGTAAGGTGGCCGATAAGATCATCGCCATCAGTCAAAAAACCAAAGACGACCTGGTGGAGTTGCTGGGCATCAACCCTGAAAAGATCGAAGTGATTTACCAGGGCTGTGATCTGGCTTTCGCTGTTGAGCAAACTACAGAGCAAAAATCGGCAGTAAAACAAAAATACAACCTACCAGATACTTTTATACTAAGCGTTGGCACTATTGAAGAGCGTAAAAACCTGCTGTTACTGGCTAAAGCTTTAAATAGCGTTAACAATAGCATCCCTGTTGTAGTGGTTGGCAAACAAACCAAATATACTGAGGAAGTAAAAGCTTACCTCGCCGCCAATAACCTCACCAACAGGGTAATATTTTTAAAAGATGTTACCTTTGCCGAGTTACCGGCCGTTTATCAGTTGGCAACTGTATTTGTTTATCCTTCGAGGTATGAAGGTTTTGGCATCCCGGTGTTGGAATCGCTAAATTCGGGTGTACCGGTAATCGCAGCCACAGGTTCATGCCTTGAAGAAGCCGGCGGGCCAGACAGCATGTATGTTAACCCTGATGATGATAAAGACCTGGCTGCAAAAATAAACCGGGTACTTGCCGATGACGAATTGAGGCAAACCATGATAACCAATGGCCGCGCTTATGCAGCCAATTTTACTGATGATAAACTAAGTTTGCAATTACTGCAACTTTACCAAAATATTTTGAACCATGCTTAAAGACGAAGTAGCCAAGGCGCTGAAAGTTGTACAGGAAGGCGGCATTATCCTTTACCCTACCGATACCATCTGGGGTATTGGTTGCGATGCCACCAATACCGAAGCCATCCAGAAAATATATCGCCTGAAACAACGCGACGAAGCCAAAAGCATGATCATTTTGCTGGATACCGAAAACAAGCTGGAAAGCTATATTGCTGAAGTTAACCCGCTGGCTTACGACCTGATTGAATACGCCGAAAACCCTTTAACATTGGTGATGCCGGGCGCTAAAAATATTTCGCCTGCTGTTATCGCTGCCGATGGTAGTGTGGGCATCAGGGTAGTGAAAGATATGCCTTTTTGCCAGCAGTTGATTCAGCGATTACGTAAACCTTTGGTTTCTACTTCTGCCAATATCAGTGGCAAAGCCTCTCCACAATATTTTTCGCAGGTTGATCTGGAAATTATTGATGGGGTTGATTATGTGGTTGATCTGGAACAGCATAGCAAGGAGATTAAAACGCCATCTACCATTATGAAGCTGGCTCCGGATGGCAGGTTTGAGTTTTTGAGGCGGTAATTTTGATTGCGGACATCGGATGTTCGATTTCAAATTTGCTTAAAATACATTTTTGATCTTGCGTTTGTTTGCAACGAGCGCAAGGAAAACAATTACAAATTCGAAAGCTATTCGCTTAGAGCATATATTTGTTGTATTAACCTAAGCATAATGATCAGTTTAATTAAATTGTTTAAATACCTGGCAGAAACTGATGATGCAGAAGTATTGAAAGCTTATTATGAAAAATGTAATGATAATTTAAAAGAATTAAATAAACGAAGTAATTGGTTATCTCAATTTATTTTACTGCTATCAGTGCTTTGTTTATTTCCGAGAAACTTTACTACAATAAAGTTTCTTGATATTGATTTCGACTTCAATCTGATTCATCTCATAACTCCAACCTTATTGAGCTACCTTATATTTGAATGGTTGATGGTTGCCAGAAGACGTAGAGATTTAATTGTTACTATCCAACAGCTTACCTATAAAATTTTCAAGATCAATCCAGAGGAAGACGAAGCAATATTTCCTGCATTCAATCCAAACACCTTAAACATTATGCCTTTTTCCATTATGAATGAGGCTTCGAATATTGAACGTAAAAACAAATTTAATCTATATATCATACGAGCAGCTATCTTATGCATGCCGATGTTTTTGATAACCATTATAATTATATCCATTATTTCATCTATTAAATCATATCATTTAGAAGCCAGATTCATTTGGCCCACTACAATTGAAGACTTTATCGATACTATTAGTTTATACTTTTCAATTACTACCTGCCTTTTGTTTATAATTTGGATTGTCTATTATTATATAACCGAGTGCAAGCATCTTTCAGAAATTAAAAGATTAGCAAATCAACAAAACGCCCAAATAGATTAAAAAAAGTCCCCTCGCTTTTCATTTTCAACTTCGGACACACTTTGCCTGTAGTTTACCAGGAAAATCGCTTTTAGAGTACGTGGCTCTTACGGAGCCGGGAAATATCTATTTATTTGCTATAAACACGATACCCCGCTGGGGTGTTTTTATAACTCCGTTAGGAGTTTCGTGTTTATAGCAATATTTCAGGAACTATGAATGGCTCCATAGGAGCCTCGTGTAATCCAACTTGCTTTAAAAGCGATTCCCTGCGTAGTTTACAACTACAGCATGCACTATCCCCAATTAATCTTACCTTTGTACCCTTATTAGCGTTTTAAAGCATCAAACCATGCAGCAGCATCTTAAGCATCCCGTATTTTCTGTTATTTCCCGGTTGGCGGGCCAGCAAAATGTACAGGCTTATGCCATTGGTGGTTTTGTGCGCGATATTTTTTTAAACCGCCCCTCAAAGGATATTGATATCGTAGTCATCGGCAACGGCATCGATTTTGCCGAAACGGTAGCCAAAACGCTAAAGGTTAAACTTGCGGTGTATAAAAACTTCGGCACGGCATCGCTCAAATACCAGGACCTGGAAATTGAGTTTGTCGGCGCCCGCAAAGAATCGTACCGCCGCGACTCGCGCAAACCCATTGTGGAGAACGGAACCCTTGAAGACGATCAAAAACGCCGCGATTTCACCATCAACGCCCTGGCCATCTCTTTGCACCCCGATACCTATGGCCAACTGCTCGATCCGTTTAACGGCATCCAGGATCTGGAGAACAAACTGATCCGCACACCGCTCAACCCTAACGAAACGTTTTCGGATGATCCGTTGCGCATGATGCGGGCCATCAGGTTTGCTACCCAGCTCAATTTTAAAATTGATGATATAGCCGTAGAGGCTATCAAAACTACGGCCGACAGGATCAGCATTATCTCGCAGGAACGTATTACCGACGAGTTGAATAAAATCATCCTGTCGCCTGTGCCGTCCATCGGTTTTAATTATTTGTTTGATACCGGGCTTCTCCATAAAATCTTCCCGCAAATGGTTGCCCTTTACGGGGTTGATTATATTGATGGCAAAGGCCATAAAGATAACTTTTACCATACCCTGCAGGTGTTGGATAACATTTGCGAAACTACGCCCGATTTATGGTTGCGCTGGGCAGCCATTTTACATGACATCGCCAAGCCTGCCACCAAACGTTTTGAGCCCGGCCACGGCTTTACATTTCATGGCCATGAGGATAAAGGAGCCCGTATGGTGCCCAAAATTTTCGCGCAGCTAAAACTGCCGCTTAACGAAAAAATGAAGCAGGTGCAAAAGCTGGTGCAACTGCATTTGAGGCCTATTGTACTGGCGCAATCTATCGTTACCGATTCGGCCGTGAGACGTTTACTTTTTGAGGCAGGCGATGATATTGAGGGGCTGATGCTGTTGTGTAAAGCAGACATCACCACCAAAAACGAGTATAAGATCAAAAAGTATCGTAACAATTTTGAACTTGTTCAACAAAAATTAAAAGATGTTGAAGAGCGCGACAGCATCCGCAACTGGCAGCCGCCCGTTACAGGTAACGATATCATGACCATATTTGGCTTAAAGGAAGGCCGCGAGGTTGGCATTATTAAAAACCACATCCGCGAAGCCATACTGGAGGGCGATATACCTAACACCCGCGAAGCCGCGTTAAGCTTTACAATTGCCAAAGGTTTAGAAATTGGCTTAAAAGTTGTGGCTGACACAAATTAAATTAAAACACTATTTTTGTCCAAAATTTCTACAATAAACAATGGCACTATACAGGTTCAGGGTTACTTTTGAAGACTATGATGACGTTACGAGAGAGATTGACGTTAAATCGAACCAAACTTTCGAAGATCTTCACCGCGCAATTCATCAGTCAACCGGCTACAGCCCGGAATATTCTTCATCATTCTATATCAGCAATGATCAATGGACAAAAGGTGAAGAAATAACTTTTATGCCCAACCAAAGGCGCATTGACCGTGGGGTGGCCTTAATGGGCAAAGTAAAGCTATCAAGCTATATTGACGATCCTCACCAGAAATTCTATTACACTTTCAATTTTGATCGCCCGTTTGATTTTCATGTTGAATTATTGAAGATCATATTAGATGAAAAAGCAGGTACTACCTATCCTTTGGTTGTAAAATCGGTTGGCGAGGCACCAAAACAATTTGGTAATGTATTTAACCCAACCGTGTTGCCGCCAACTACCGAAGATTTCGACTTTTTGAACGAGATGGCATTCAACCCTGAAGATGCCGAAGATTTTTCGGAAGTTACCGATACCGACGAACTGCCGGGAGAAAAACCAAGTAGCGGCCACGATGATGAAGAGGAAGAAGACGATGAGTTCAGCAATGAATTCAGCGACGATGAAAACTACGATGAGGATGAAAGATCGCATCGTGGCGGCAGCAGCGATGACTATTAGTATCGACAATAAATAATAACACTTCGTCATTGCGAGTAAGTAAAAGCCGATGCCCCTGAATGAGTATATGACATTAGGCGGGATGGCATGCCACCCTTAGCAAATAAAAGCCCACGCCTCTGAAGGAGTATATGACATGAGGCGGGTGGGCCTGTCACTCTGAGCCTGTCGAAGAGTCGCGCGCAGAGGCCCTGCCCACCACACTTCGACAGGCTCAGCATGACACCCATTTTTAACTTCGTCATTGCGAGGTACGAAGCAATCCCCGATCAGCAGAGCCGCTCTGTATTGTTCGCGATTGCTTCGTACCTCGCAATGACGCTTTTATAGGTATATGCAGCATTCTCATCAACCCACCCTCATTGTAGTTGCCGGCCCTACTGCCGTAGGCAAAACTGCTGCCGCTATCAAGCTGGCCCAACACTTCAATACCGTTGTGGTATCTGCCGATTCGAGGCAGTTTTTCAGGGAGATGAGTATCGGCACAGCCAAGCCCGATGCTGATGAACTTGCCGCCGCCAAACATTATTTTATTAATTCACATTCGGTAACCGAAAGCTTTTCGGTAGGCGATTTTGAACGGGAGGGTTTGGTGCTTTTGGATGAGCTTTTTAAAACCTATGATAAAGTGATCCTTGCGGGCGGATCGGGCCTGTACATTAAAGCCATTTGCGAAGGTTTTGATGAGTTACCCGTAGCCGATGCCGAAACACGCGATAAGCTAAACCTCGAATTACAGGAAAAAGGAATATCCGCTTTACAACAACGCCTCAAAGAGATTGATCCGGATTATTATGCAGAAGTAGACCTGAACAATCCGCAGCGGCTGATCCGCGCGTTAGAGGTTTTTGAAACATCGGGCAAACCCTTTTCGTCTTTCCGTAATGCCACCATTAATCAAAGGCCTTTCGATATCATCAAGTTGGCGTTGGATATGCCCCGCGAAAAACTATACGAGCGGATTAATTTGCGCGTAGATATCATGGTAAAGCAGGGATTAATAGAAGAGGTGAAGTCGCTTCTGCCCTATCGGCACCTTAACGCCTTAAATACAGTAGGCTATTCGGAGGTGTTTGATTATTTTGATGGAAAGAGTACGCTTGAAGAAGCAATCGCCATGATTAAACAAAATACCCGCCGCTTTGCCAAGCGGCAGCTTACCTGGTTCAGGCGCGATCAGGATTTTATTTGGTTTGATGCCGGTGCCCCGGATGTTATCGACCAGATGATCAAAACTATCGAAACACCGGCATAAACTTCTTATTGCGGCAGTAAGCTTTGCAAATATTTGCCGTAACCGCTTTTGATATATTTCTCTACCAATACCCCCAACTGGGCATCATCAATAAAACCACGACGGTAGGCTACTTCTTCAATACAACCAATTTTGGTCGACTGGCGTTTTTCAATTACCCGTACATACTCGGTGGCATCGCTTAATGAATCAAAAGTACCGGTATCCAGCCAGGCGGTACCTTTATCCATTACGCCAACGTGCAGGTTGCCCTGCTCTAGGTAAAACTTGTTTACATCCGTAATTTCATATTCACCACGGGGGGATGGTTTCAAATCTTTAGCAATCTGGATAACTGAGTTGTCATAAAAATACAGTCCCGGTACAGCGTATTTTGATTTTGGCTGCAGCGGTTTTTCTTCGATAGATAATGCTCTGAACTCGGCATCAAACTCAACTACACCATAACGTTCAGGATCGGCTACGTGGTAGGCGAAAATAGCCGCTCCATCTACATCGTTAAAGCCGCGAATCAGTTCGGCAAAGCCGGTACCGTAAAATATGTTATCGCCCAATATCAGGGCTACTTTATCATCGCCAATAAACTCCTCGCCTATTACAAAGGCCTGGGCAAGCCCGTTGGGTTTTTCCTGTATGGCGTATTCAAATTTACAGCCCAGCTCAGTACCATCGCCTAAAAGGCGTTTAAAACCAGGATTATCTTCGGCTGTGGTGATAATCAGGATCTCTTTAATATCGGCCTGCATTAAAACCGATAGCGGATAATAGATCATCGGCTTATCATAAATAGGCATTAGCTGTTTACTGATGGCCCGGGTTATAGGGTATAAACGTGTTCCCGATCCTCCCGCTAAAATAATTCCTTTCATAAAATAGAATATAGGTTTTGTATGATGATGTGTAAACGGACCTTATTAGTGTTATTGCCTAAAATTATTAAATACTTTCAGCTTAAGTAAATATTTTTTCAGCTTAATGGTTTACGTAAAATGGGGGTGTATTGTTTGATTTGGTACGGGTAATTCTACAACAACTACATTGTTAAACCGGAGTATTAAACCGCTTTTAAATACGAGGCACCTACGGAGCCAAAACCCATTTTATTTTTGGCTATAAACACGGTACTCCTACCGAGTGTTGGAAAGCAGCACGAAACTCCCACGGAATTATAAAAATACCCCGTAGGGGTATCGTGTTTATAGCATTAATCATCTCCCTGAATTGGGCTCCATAGGAGCCGCGTATAAACCGTTAGTTCAAAACCCATCTCTTGTTAAATTCCAATTACATAGCACTATAATTAACCATAATTGTGTATAATTGCAGTTCAATCGCTAAAATCTACTATTTAGGTGGAATTAGCAGGGTACTCATAGCTAACAATGCATAAATATTATCTTACTCATCTGCAGGAACTGGAGTCGGAAGCCATTTACGTTATCAGGGAAGTGGTTGCACAGTTTGATCGTCCTGCCATATTATTTTCGGGCGGTAAAGACTCGATAGTGGTTACTCACCTGGCCAAAAAGGCTTTTTGGCCTGCCAAAATACCCATGCCGCTTATCCACATCGATACCGGCCATAACTTTCCCGAAACGATGGATTTCAGGGATAAACTGGTTGAAAACCTCGGCGTACAATTAATTGTAGGTTCTGTTCAGGAGTCGATAGATAAAGGCCGTGCAGTTGAAGAAAGCGGCATTAACGCCAGCCGTAACGAGTTACAGATAGTAACCCTGCTGGATACCATCGAAAGCCATAAAATTGATGCTGCCATTGGCGGTGCCCGTCGTGATGAGGAGAAAGCCCGTGCTAAAGAGCGCTTTTTCAGCCATCGCGATGAGTTTGGCCAGTGGGATCCTAAAAACCAACGCCCCGAGCTGTGGAACATTTTTAACGGCCGCAAGCGCATGGGCGAACACTTCCGTGTATTCCCGATCAGTAACTGGACTGAGATGGATATCTGGAATTATATCCTGCAGGAAAACATTGCCATCCCATCATTATACTTCGCACACCAGCGTGATGCCGTATACCGCGACAATACCTGGCTGCCTGCATCCGAGTTTTTGCAGCTGCGCGAAGGCGAAAGCATCGAAAACAAACTGATGCGTTTCCGTACTTTGGGCGATATAACCATTACCGGCGGCATCGAATCGGACGCGGATACGCTGGAAAAAATCGTTGCCGAAGTATCGGCCACCCGCAGTACCGAGCGTGGTAACCGCAGCGATGATAAACGCTCGGATACATCGATGGAAGACAGGAAGAAACAAGGTTATTTTTAAAATTTGATCAGTAAGTCTTTGGATGATCTTCATTCAAAGCACAACATATCACCACATGGAATTATTACGTTTTACTACAGCCGGCAGTGTCGACGACGGGAAAAGCACCCTGATAGGGCGCCTGCTGTACGATTCAAAATCCATTTTTGAAGACCAGATAGAGGCTGTAAAAAAATCGAGCGAACGCAAAGGCCTGCAACACGTTGATCTTTCGTTACTAACCGACGGCCTGCGTTCAGAGCGCGAGCAGGGCATCACCATCGATGTGGCCTACCGCTACTTTGCCACCCCGAAACGCAAATTTATTATTGCCGATACCCCGGGCCATATTCAATACACCCGCAACATGGTTACCGGCGCATCAACTGCCAATGTTGCTTTGGTATTGATTGATGCCCGCAAAGGCGTGGTTGAACAAACCTGCCGCCACTCGTTCATAGCATCATTGCTGCGCATACCGCACATTGTGGTTTGCGTAAATAAAATGGACCTGGTTGATTACAGCGAAGAAGCCTTTAACAAAGTAGTTGAACAATACACCGATTTTGCCAGCAAGCTTGATGTTAAAGATATCCGCTTTATACCTATCAGCGCGCTTGCGGGTGATAACGTGGTAAACGAATCGGAATATATGCCCTGGTATACCGGTACAAGCCTTTTGCATACCCTCGAAACCATCCACATCGCCAGCGATGAGAACCACGCGGATGCCCGTTTCCCGGTACAAACCGTGATCCGCCCGCATGCTGATGAATATCATGATTACCGCGGTTATGCCGGTCGTATTGCAGGTGGGATCTTCAGGCCGGGCGATAAAATTACCGTATTGCCATCGGGTTTAACCTCGGCTATTAAATCCATCGATACCTATTCGGGGCCGGTGGAGGAAGCTTTTGCCCCTATGTCGGTTTCTATTACACTCGAGGATGATATTGACGTAAGTCGCGGCGATATGATTGTAAAAAATGAAAGCGAACCGGAAGTAAGCCAGGACCTGGATGCAATGATTTGCTGGATGGCCACCCGCGCACCACGCCCCGGAGCAAAATACTATCTTAAAACCACTACCCGCGAGGTAATGGCTATCATTAAAGAAGTCTATTATAAACTTGATATCAATACCCTCGAAAAAAATGAGGAAAACACCGATATCAAAATGAACGAGATGGTGAAGATCCGCCTAAGGACAACACAGCCTGTAGTTTTTGATGAATACAGTAAAAATCGCATCACAGGCTCACTGATATTGGTTGATGAATCGACCAACGAAACGGTGGCCGCAGGCACATTCGCAGCCCCCCCCGCCCCCTGAAGGGGGTGCCTTTGATTGGCAAGTTTCATCTTGCCCCACAAACAAAAAAGCAGCGCCTTTGGCACTGCTTTTTTGTTTGGCATAAAATCCACATGTATATAGGCACCCCCTTCAGAGGGCGGGGGGGGATGCTTTTTTCAGGCTATCCCTCCAATACGGGATCTCTATACCGAACGTATTTTTAATTTTTGCCTTATCCATTACCGAAAATGCCGGTCGTTTAGCTTTGGTTGGATATTCTGAAGTGCGGATAGGCAGCACCTTCACATCAATTTTCGCGATATCAAAAATAGCTTTGGCAAAATCATACCACGAGGTTACGCCTTCGTTGCTGTAATGATAAATACCGTAGGCTTTTTTATCTGATGCGATGATATCAAAAATAGCTCCCGCCAGATCGATAGCATAGGTTGGCGTACCAACCTGATCGGCAATAATTTTTAGCAGATCGCGCTCGGCGCCGAGTTTGATCATGGTTTTCATAAAGTTATTGCCATATTCTGAGTACAGCCAGCTGGTACGGATGGTGTAGTACTCATCAAATATTTCGGCTATGGCCTGTTCACCTTCCAGTTTGGTGAGGCCGTACACTCCTATCGGATCGGTTTCGTCATCTTCTGTGCGGGGTGAAGCGACATCTCCTTTAAAGACAAAATCTGTTGAAGTTTGGACTAAAACAGCGCTATGCTTTTTGCATTGCCTGGCAAGATTGGCGGCACCTGTTTTGTTAATGGCACGGGCTTGTTCTATTTCATCTTCGGCCTTATCAACTGCTGTGTAAGCGGCGCAATTAATGGCAAAGGCGGGCTTATATTTTTCGAATACAATATCCAGCGCGACTTCATCAAGTATATTTCCTTCGGCCGAACTGAGAAAATGGATATTATCAAGCGCCCTATCGTTTGCTACATGTTTTAAACATGAACCTAATTGCCCCGATGCTCCGAATACAATAATAGTTTGCATTTTGAACTGGTGTTTTATTAAAAAGAGAAATTAAAATCCGAAATCGGGGGCATTTTTTAAAAACGGAAGTTCCAGATCTTTATCAGATACCAGTACCTCGGTAATATCTGCCTGCCAGTTGATATTCAGATCAGGATCGGCGTAGTGAACACCGCTTTCGGCTTCTTTGTTATAATAATTATCGCATTTGTATTGAAAAACCGCTTCATCGCTCAAAACTATAAAACCATGCCCAAAACCCCGCGGAATAAAAAACTGCTGGTTATTCTCTTCGGTTAAAAGCACGCTGTGGTATTGACCGTAGGTAGGCGAGCCGCTACGTAAATCGACAGCCACATCCAATACCTCGCCTTTGGTTACCCTAACCAGTTTAGCCTGCGAAAATTCGCCTTTTTGCAGGTGCAGGCCACGCAGAACGCCTTTTGTTGAATATGACTGATTATCCTGTACAAAATCAATATCAAAGCCTGTCAGTTCGGCAAAGCGTTTGCGGTTAAACGATTCGAAAAAGTAGCCTCGGCCATCATTAAAAACGCGTGGTTGTATAACCAGGCATCCTGCCAGTGGGGTTGGTATTATGGTCATTTATATTATCGGATAAGTTTTAAAACCGGATTGCGCGCCGGTTTTTCATTAACGAAGATAAGGCAAAATATGTTTCGGAACCGATAAGGGTATTCAAATAAATACTTCGCAGGTGAGTGCTTATCGCTCGGCCACCAACACACCTTTACTTAAAAAATCCTGGTAAGCTAAAGTAATACCCTCCTCGAGTGTAGTATGGAAACGCCAGCCTGCTTCCGTTAACTTGGTAACATCCATTAACTTACGCGGTGTGCCATCGGGTTTCGAGGTATCAAAATTGATTTCGCCTTCAAAACCTGTTATTTTTTTTACCAGCAGCGCCAGATCTTTTATCGAAATATCTTCGCCGGTGCCTACGTTAACCAGGCCCGGCTCATTATAATTCTGCATCAGGTAGTAACAGGCTTCGGCCAAATCATCGGCAAACAAAAACTCGCGTTTGGGCGATCCTGTACCCCATATGGTTACAGCTTCGGCTCCCTGCTCCTTTGCTTCATGAAAACGGCGGATTAATGCAGGTAACACGTGCGAATTCTGCGGGTGATAATTATCATTATACCCATACAAATTGGTAGGCATAACCGATATGTAGTTGCAGCCATATTGCGAGCGATAGGCATCGCACATTTTTATACCTGCAATTTTAGCTACGGCGTAAGGCTCGTTGGTTTCCTCCAGCGGACCGGTAAGCAGGTAATCTTCCTTTAAAGGCTGTGGCGCCATTTTAGGATAGATACAGCTCGAACCCAAAAACATCAGTTTCTTAACACCGCTTAAATAGGCGTTGTGGATAATGTTATTCTGGATTTGCAGGTTATCATATAAAAACTCGGCACGATAGGTGTTGTTGGCAACTATCCCCCCTACTTTGGCGGCGGCTAAAAAAACATAATCGGGTTTTTCTGCCGCAAAAAAATCGGCCACGGCCTGTTGGTTACGCAAATCAAGCTCGGTGGAGGTGCGGCTTACAAAATTTGTAAAACCTTCTTTTTTTAATTTACGCAAGATTGCCGAGCCCACCATGCCGTGGTGACCGGCAATATATATTTTCGCGTTTTTTTCCATTAGCTATTATTCAAACTGTTTTTTGATGGCATAGCCTGATTCTTCGAGCAATTTCTCTCTCCTGAACAAATCAACATCGGCGGCAACCATTTCTTTCACCAGGCCCTGTAAATCATACTTAGGCTCCCAACCCAGTTTTGTTTTTGATTTGGTTGGATCGCCGATGAGCAGATCAACTTCGGTAGGCCTGAAATATTTTTCATCTACTGCTACAACCTCTTTACCGGCAGGTAGTTGAAAATCCGGGTTACTGCAGCTAACTACATATCCCTTTTCATTAACACCTTCGCCGTTAAATTCAATTTCAATACCTACTTCTCCAAACGCAAGACGTACAAACTCGCGTACGCGGGTGGTAACGCCGGTGGCTATTACATAATCTTCGGCTACTTCCTGTTGCAGTATCAGGTACATGGCTTCCACATAATCTTTGGCGTGGCCCCAATCGCGCTGCGCATCCAGGTTACCAAGATACAACTTATCCTGCAGCCCCATAGCTATTTTGGCCGTAGCGCGGGTAATTTTACGTGTAACAAACGTTTCACCACGCAGCGGGCTTTCGTGGTTAAACAGGATGCCATTGCAGGCATATATGCCATAAGCCTCGCGATAGTTTACGGTAATCCAATAAGCATACAACTTGGCAACTGCATAAGGTGAACGCGGATAAAACGGCGTGGTTTCTGATTGCGGCACAGCCTGCACCAAACCATAAAGCTCGGAAGTGGAAGCCTGGTAAATTTTTGTTTTCTTCTCGAGGCCGAGGATACGGATAGCCTCAAGCAACCTCAATGTACCGATACCATCGGCATTGGCGGTATATTCGGGTGTATCAAAACTCACCTTTACGTGCGACATTGCGCCGAGGTTATAAATTTCATCGGGCTGTACCTGCTGAATAATACGGATCAAATTGGTGCTATCACTTAAATCGCCGTAGTGCAGTATCAGGTTTTTGTTGGTATCGTGCGGATCCTGGTACAGGTGGTCTATCCTATCGGTATTAAATAACGAGCTGCGGCGTTTGATACCGTGTACCTCGTAATTTTTTGAGAGCAATAGTTCGGTAAGATAGGCACCATCCTGGCCGGTTATACCTGTAATTAAGGCGATTTTTTTACTCATATTATAAATATCTTTTGGCATTTACATTAAATGCAATTGTATCCAACGTTTTAACGGCCTATAGGCCTGTACGCCTTATAAACATTGCAAATTTCATTAAACCGATCACTTTAAAAAATTTAATTTAATAATATCGGCTTCCTGACTTAAAAGTATCCATTTTTAAATAAATACCCGCAAACTATATAAACAATAACCGTTGAGCCGGCGCTGATATTTTAATAATAGTACGTTTACAAACCTCATAAAAAAACAACACAGGCAATGATATTTAATCATGCCTGTGTTGTTGTATCCAATTATGTTCAGTTATTACCCTGTTTTAAGCTAAAATTAACCCCCCATCCGGGATAAGATAAAATATTACGCTTAATTATAACTTATCGCTTCACAAAAAAATACTGATTTTTATAAGGCCCTACAGGTAGAAACTCCAATATTATTTTAGGGATAAGAGTTACGCCCAGATCCTGCGATGTTTTGAAGTAGGCGGGGTAACTATCAGATACCTGCGCAACCAGCGGCGCATTAAGCATTTGCTCAAAAGTAAGACCATGCTCCTTCAGCACTTTGCTTGAATTTAGCAACGCTTCTTTTTGTTCGTCGGTTAAATCGAACAATGATTCAAAATTTTTGCGGGGGAATGCTTCCAGTTTACCGCCGTGGCCTGCATTGTAAATATGCACATTGCGGCTTTCAAAAAATTCGCGGCCCTGGTCAAACTTCTCCAGCATTTCGTGAACTGTGGGGTTGTGATATTTCAAACCCTTGCCAAAATAACGCGGATCAAAGTGGTTAGGATCGTGCTCATCAGCCTCCCAGTTGCGCGAGTTGATCTTTTTCACTTTCTGATCGGCAAAGGTCATATCAACACCAATCAGATAGATGTCGGTAAAACCTAAAAACGCTGCAACCTGTATAGCACCGTTCACTACGGTTTTATTGATACCGCAATTAGGTAAATCGGCCCTGAACTCGGGCCTGTCGGTATTTAACCAGTAAACGTTTTCTTTATGATCGATATACTTATCAAACTCAACATTTGAAGGGTGGATATCGGGAAAAAAAGCATAATCAACCAAAGGCAAAATATCCTTGTTAATTTGCTCGTGCATATCCTTTACCACCAAATCATCAGTAACCATGTAAAACTGTGGCAGCCAGTTAAGGCGTTCAAACATCAGGTTAAATCGGTTAAAGGCCATGGTGTATTCGCCTTCAAGCAAATACAATGGCATTTGGTTTAGGCTTGGGCCGTTACCAATTATAAATACCCTTTTACCTTTATATTTATCTTTAAGCGTTTGCCATTTTTCAATGTTTTTTACGTTTTTACCCCGTAAAGTGCGCTTAATTTTTACAAGGTTATAATTCCATATCCTTATAGCAAATACCTTGAGGCCATCATTTTGTATAGTGCTTATGCCTTTGGATATCAATGACTTCATCGTACCAACCTATTTTTTAAATAATGAATTATAATCAACTTTTTCAAACACTTCCAGTTTTCCGCCTATGGTGGCATCTTTTATAACCCGGCCGTGCTTTTCAAAAGTTTCCCTGGCCATGCGGTAAGCCAGTTCTTCGCCTTTGTAATCAGGAATACGCCAGGCCATGCCTTTTTTGTAGTAGCCCTGCACAAAGTGATTCTTCTCGTCGCCTGTTGAGTATACCAGTGCGCCCGGCGTACCTTTTTGCTCGTAGTTATGATCTTTACCTACCAGGTAAACCTCGTCAAAACCCATGTAAAACGCAAGCTGCATGCAAACGGCAGTTACACTATGGCCTCCCCAGGTGGTTTTGGTTACATCGGTAGAAAACTGTGGCTTATAATCGCTGCGGATAAAGGCCAGGTTATCTTTTTTTGTGAACAGGCTGCGGGCATTCCAGTTAAAAAACTTGGGCAGATGCTCCAGTGCATCCAGGTCATCGCGAAACTGTTTAAGCTGGATAGCAATGTCCTGCACAACAATATACGTTGGCATAAAACCCATATCGCCGGCATTTAAGTACATGCGGTTCATGGCGATAGTTTTTTCGTCCTTTAGCTTGGACAAATCGGTTTGCTTCAAACTTGGCCCGTTGGCAACAATAAAACAACGTTCCCCTTTATGGATATTGTGGAACTTAGCCAGCATGGTTTTGTTTTGCTTCGCGAACGACGAGTTGGTATGCCAGGCTATAAAATGAGGAATATCTTTTAACCGCACTTTTATCGCATTACTGATCCTTTCGAACGAAAGTTCCTTAAGCGACATATCTTTAAGATACTTTAATCTACTCATATTATTTACTGTTTAATTTTTGCATTTGCGCATGTGCCGTTCGGCCCATAAACAAATAATCGGTGCTGAAAGCTATAAAGTTGTAACCGGCATCCTGTTTTGCTTTTACCAACTCAAAATCAGGCTCGATAACGTGGTAGCCCATCGAAGCATTTTTGCGTTCGCAAATCTCTTCAACTTTTTTCAGGGCTTCGATCACCACGGGTTCATTGTACTGACCGGGGATACCTAATGATCCTGAAAGATCATACGGACCAATAAAGGTGCCATCAATACCCGGCGTATCAATAATGGCTTCGAGGTTGTTTACACCGTCGATATGCTCGATCTGGGCAATTACCACCTGGTAATCGTTAACCCATTTTTTGTACTCTTCAAAACCAAAGCCATAGCGCTGTGCACGGTTAAGGCCTACACCCCGTTTACCAACCGGCGGGTATTTGCAATAATTAACGGCCTGGGCAGCTTCTTCGGCTGTACAGGTCATGGGTACTATGATACCATCGGCACCGGCATCCAGAACCCGTTTAATTACTACTTCCTCGTTTTTTGATACCCTTACCAGGGCAGCCATACCGCGGGCCTGGATGAAGCCGATAAGCACCTGTGCTTCGTTTAAATCGATCACAGTATGCTCAAGGTCGATACATAGCCAATCAAAACCAGCCTCGGCCAGGGTATCAATAACAGCCTGGTTGGGGATGGTGATCCATGAGCCAACGGTGTTTTCTTTATTTTTAAGCTTTTGCTTTAGTGTTGTGTTTTGCATAGTTTAAGTAAAATTATTCAACATCGGCAAATACGGTTACCGCTCCGCCGTTTCCGTCTTCAACAAACATAGGTGCAACCACAACCGATTTGATAGCCGAGTTTACCGCAGCAAGTGCCATATCCTCAATAACCAGTATTGGCTGCTTAGGCTCATCCGGGCAAAGAAATGCCCTGTGGCTAATGCGGCCTTCCGGACGGAAATTCCATGAAGTTAACGATATAAAATCAAACCCCACGCAACGCAGGTAAGGGAAATGGCTCCTGAAGTAATCGGCCAGCTCTGCAGCAAGGCCGGGACTGTCGTTCCAGTATTTATCAATTGCCCTGTATCCTTCGTAACCGGTGCGGATAAACAACAGTTCAACATCGTGAGGCACCTGCGCTTCAACCTTTTTAAAATCGTCTATCGAAATTAAAATGCCGCTGGTACAGGTAATATCAACCAGTTTTACCTTATCGTAAAAAAAATCATTAACCGGAAACTCGTGCGTTTTTTTGCCGGTTGCCGAAAAATGCCGCGGCGAATCGATATGTGTGCCGATGTGGTTATTAGAAAAAATCCAGCATGATGAATTGGCTGTTTCTCCTTTTAATATCGACGAATTATCGCGGATAAAAATCCTGTCGCGGTTGCCATATGCCGGCGTTGATTGCGAGATGAGGTGTGATAAGTTGATGTTATTGCGCATTCTTTAGTTTTCTTTGAAGCAGGAATTCGGCCCAGTAAAAATCTTCCATATCATCAATATCGGCAGCTTCAAGCCTGTCGATAGGGTACATCAACGCGTTAGAGCCCAGGCGGGTTTGCGTACGCTCGTTAGTTTCGCGCGAGAAGATGTAGAAGCATGAGTTTTCCAAAAATATCGGCGGCAAATCCTGTGTACGGGTTAATACCGCAGGATCATGGTTTACGCCAGTACCATCAGCCCAGTAAAAACGTTGTTTGGTTTCGGTTACCGAAAACAATGCATCATGTTCTTTTTGAGCAAAAAAAGTTTCGATAGCGGCATCAATCGTTTCGGTGGTAAGCAGCGGGTTGGTGCTGTGTGTTTGCAAAAACCAATCGCCTTCGGTTTGCGAAAGATCGTAAGCGATGAGCGGCTGGATGGTTACCATATCGCCAAGCAAAAAGTCGGGGCGTTGCAGCAGCCTGATTTTATCAAAGTTTGATGAAGCGCTTTCGGCAATCTCATCATCATCGGTATTAACAATAATATCGGTAATGTATTTACTGTTGCTCAACGCTTCCATTACCCAATGGAAACAAGGTTTACCAACCAATGGCCGGATGTTTTTGTGGGGCACACGCTCAGAGTGGCCCTTCATCGGTACTAACGCTTTAATGCCAGGAATGCTCATATATTATACTTTTACTTTTATTACAATTTTTTTGATGTAGCCCGGTTCTTTAGCACAATAAACGGGTGCATGAGCATCTTCAGGAAAAAAAACGGCGAAAATATCATTGCCTATCACCACTTCGCCCTGGGGCTCAATCATGCTGTAAAAAGTGGCGTCTTTTTGTTCATTATATTCGGTATGCGGTGTAAGCCTTTTAAGGTTTGACCACGGAATGCGCTCCTGGTTTTTGATGCAGTATTGCACATCAATAACATGGCGGTGTGCTTCGTAACCAAAATCATTTTTTATCTGGGTTTCATATTCCATAACTACAGCCTTTGCCTTTTCGGTAAGCGGGTACTCGCCCAATGCAATTTCAGGGTCGGCATTTTTTATAAATACCAGGCCGGCATAAATATCCGGGTTTATAGCTTCGTAAAACTCAATATTGGTAAGTGAGTCGATGATCATATCTCTTGTTTAATTTAGATTTTTCCGTTTGATGCAAATACATTTAAATACAGCGGTCCTTTGCCTTCGGGTGCTGTGAATGTACCACCGGCAGCCACTAAAATAGCCAAACCTGCGGCCACATCCCAAACAGCAATATTATTTTCGGTATAAGCCTCAATGCTTCCTTTAGCTACGTGAATTAATGACATAGCTGCCGAACCAAATAACCTTACCTTTTTGTACTCCTGCACGTTGCTTACAAAGGTGTTGATATTGCTTTGATCAAAACTGGAGTAAACCGGGAAACCGGTTGATAAAATACTGTTCTTTTTATTATCGATATTGCTTACACTTATTTTTTTACCGTTAAGGTATGCGCCGTCGCCAACTAAACCGGTATACAAGCGCTCATGTAAAAAATCATAAACCACGCCCAATACCGGCTCATTATCTTTCCATAAACCGATAGATACTGCGTAAATATCAATATCGCGCGAGTAGTTTAAACTGCCATCCAGGGGGTCAACAATCCAGCGGTAGCCATCGGCGTTGTCATTCTTAACAAGGCCCGATTCTTCGCTCAGGATATTAAAAGGCGAGCCTTCGCTCAAAATCCTCACAATCAGTTTTTCCGATTCAACATCGGCTTCAAGTTTGATATCCTTATCAATGCTGCTGTTTATCTTTACTTCAGCATCATCGGTTTTTAAAAGCATTTTACCGGCTTCTTTTGCTGCGTAAACGGCAAGCTCAAGCTGGCCGGCTAAGTTTAAAGTATCCATTTATAATAATTATTTTGAAACTGAAACTGGTTCAGCTTTAGTTTTTGCTTTACTTGCCCCGGCTAAAAAAGGCAGGTATTTATCAATCAGGTACATTACCGGTAACGATAAAACAACAATTAAGGTAGTGAGTACCGCCGCCTGCATAAAATTAAGCTTTGCAGGTAATGCAAAATGGCCCGCCTTTAAAATTGCTATCGAAATACTTTTAAGTATACTTTGAATACACATTAAAACAAGTGTATTGGCCGATATAAACAGGATAAGCCTGTTAGGCCATTTTTCAAATAAAAAGCAAAGCGTAAAAATCATAAAGGTGCCGACAAGCCCCCCGGCAAAATATAAAAACACATTATTGCCCCAGGTAGCCGTGTTTACATCGGGACTGCCGTTGTATTTACCTACCAGTATGGTAGCAGCAGTTAGCACAATAAAACATGCCAGGTTAAGCACATTGTTTTTAAACCATGTTTTAATAATACCGGCCGATTTAATAACTACACCCAGGTAAAAGAAAGGCAAAGCCACCAACGCGCTATCTATCGAAAACCAGATGTGATAACCATTGGTTCTCAGCAACCATACAAGTACAAAGAGCACCAGCACGCCAACACCAATGGTTACTTTATTATCTTTTGCGATACCCTCTAAAGCAGAATAAATCACTTTCACAAAAAACAAAGCCATCAAAAACCACAGGGGGTGATTGATACTGATGGAAAAATCGGTTTCGTAACCTACCCCTATTAACATACCCAGCATAGGTTTAATAACGCCGGCCTGCGCAAACGAGCCCGGAAACTGATTTTTATGTTTTGAGTAAATAACTACAAACCAGTACGCGTAGCTGATGATATAAAAGTATACATAAGGCAAAAGCAACCTTTTAACATCCTTGCCTACAGCCAACCCAAAGGTATCCTTACGTTTATACAAGTACCCGGATATCAGGAAAAACAAAGGCATGATAAAAGTATAAATAAAGTTAAGCGCCAATGCGTTTGCCAACGCCATGTGCGCCACTATTACTGATACAATGCCAATTGATTTGGCGTAATCAATCCATACCTCGCGGTCTTTTTTTCCCTTCAGAACGCCGGCGGTTGCATTCGCCCCTGTTCCGGTTTGTAAAGTAAGTGGTTGATCCATTTATTTAATAGTGATATCTAAAAGTAGGTTCGATATAAATTCAGTTTAAGTGTATTTTAATTACTATTCAACATTAAAAAGTTAGTTACCCGCGCTATATTCCCTGCATTCGTCAACCATGGCTTTTAAGGATAGCTTAGGCTTCATGTTATCATCAAGTATGTGGGGGTAAAACGGTTCCTTCCAGTGGCCGGCCGTCCACGAGCTGGCATCCCAGGCACCCCAGGTTGTAAAACCGGTACAGTTTCTGGCATGCAGCGCGGCATATAAAAAAGTATGGTAAACTTCTGCCTGTTGCATAAAATCGGCTTTTTGCGGCGATGCTATGGCCAGCTGCGTTGCGGGGGTAAAATTGTTTACGCGCTGAGCGCCTTTAGCCATAATTACATCAAACTCGGTTATCTGGGTTTCCATGCCCAAATCGGCAATACGGTTCATGATCCCTATCAGCGATGAGGTGGTATATTTATCCTTATCATACAAGCGTACGTGGGCCTGCATGCCGACACCGTCAATAGGTGTACCTTTTTGCTTAAGGTATTTAACCAACTGAAAAGCCCGCTCAGATTTTGGGTGCGAGGTCATTTCAATACCGGCTTCATTCAGGTACAATTTAGCCGAAGGATCGGCCTCGTGCGCCCATTGAAAGGCCAGTTGGATATAATCGGTAGGATCATCAGAGCCAGGTTTGTGGATTGATGTCCAGATATTTTTTTCAACTCCATGATCCAGGCATATATTAGGATCAGTTCTGAGGCCGCCATTACAGGTTGGCTCATTAACAACATTCCAGATGGTAACCCTGCCCGGGTATTTATCTCTGAAGTGCTTTACAATAGTTTGAATATGGTTTTTAAGAATATCTTTTAACTGATCGGGTGTAAAATTTCCTTTTACAAGCCAATCGGGTAGCGGATCGCCCATTACAAGCGCGTGCCCTTTTACTTTTGCACCATCTGCCATGGCAAACTCAACAGATTTATCCGAGGCATCAAAGTTAAACACACCCTGTTTAACCTCGGTAGTACGGTACGAAACCGAAATAGTATAAAAGTTAAAATATTTTGATATAACGCTCAGAAAATTTTTCGGTCTTGGCGGGCGCAGCTGGATATCAGCCGGGCTTATGGCTGTGCCAAAATAAATCCCTTTTTTAAGCAGGGTACTTTTTAAAAAACGGATATCATTATCTGTAACCAGCGTGTTTTGATCGGTGTCGGCCTGTTTGGGTGATATGGCCTTCGGTTGTTTAAAACGATAGGAAGCAGGTTTTACAGGCAAACTCTCGTCATTAACCTGCGCTTTAGCCTGCGGGCTGGTATCGCTATCTGCATTTGCCCGGGCCGGCAAATCGCGGGTATCAACAAAAACATCTTTTTCGGGCTTGCTTTTTAAAACCAACCACGATGCAAGCGCTGTAACAACAACACCCGCTATAATCAAAAAGAATTTTAAATTTTTCATAATGGCATTTTTATTCAGTTAATGAAAACAGATATATTTCTTTACGGTTTTGCATATCTTTTATTACGCCGATGTAAAATTTAAAACAGATCTGCCCGGCCACCTGTAGTACATTGTACCGAGGCCGGGCAGATAAAAAATACTATGTTAAAGCAAGGAACTCCTCGTCGGTTGCAAGGTAGTTAACAATGATATGGTTTAATATCATGTGCACGTCTTCAATCGGCCCGTAATCGCCTTTAGGGTTTGGCGTGTAAAGAGGTACTGTTGAAATCTCGTTTAATTTACCACCAAGGAAACCAACAAAAGCAATGGTTTTACCACCAAGCTCGTTAGCAAACTCTGCAGCTTTAACCAGGTTTGGCGAGTTACCGCTTGCTGAGATAGCGATTAAAACGTCGCCCGCTACAAACTGGCCGCGCATTTGCTCAACAAATACATCGTCAAAATTATTGTCGTTGCCAATTGCTGTAATCATAGGCACGTTATCGGTAAGCGCAATTATTTTTGGGCGGAACTTTGAAAAATAACGCACAAAAAACCTGAAATCAGCCTGCATGTGTGACGCAGTTGCTGCGCTGCCACCGTTACCTACCACGTAAATGGTGTTGCCGCTTTTAAAAGCTTCGATAAAGGTGGTTATAACCTGGCCTAATTTTTCAGGATCAATTTTGTTTAATATATCGGTTAAACGACCGACATAGTCTTGTAAATAATTTTTGGCTAACTCAGTTCTTTCCATTAGAAGTAGTGTTTTGGGGTGATTAATTAATATTTTGATTAAAATTCTTTTTGCTCGTAAACCTTGTCAATGATAGTCATCAGTTTAAAGGCATCGTCTGAACTACCGTAAACAACCGGGCATTTTTCGTCAACGCATTTAAAGAAATGGTCAACTTCGTAACGCCAGCTATTGTTGTTCATATATTTGGTAATAACCTCATCCTGCCAGGTTGCAGCCGGAGCGGTCGACCTGTTTTTAGCTATAGAAAGCGTTTCTTCGCCGTATGACATGGTAGAAGTGATCAGGCCATTCAGTACCATATAGCCTTTTTCAAGGAAGATCTCTAACGAGAACAGGTGGCGCCATTGCGACATGGTTGAGTGCAGGGAAGCTACTTTGCCGGTTGCCGATTCTTTAAGAATAACAAAGGCGTTATCTTCCACATCCATGTGCCAGTACAGGTTTGAAACCTCGGCTTTTACCACATCAAAATCGCCCGAAAGGAACAGGAATAAATCAAGCATGTGAATGCCCTGGTCCATCAGGATGCCACCGCCTGCAAGTTCTTTTTTTGCACGCCATTGGTTAAAATAATCTTTGGTAACGCTTTTACCGTAACGGCCGCGCAGCCAAAGTACTTTACCATACTCGCCGCTGTCAATAAGCCTTTTCATGTGTAAAACGCTATCGTGGTGGCGGTGGTTAAAACCGTACATCAATGTTTTGCCGCTTTTTGCTTCGGCTTCTTTTATTTCGATAATATCGGCAGCTGTAAATGCAGGTGGCTTTTCGCAAAAAACGTGTTTACCGGCATTTAAACCACGAATGGTAAGTTCTTTGTTTAAAAAGTTGGGGGTACAAACGATAAGTACATCAATCTCCGGGTTATTGATGATATCGTCATGGCTAACGTTTGGTATGCCATCTACCTCAGCACCAACATTAGGCTCAGATATGGCTACAACTTCTCCTTTTTTTAACTCTTGTATAGCAGTACGGCGGGTTTTACCCATTACACCATACCCGATTATACCAATTTTATGACTCATAGGATTTGTGCTTTTAAAGGGGGATTTTAATGCTTATTTGTTAAATATCTATATTACTTAATGTTCTTAAAATTTTGCTCGGGTGTCCGCCAACCACGGTGTTTGCCGGTACATCTTTTACAACCAGGCTGCCAGCCCCTATGGTTACATTATCGCCAATGGTTACATCGCCTATAATAATGCTGCCCGGAAAAATGGTAACGTTGTTACCTATTTTAGGGAACTTTGAAGGCGAGTTGGAACCAACAGTAACATTGTGCCCTAAGTAAACATTTTCGCCAATTGTTGAGCGGATGTTAACTATAATACCGTAAGAGTGGTTTAATTTAAAACCCGGTCCTATTTTGGTTTTATAGGATATATCGGTACAATACCTGCTGGTCATCAACCTGAAATACAATTTTAACGGCGACAGAAGCAGTAAAGCAACTTTGTTACGATTTAAATAAAAGTGATTAAGCACCCTGTAGATCACTACAATACGAACAGCTTTTTTTATAAAAAAAAGGATAAACGCCGGTTTAGGTTTACCACCTACCGATGACGTAGTTAAGTGCTTAATATCTGCTTTTAGCTTTTCGCTTAACTTCATTGTTTTATGCTAATGAACTGATCAGGTTGTTTACCGCATCAATTTCCATTAATAGTTTTCCTTCTTCGGCATACGAGCCAATGTGCGGTGTAAGCACTACGTTATCAAGCGTTGTTAACGGGCCTGAATATGGTTCATCAACAAACACATCAATAGCTGCAGCCGAAAGCTTACCGGTTGATAAGGCAGTGAAAAGCGCTTCTTCATCCACAATTCCACCGCGCGAGATATTAATGAGCAGGGCTGTTTTTTTAATCAGTTCAAGCTCTTTGGCACCAATTACCGGGCTTTTATCAGCATTGCCAGGTACGTGCAGGGTAACAATATCAGCAGTTTTTAGCACTGTTTCAAAATCGGCCAGTTCAACGCCATTGGCTTCAGCCCATGCGGCATCAGCATACGGGTCAAAACCTATAACCGGGTTACCTATGCCCCTAAACAGTTGCGAAACCAAACGGCCGATACGACCTAAACCAACAACGCCTATTTTTTTATCGAGTATCAGGTTACCTGTTTGCTTTACCCATTGCTTGTTTTTTAAAGCAGCATCAGCCTGTGGGATGCGCCTTAACAGCGATAAAGTCATGGCCAGGGTTAACTCGGCCACCGCGCGGGTCGGGCCATCGGGCGTGTTTTTTACGATGATGCCTTTTTTAGCGGCATACTCCAGGTCAACACTATCCATACCTATACCTACGCGGCTAATTACCTTAAGCTGCGGCAGGGCATCCATAACCCTTGCGGTAAGCGGTTCAACACCGGCAACTATACCTATGCAATCTTTAGCAAGGTCAATTACTTCATCTTCGGTAAGTTTACGGCCAAAAGGGTTATTGATTACTTCATACCCGTTTTCTTCCAATAAAGAAAAAGGCTTGTTTCCTACTTGTCCGAATGAAGATGGAGAGGTTAAAACTTTCATATATTTAATTTAAGGCTAAAAGCTTAGGTAAACGTATCAGGCAAAGCAAACCGAATCGGTTTTTTTTGCAATTTATCAATTTAAATAAACAAATTAACTATTTATTTTAAAAAAACCTTTAATTCAATGCGATATTTTAAAAATCGAGTTGAATTTCAGTATTAAAATTGTCCTGACTTTTAATTAATGGTTACTATTTTATTAACTAAGCAATTAAATCAGGTAATTGGTGTATTATCTTTTTATTAAAAGGTACTTATCCTGGTATGGTCCGTACGGAATATAGTCAAATATAAGCTTTCCCGATTTTTTTAAAAACTCGGCTTTGTTCAGCATAAAATGCGTAAGCTGTTTAAGCTGGTCTTCTTCAACATCTACCAGGGTCTCCACTTTTTCGTTCAGCTCATCAAAAGTTTTAACCGGAAATATCGGCCTGAACGAATCGGCAAACAAATCAAACTTTTCCTGCTCGGTGTAACTGGTGAATAATGTATCGAAACCAACACGCTCAAACACTTCCATAATTCCGCCGTAAGTAGCGTTATAAACTTTGGTTGTGGTTAATTGTTTTAATTTTTCGCGGGCATTTTCTAAAGCCTTAAAGGTGTTATCCATTACCGAGGCTGTTGGCTGGTGATATTTTTTTCCTTTACCAAAATAACGAGGGTCAAAATGGTTCGGATCATCATCATCTTCAGATTGGATCTGGTTATGCTCCATTTCTTTCACTGTGGTGTGGATCTTGTAATTCATATCCATCCCCAAAATGTAGATCTCAGAAAAACCGAGATAAGGCAAAATTTGCAAAGCTGCCAATGCCACGGTTGGGCATGGCCCTATTTTAGGCATATCTACCGAAAAGCTGCTTACGCCCGAGTACAGCCACTGCACATTAGGGCGGTTATCAATTTGTTTTTTGATGTTATCAAACTGAAACATGTGAAAATCAGTAAAAAAAGCGTGCTTTACCTCGGGCAAAATCAGTTTGTTTATCTCATCGGCATTATCCTGCACAACAGTTCCATCAACACAGGCGTAAAACTCCGGGCGCCAGGCAAGCCTTTCAAATAATATGTTTACGCGGTTAAAGCATATCGCATACTCGTTTTTGAGCATGTAAAGCGGAGTTTCGTTAAGGCTGGGGCCGTTGCCTATTAAAAACACGCGTTTTCCTTTATAGGCATCCTTTAAAGCTTTCCATTTTTTTTGGTTCGATCTGTTATAGGTTAAATACCTTACAGTATAAGCCGTTAAAAAGGTATAGATCTTTTTTATGGTGAGTGCCAGGCCATCTTTTTCGTACTTGGCCTTAATTTTTTTAAAGTGCTTGTTCATTCAGTAAATGCTTTGGTATTGTTCTGCGTGTTGATGCTTTCTTTATTTTCTTGTTTACGCCCAGCCTTTCAAACCAGTAAAGGGCAAAAATGGTGGTAGGCATAATCTCGGGGTTGTGGGTAGCGAAACCTGTAAAAGCCTCGGCAAAAATCACTATCATGTAGGCCCTTATAAAGAGCTGGTCGTCGCTTATTTTTTTGAGGAGCGTGCGGTAAAAAACCATCAGCCATGAAATAACCGCTAAAAAGCCAAAATAAACCCATACACCAACCAGGCCTACGTCGCCCACCCTGGCCTTGGCCACTTCGCGTATTTTATCGTTCAGATCTTCATAAGCTGAGTTATAGGGTACGCCGTTACCAAAAATCTGGGTCCATACACTGGGCTGAAACGAAGTGAAAAAGTAGTTATAAGCACCGGTACGTACGTCGCTGTCCGAACTGGAGAGCTGCTTTTGCGTTAAATCAAACAAGCTTCCTAATATTTTATCTGCGTATACCGAAAGTACTATGGCCACACCCACCAAAATGATAATGATGATAAAAAAGTTGGCAAACCCTTTACGGCTGTATCTTAAAAAGATAAGCGCGCTGCCCAGGGTAACGCCAATGGTAAGCATCCGGGATACGTTAAGGAAGCTGTAAAGCGTACAAATACCGTATATGGCAAAATAAATGAGGTTTTTCTTTTTCAAAAACTCCTGCAGGTAATAAAACGAACCTAAAATAAGGAAGCCCCTGCCGTAGTAAAATATCGATACCGAACTGCGCCGCTCGTCAACCCGCCATGAAAACGGTGGGTTACCTATCATGATGATATCGAGCGTATTGATGAGGAATACGCAGATAAACATGAACTTAAAAACTGATAGCATGAATTTTTCATCAGCATCAATGTGATACAGAAAAAAATACATGAAATAACAGTAAAACGCCCTTTGCCCGATAAGGGAGTTGGAGATATCCTGGTCATGAAATAGCAAACAAGTGATATCGCTGATAAAAACACCCGTTAAAAAAATCATGATGGGCTTATAAAAGTCGCCCTGCCTTGCCAGTTTTTTGTTGCGGTTAACAAATGCGTAGTAAACACATATCAACGCACCTACAAGCTGCAACGGGTTGGAGATACTATTATCTAAAGCCTTGAAGCTAAAGAACTTTAGCATCAAAATTAAGCTAAAAATAAGTATTGCCCTGTATTTTTTCATTTCAATCAGTTAGCCTTTTTCGCCACAATCTTCCTGGCTAAATCAATATCTTCCTTTTTATAAACGCCGGTGAAAACAAGTATCGTAATTAAAACTCCAAACGATAATAATGTTATCACAATTTTTTCCCACTCGGGCATGTTGAAGTAGTTTACCACAAACTTCAACCCTATAAATAATGCTAAAAACAGCAAGGTTACCGGCACCTGTTTTAAATAAGTTACCGAAAGCTCCTTGTTTCTTAAGTTATAAATGTAGATAAACCTTTCAACAAATGCAGTTAATAAAACACCCAAAGCTACCGAGCTGATTACGCTATGTAAAGGATCGAGGTAAGCCATTGCAAGGATGATGATAATTATGCTTACCGAGTAAATAAGGTTATTTAAATTATACCGCTTAAACAGGTTTAACGAGAAATACACGTTAATTAAAGGTATGTTCTGCGTTTTGATATAAGCATGCAATAACGAAAAAATGAATACCAGGTTACCCACCAGGTATTTATGACCGAAAACAATGCGAATAACCTCTTCGCTGAATACCAGGATGAGCAGGAAGAACGGGAAAACCAATAATGACAATACCCGCTCATATAACCCCAAAATATTGAAGTTTTTGGCAATGTTTTGCCCCGTGTTTTTTGAAAACACCGCCAGGAAAACCCCGCCCATACTTGTGCCAAGGCTTAAAAACATTAAGCCTAAGCTTGAGCCGGCACTATAGTAACCCAGCGTTGCCGCATTATTTACCTTTACCACTGCACCCAGAGCCATCTTATCAAAACTTAATAACAAGGCAAAGCACAAAGCTCCCGAAATCATTTTAAACGACATGCTTACATAGCGCCTGGCCAGTTTCATATCCAAATTTCCCCAGTCTTCCGACCGCAATTGCAGGAAAGGGTAAATGATACTGAGTGCAGCTGCCACGTTTAAAAAGTTGGCTATACCAAACTCTTTAAAGCCCAGCAAAATAGCAATTACCCTTGCTGCCGAAATTAAAACCGATTGGATGATATTGGCAATGTTTGCTTTATAAGCTTTCAGTTTTGCCGAGAAAACAAAGTTTGAAGTTTGCGCCACAGCACCAATAACCGTTTGTATTACAAACAAAATTATCAGGTACAGCTGTATTTCTGAGTAGAGGGTTGATTTGGTGTACAACAGCAATAAAGCCAGCAGTACCACAAAAATAGCAATACAGGTACGCGATACCAGTGCTATCCAGGCAAAGGTACGGATGCCTATTTTAGGGTTTTCGTTATAAAGCTTAAGGTGAGCGTTACCTATAGATGCCGACAAGGTGTTATTAAACACGTTTTGAAAAGCAACAGCAAGGCTGATATTACCCAATACGCTTGCACCGCTGATCCGCGCCAGGATGATTGACGAAAAAAAGGCCAGCCCCTGGATAAAGATCCTCGAGGCAAAGTTTACGGCAATATTTTTAAATAAGTTATCAGATTTCATAAAATGGCGCGGATGTGATAAGGGGGTGAATAATTACAACCGCTTAATGGTCATTTTTTAGTGAACTGAATAAATTTCTGATGTTTTTAAATTTCTGTTTAAAACGCGACTGGTAAAAGTTAGGGCTGTTACCTATCCTCCTGATACCGTTCAACTCTTCTTTACTCCATCCGCATTGCAACAGCTTTGGCACAAAATTGTTATCCCACTCGCTGTTTGTGGTGGCACAGTAAAGCGAAAGTACTCTATAATACGGGTGCGATTTTTTCAGCAGGTTTAAAAACAATACGCCGTTCTGGTCGTCGGCTTTAAAAGTTTCGTTTTTTACTTTAATAAAAAGGTCATAATCCATGGCCAGGCGTTTTGGCCAGCTAATGCCTTTTAAGTGGCTGTTACCCAACCTGCACAAAACGTAATGGGCCGGCTCATATACCACCTTAATACCTGTTTTAAGGTAGTTGATAAAGTAATATAAAAACGAATAAGAAGTGCCCTCGTACGATTCATCGTACTCAAACAAGCTTACGGCATCGGTACGGTAAATGGTTGATGATATAAAGCTGAACACAGCACCCACATCATTAGCAAAGGCATAATATGATCCTTCCTGGTATTTATCCGAAAAATCAAACACCTGTTTGCCTATCGTTTTGTTTAACCAATAGCGCTCCCTGATGCGTTTCAGGTTTACATCACAATCAATACGGTTAAAGGTCATTAACCCGGCCTCGGGGTTTTCTTTAATCAGTTTAATAACCTCAACCAAAGCGCCCTCAACCAAGGCATCGTCGCTGCCAAACAGCCAGCCAAACTTACCCTGCCCCATTTTCATGGCCAGTTTAAAGTTTTGATCGGGGCCCAGGTTTTTAGGGTTTATTTTATAACTGAATGCAATACCCGGATTTTTTTCTTTCACCCCGGCCAGGTATTGATCGGTACCATCTGTTGAAGCGTTATCTACCACGCAAATCTCAACCTGCTCAATCAATTCGGGCGTAAGCTGCGAAATGATGATCTCCAGATTTTCGATCAGAAATTTTTTGCGGTTATAGGTAGGTATACAGATGGATAATAATTTGCTTGACATAAACCTGAAATTAAAAGTTGCGTAAACAACTAAGCTTTTACTTTTTTAATATTTCAACCACTTCGCCCGAAAAAATATCAAGGTTTAATTTTTTCTCGCAAAGCTCACGACCCTTGCGGCCCATTTCGGCTGCTATTTCGGGGTTATTGTATAAATATTCGATGCTCCTTTTCCAGCCTTCAACATCATCCAGATCAATAGAAATGCCTATACCTTCTTTATCAACATCAATATCAATAGCCGGATTTTTGGTGATGATAACCGGCTTATTTAAGGCCATAGCCTCGTACATATTGGTGATACCGATAAGGCCTTTTGCTTTTTTGGTACATATAGATAAAGCAATAGCATCATTTAAGCTGTTGATAAGGATACTTGGCGAGGTTGGCGTAACCGGTAAATAGGTTACGTTAACATTTGGCGCTTTACCGGCATAAGTGCTTTCAAGTTCATGTGTATCAACATACAGCAACAACGGTACATCGGTTTTGGCAAATGCCGATACCAGCGTATCATAATCTCTTTTGGCTTTACCTGTGCTGATAAAGAAATCAGTTTTGGCGGGAGGCATTGCAGCTACCGAGCGATCGTAAAACTCCAGATCGGGGCCCCAGTTAATTTTAAACAGTTTTGACGGAGCGCAAATACCTGTTTGGCGGGCTTCGTCAAAATGCAGCTGGCTAAAAAAAAGTACTTTATCAGTACCCTTGTAAGCCTGCTTTACCAAAAACTTTTTTAAACCTCCCTTTGGGTTAGGAATACCCTGGTGCGAGAATATCACAATAGGTTTATTGAAAAGCCCAATGCTCCTGAAAAACATCAGCAAGCCAAGGCCTTTAGGATATGGGCCATATACGGCATCGTACTTGCGGGCTGTAAACAGCATGCCCAACGAGTGGCATACCATCCTCAGATCAAGCTTGATGATCTTTTTTAGTTTTTTGTAAAAGCCATCGTACGGATTGCGCGACATCACCACATCAATACCATACTTAGGAAAGTGGGTGGCGCCAAAAAGCGGGTGACCAAAATATTTACCCTGCTTCCAGGCCTCAAGCCTTTCGTATTTACTATCCAACTGGTAAAACAATATCTTCATTAGGTAGCTGTAATTAATATGATTGTTTTGTAATTACTTAATATCGATGCTTGAAGCACATTTTTTACCACTCATCAGGCTCTGGTCGCTCCACAGGTAATCCCATTCGCCAAACCGGCCTATATATTTTATTCCGTACCCATCAAGGTAACTGTGAACGATGGATACATTTTTCTCCCTGTCGTGATCAAATATTACGTTGGCATAAGGGGCCTCGCGGTAGTCGGTCACTTCAACATCCGCGTTTGTGAAAAGGCCCATGTCAACCCCCTTGTTAACCACGTGTTCAATCAGGCTTCCACCTCTTAAATTAGGGGCCTTCCTTTTTGAAAAATAGGTTTCAAACTGAATTGAGCTTTTGCCTTCCGGCACATTATCGGCCGATTTGATAGATGGCGAATATCCCCTTGAAGGTAAAATATCCTCATCATAAATATAAAACCACAAATGCTTAGGAATATCGGGCCTGTTAAACCCAACCGAAACCAACTGGCCTGAAGTTACAAGCAGTGCTTCAGCAGCTTCCTTTACATTTTCAGGAACATCTTTTATTATTTTGATCAGCTCGGGCAGCGGTAATGATGATACCAGCTGTTCGTAAAAAACTGATGATCCATCTTCAAAATCAACTTTCTTTTGTTTTGGGTCGATGAAAATGGCTTTTTTCCCTGTTTCGATATTAACCTCATCTGCCATTAATTTAGCAAATGATTTATAGCCGCCTTTTACCGGGTAACGCATCTCTTTGGCGTAGTAAAAGTTAGCCGATTGCTCTTCAAAAGCACCTTTCAGCAAATTATCAAGCGGGGGGATGCTGAACCTTTTGCCGGCCCAATCGGTAGTAAGCTCTTTGGCGTTCAGTGTCCAGTATTTTTCGGTGTAAACACCCGGAAAGTTATCAGTAAAATACTGCCCGAATTGCAGTAACAGCCATTCGTAATAATTTTCGGGCTGTTCAATTACCGGTTTGTTTACAAAATCTTTTATAATGGCAACCTTCTCATCGGTACTGAGTGGTGCCAGGTTATTTTGAGCCGGATGTTTAAGCCAAAAACCTTTATAATAATTGGTCGATTCGGGGTGATGGGCTATATATTCGCTGCTTTTGGCAAAAATTTCCTTCACATATTCGATACCGGTAAATGACAGGTGCACAAAATGATCAAAGCGAAAACCACCTTCAAGCGTAAAGTTATCTATCAGTCCGCCCCATGTGGCATTTTTCTCATAAATAACACTGTCGATATTTTTTTGCTTAAGATGATAACCTGCAGATATACCAGAAATTCCTCCACCTAAAATAACAACCATCTTTATTTTTTTAATGATTTCAATATTTCAGCTACTTCGGCTGTAAATGTGTTCAGATTATAATCTTTTTCGGCAATGGCCCTGCCCTTTTTACCCATTTCAATGGCTTTATCAGGGTTTTCGTTCAGGTATTTTACGGCATTTTTCCAGCCATCCACGTCATCCACATCCACTTCAATGCCTATTCCCTCCTGCTCAACCTTTACATCAATAAACCTGTTTTTGGTCATGATAACGGGTTTACTCATGGCCATGGCTTCGTAAAGGTTTGAAATGCCCTGCTGTCCTTCGGTTTTTTTAAGGCAGATGGTAACGCCGATAGCTTTGTTCAATTTTTCTACCAGCTGGCCCGGCGAACTTTCCGAAACCTTCATGTAGCAAATTTCGGTATTGCTTGGGATACCGGCTAAAGGCGCTCCCTGGGCTTCGTTATCTAAATACAGATGCAAGGGGCGCTGAGCTCCTTCAAATGATTTTACCAGTGTTACGTGGTCGCGGTTAGCTTTACCAACGCTGATAAAATAGTTTTGGGCTGGTGCACCGTCTTCCTTAATTTTTCTATCGTAAAAATCAAGGTCGGGCCCCCAGTTTACCTTATGCATTGCCGAAGGTTTGGCAAGCTTGATATCGGTAGCTTCGTCAAAATCGGCCTGGGTAAAAAACAAGATCTTATCTATCCCGGCGTAGTATTGCCTTATCAAAAACTTTTTAAGCCAGCTGTCTGACTCATTAAGCACCCGGTAACCAACAAATACAATAATTGGTTTACGATACAGGCGTAGCCTTCTTAGCAGGATCAGCAACTCCAACCCGCGTGGATATGGTGCGTAAATAGCATCATATTTGCGGCTGTTAAAAAATAATTTTATCGGGTGGTACCAAAATCTCAGATCGAGACGGAAGTTTTTTTTAAACTTTTTTGCTTTAGCTACAAAATTATCAGTCGAAAACTCAACGTCGATGCCGTAGTTAGGAAAATGGGTTGCGCCAAAAAGCGTATGCCCAAAATATTTCCCGGCTTTCCAGCTTTCATAAGGTCCGAGTTTACTATCTAACTGATAAAATAATATTTTTTCCATAGGTAAATGTGTACTGGTAACAAAACCAGCATTGCTGTTTAATTGCTGTCGGCTGTTAAGGCAAGGCCTTCCTCAAACGAGTGTTCGGGTTTCCATCCTAAAGCCTTAAGGCCCGAATTATCCACTTCCGATTTCATCAGCTCGTTTTCGCGGTAAGGCACAGCGCCAAAATTTAACGATGATGTACTGCCCGTATATTCTTTAATAGCAAGCAGTACATCTTTTACATACAGTAATTTATCGCTGCCAACCTGGTAGCCCGAGTAGGCGGCTTCAATGGTATCTAATTTATCAAGCACAGTTAGGTAAGCGCTCATCACGTCATCAACGTACACAAAATCGCGCAGCTGCTCGCCTTTGGTAAGGTCAATCTGGGGTTCGTTGTTGCGCATCCGCTCAATCATGGCCGTAATAAAGTTGGTATTACTGCAGCCGGGCCCGTAAAAGTGCTCCAGCTGCATGTTTATTACTTTAATTTCCGAACGGCGCATGTATAACCACTCCTGAAATTGCCTTTTGGTTAAAGCGTAAGTGCTAACAAAACGGTCAAGCACGGTATCGGTATTGATAAATAAGCTGCAATTGTTTTTAATTGCCTTATCCAGCAAATCAAACGGAACAAAAAGGTTGGCGTTAGCCATAGTTGCAATCTGCTCATTCAACCTGCCGTAAAAAGTGGCGGCATGAATAATGGCATCTATTTTCTGATCAGTAAATAACTCATCAGGAACACCATTTTCTACCGAATACATTTTTATATCCAGCCCCTCAAGCCTGAACAAATTATTAAGTGAATATTCTAACCCTACAACTTTATAATTGGCAAGTAAGGTTTTTGCCATCCGGCTGCCTAAATACCCGTTAATACCGGTAATTAAAATGGTTTTAATATTACTCATATAATTATGCTAAAACTTAACCGTGTTGTTGTGCTTATGCTAAATAATCGGCAATAACCTCGGCCATGTAATCGTAGTGGCTTTCGTTCAAACCAGGCCATACACCTAACCAGAATGATTGGTTCATGATGGTATCTGTATTTTCGAGGTTACCGATGGTTCTGTGTTTAATACCATGGTAAGCAGGCTGACGTAACATGTTACCGCCAAATAAAAGCCTTGTACCAATTTTCTTTTGTTCAAGGTGCTGAACCAGCATGTGCCTGTCGGCAGCATCGCCTTCGCGCAGGGTCATCAGGAAACCAAACCATGATGGGTCACTGTTAGGTGTAGCTTCAGGAAGGATAAACACCTCTTCAAACTGTTGCATTCTTTCGCGCAGGGCAGCAAAGTTTTCACGACGGCGTTGTACAAAATGATCAACTTTTTTAAGCTGCGATACACCGAAAGCTGCCTGCATATCACTCACCTTAAGGTTAAAACCAATGTGCGAGTAAGTGTATTTATGATCGTAACCAAATGGCAACGAACCTAATTGCTGTGTAAAGCGGCAACCGCAGGTATCATCTTTACCTGGCTCGCAATAGCAATCGCGGCCCCAGTCTCTGAAGCTTTCAGCAACTTTGGCAAGCTCGGGGTTGTTAATCAATACCGCACCGCCTTCGCCCATGGTAATGTGGTGAGCAGGGTAAAATGAAAAAGTTGAGATATCGCCATAAGTACCGGTTTTTTTACCGCGGTAAGTAGCACCTAACGAATCGCAATCGTCTTCAACAACCCACAGGTTGTATTTTTTTGCAACACGCATCACCTCATCCAGGTCAAAAGGGTTACCTAATGAGTGGGCTATCATGATAGCTTTGGTTTTAGGCGATACAGCCTGCTCAATATCTTCAGATTTTACGTTGTGTGTAGCAATATCAACATCAACAAAAACCGGGATAGCACCATACTGGATAATAGGGTTAACTGTGGTTGGGAAACCGGCAGCAACGGTGATCACCTCGTCGCCAGGTAAAATTTGCCTGTCGCCAAGTTTAGGAGATGTAAGGGCGTAAAAAGCGCAAAGGTTTGCAGATGAGCCTGAGTTAACAAGTAATGCTTTAGGTGCACCAAAGTATTTTGCAAATTCGTATTCGAATGAGTTTGCAAAACGACCGGCAGTTAACCATCCGTCAAGCGCCGCTTCTACACCAAAAAGTATGTCATCTTCATCAAGCACTTTACCTGTAACAGGTATATAGCTTTGACCCGGGATAATGTTCTGTGTTGTTTTGATCCTGGCAATTTCCCTCAAAGAAGTTTCCAGATCTGAATTGACAATGTTTTTAAGCATATTTTCTATTGGTTTTTGTTAACTAATTTCGGCCGCAACCTCTGTTTTTTCTATATTAAATTAATGTCGTTATTATTGTTATTCGCCTATAAATTCCCTGATCTGTTTTTCGGTAAACTCGATGATGGTTTCAGGGCTGCTGTTATAGTGTTTGTACCAGGCAATTGATTTTTCGATGGCTATTTGGGCCGAATAAGTAGGCGTCCATTTCAGTTCGGTAATTGCCTTGCTGATATCCAGTTTTAACAGGCCGGCTTCATGCGGTTGTGTAGCCGATGATACCACTTCAAAGTCGCCGCTTCCCCATGATTTGATAGCCAGTTCAACCATTGTGCTTACAGGCAGGGCATCATTTAAACCAGGACCGAAGTTATATGCCGTAGCGTATTTAACGGGTTCGTTTAGGATGTAGCTGCCCAACAACAGGTAACCAAACAATGGCTCAAGTACGTGCTGCCAAGGGCGAATTGAATATGGGTTACGGATAACTACCTTCTCGTTTTTTGATAGGGCTCTTACAATATCCGGAATCAAACGATCTTTTGCCCAGTCGCCGCCGCCTATAACGTTACCTGCACGGCCAACAGCAATTGATTTTTGATGCTCATCATATTTAGCCAGATTAAAGAACGAATTGCGGTACGAATCAATAACCAGTTCGGCACAGGCTTTACTTGCACTGTATGGGTCATAACCACCTAAGCGGTCGTTCTCGCGGTAAGGATAAACCCACTCGTTGTTATGATAAACCTTATCGGTAGTGATCAATACAACATAGCAAGGCTTATTCAACAACCTCACACCATCAAGCACGTTGGCTGTACCGATAGCATTCACTTCAAAAGTTTCTGCCGGAATGTCGTACGATAAACGTACCAGCGGTTGTGCAGCAAGGTGAAAAACAATATCGGGCTGAAAATCAGCAATGGTATCAAGCAGGGTTTTACGATCGCGAAGATCGGCAATAACCGAATCGCAGATCTCATCGCCTTTTATGGTATAATAAAGATCAAAATCGTTTTCGGGTGCTAAAGAGTAACCTTTAACGGTAGCGCCAAGCATCGATAAGATTTTGAGCATCCAGGAACCCTTAAAACCGGTATGACCGGTAAGGAGTACCTTTTTTCCTTTATATGCGGTTTCTAATTTTTCAAACATACTACCAGATTTTCCATTTAGCTTTATTCTTCGACCAATCTTCTTCAAGCTCCTGCTTGTCGCGCAGCGTATCCATCGGTTTCCAGAAACCTTCGTGTTTAAAGGCTACCATCTGTCCGTCTCTTGCTATATTTTCCATCGGATCGCGTTCGAAAATTGTCGAATCACCTTCGATGTAATCAAATACCTGCGGCTCGCAAACAAAGAAACCACCGTTTATCCATGAACCGTCACCTTTTGGTTTCTCCATAAATGAGTGTACCGAGTGATCTTCAAGGATGTTAAGCGCACCAAAACGACCTGATGGCTGTACCGAAGTTACGGTGCAATAACGGCCGTTTTGTTTGTGAAAGTCAACAAGCGCGGTAATATCAACGTCACCAACACCATCACCATAGGTAAGCATAAATGGCTCGTTACCAATGTGCGGCTGGATCCTTTTGATACGGCCACCAGTCATAGATTCATTACCGGTATCAACCAGGGTAATTTTCCATGGCTCGGCCTGCGAATCATGCACCTGCATCGAGTTATCCTTCAAATCGATGGTTACGTCTGATTTATGCAAAAAGTAATTGGCAAAATATTCTTTAACCACATAACCTTTGTAACCCAGACAAACCACAAAATCATTAAACCCATGCTGAGAATAAATTTTCATGATGTGCCATAAAATTGGCATACCGCCTACCTCAACCATTGGTTTTGGTTTTAACACTGTTTCTTCGGATAATCGGGTACCTAATCCGCCTGCGAGAAGTACAACTTTCATATTGTTTTTAATAAATAAATGTTACTGAACCAATAACTTAACTTCGTCTGTAAGAGGATAACTGCAACATAAAAGGTATTCATCCTCCTCTAACTCTTCCGAACTTTGTTTTGCACTTATCGTTTTTAATTTTCCTGATATCACTTTTCCTTTACATACCGAACAGTTACCTGTTTGGCATGAATATGGCAACTCAACCAGGGCATCTAAACCGGCTTCAAGGATGCTTTTTCCTTTTACAACCTCAACGGTTTTTGTTTCGCCTTTAAAATCTATTTCAACTACCCTGGTAACTATATCTTCAAAATCCTTTGGATCTTTCACCAGTTCAAAATCTTCCGAAAAGATATGCTCATCGGCAATACCCAAACCGGCCAAAGCACTTTTAGCCGAATCTTTAAGCCCTGTAGGGCCGCAAATAAAATGCAGGGTATTATTTAGTTCGCCGGCATGGTGCATAACCGAAAGCACCTTTTTAGGATCGATACGGCCCTGAATAAGGTAAGGGTTATTTTCGGTTACTGTTAATTTGGTATGGAAATGCCAAACTTTAAAACGGTTTTTATATTCGTCGGCCAGTTTATTAACCAGGTCGGCAAATATGATCGTTTCGAAATTGCGGTTACCGTAAACAAGCGTGACGTTGGTATCGGGATTTTTTTTCAATGCCGATTTGGCTATCGAAATTAGCGGGGTGATACCGCTGCCTGCACCCCATAAAACCAGGTGCGGCGTAAAATCATACACTGAAGCATCAAAAACAAAATCGCCCAGGGGCTGCATCACTTCAATAGCATCGCCTACTGCAACCTTATCGCAAATGTGGTTAGATACAATACCGCCCGGAACACGCTTAACAGTGATCTCAAGATGCTGATCAACCTCAGGAGCTGATGAAAATGAATAAGGACGAATGTATCTTCTTCCGTTTATTCTAAAAATTAAAGTAAGATATTGACCGGAAATATATTTAACTTTTTTTAAAGCAGGCTGCTTAAAACAGATGGTAACTGTGTCTTCTGTTTCCGTTCTAATATCAACTACTTTTAAGGTATAAGTAACCATGAGTCTGTGAGGGGATAGACTTTTATATAAAATTAATAAATTTACTAAACAATAATAGTGATTTTTTTATTAAAAAGAGTATTTTATTGAAAAATTAATATTTTCATCATCTCTTTTTTAACTTTCTCTTTAATTAATTTACGAATCGCGCTTAAAAAGCTTGAAAATCCCCTTACCTTTTTTGCTGTCTTCGTTGCCATAGCTTCCGTAACCATAGCCATAACCGTAGCCATAGCCGTAGCCATAACCGTAACCATAGCCATAACCGTAGCCTTTATTAATCTCGATATCGTTAACCACTATACCCATTTTCTTGATCTTACCTTCCTGGTACAGATCTTCAGGGATATTCAGCTGATTTTTGAATGTATATTTCTGCCTTACCATGTAAATGGTTAAATCGGCGTATTCGCTTAACACCTGTGCATCGGTAACCAAACCGATTGGCGGGGCGTCCATAATGATATAATCAAACTTTTCCCTCAGCTCGGTAACCAGTTCTTTGGTACGTTTATTTAAGATGGTTTCGGTAGGGTTAGGCGGAATAGGACCGGCACTTATCAAAAACAGGTTTTCGTTAATGTATGATGGTACCACCACATCTTCGGCTTTTAAACTATTTGAGATAATATAGTTGGTAAAACCCTTATCGTTATTCATACCCATTTTTGCAGTAAGGGTAGGTTTACGTAAGTCGAGCTCGATCATTACTACCTTTTTACCCGATAGTGCCAGCACGATGGCAAGGTTAACAGATGTAAACGATTTACCCTCGCCCGACATACTTGATGTTAACAGGATCACATTCGAGGTATCCGGGTTAATCAGGAAGTTAAGATTTGTTCTCAGCGCCCTGAACTGCTCGGCAATACCGCTTCGCGAATTCTGGCTAACCACAATGTTAAGTTCCGACTCGTTATGGCTGATCTCGCCAATAACCGGGATTTGGGTACCTCTAACAATATCATCCTTGGTCATGATCTTATTGTTCAGGATATCGATAGCCAGGATACGGCCGATAGGTAATCCTAAACCTAAAATCAACGCAAATGCAAATGTTAAAGCGCTTTTAGGGCTGTAAGGAACAACGTCTGATTTCGGTGGATCAATAATTCTCGAGTTAGAGATATTTGAAGTTTTTGAGATCGCCGTTTCTTCGCGTTTTTGAAGCAGGTACAAATAAAGCTGCTGCTTAATGGTTTGCTGCCTGGTAAGGTTAAGCGACACACGCTCCTGCGATGGAACATTGTGTATTAAGCCCTGCAACTGTCCTGTGCTTTTTTGAAGGCTGTTTTTGGTTATCAACAACGACTTTTTGGTATTGCTAAGGTTAACCAACATATCATTACGCAAGGCAGCAATACGCTGATCCATGTTTACAATGATCGGGTTATCCGAAGTAACCGATAATGCCTGGCGGTCGCGGTCAACCACTAACGAATTGTATTTTTCAACCAGGTCGGCAAAAATCTTATCATCCGTAATAATTGAACTTGGCACCACGCGTTTATTCTTAACATCGTCCTTCAGGTAATCTTCAAGAGCGTTGGCCATGCTTAGCTGTGTTTCAATCTGGGCAAGCCTGTTCATATAATCGCTGGTGTTTGATACCAGTAATTTTGATTGCTCAGAAACATCGGCGATGTTGTTTTTCTGTTTAAATACCTGGATATCACCTTCAACATCACCCAATTCTTTCCCAACCAGGATCAGCCTGGCATCAATAAATGTTATGGTGCTATCTGCTATCCTGTTTTTATCGTCGATATTTTGTTGAATATAATTTTGGATCAGCCTATTTAAAATGCCTTCACCTTTTTTAGGCAGCGGGTAGTTAAGTTTTAAATCGATTGTACTTACATCCTTACTTGGTACGCTTACGGTTAATAAACTCTGAAATTTAGTTACAGCACCATCAATAGATGTAATTACAAAAGCATAACTGCCCGGTACCATAGGCACAAACGGGTTTTTACGGATTTGGATAGTACCAACACCTTCAATTTTAAAAGGCTTGCCAAAAGTAACTTTACTTTCAACCAGCTTATCGGTAATGTTATCATTGTATGAAAGTTCGGCCTGACCTTTATCATCTATGTTAACATTAACCGTAGTACTCATTATAGTATCCTTTACGCTTAGCTGGTCAACTACAAAGGGAGCCTCGTTAAGTTCAATGTTTTTCAGCGTTTCAACCGAGTAATAAGTAAGGTTAAGCTTCAGATCTCTTACCACAAGCTCCATTAAAAAGCGTGTTTGCAATATCTGTGCTTCGTTATCAACATTACTTTTGGTATCCAGCAAGCCGCCTAAATCGCCAATGAGGGCTGTAGGATCAATAGCTCCGCCTTTTTTATCGTCTTCAACCAGGATACTTGCGTTTATATTGTATAATGGCCGTTTGTATTTCAAATAAAAGAATGCGCCGGCAAAGCAAACTATAAGGCTGATCAGGAAGATCCACCATTGTGTTAATGCCTTGGCAAAAAATACTTTTAAATCAAAACCTTCTTCCTGTTCGACAAATGATTTTGATTCGTTTGAACCCTGAAACTTCATAGTGTAAATAAATTGTTTTATAGTACGCGGCTTGCAATTACTATCAGTAATGATAAAGTTGAGCTTATGATTGCAATAGTTCTGGTTTGCGAAAGATCATTTGCTGCCGCTTTCCCTTTAGTAGGCTCAACGTAGATATAATCGTTCTGGTGCAGATAATAATACGGTTGATTAATGATGCTGCTTTTATTTAAATTGATGCGATAAGCAGTTTTTGTTCCGTCGAGATTATCGCGCAACAGTAAAATATTTTCGCGTTTACCATAAATTGTTAAATCGCCGGCCATGGTAAGCGCATCCAAAATGGTAACCTTCTCGTTCGGTACTATAATAGTAGCCGGTTTTGATACTTCGCCGGCAACTGTAACCTTAAAGTTTGCATACCTTACTATAACAGAAGGCTGCTTGAAAAAAACTTCGGTAGCGGCACGTATTTTTTCTTTTGCCTCGGAAGTAGTAAGCCCGTCAACTTTCACTTTTCCTATAAAAGGCAGTTCAACCTCACCTTTTTTATCAACCAGGTAACCTGCAATAGCCGGTGTTGCCTGTGTGGCATTGGCCTGCTGGTTGCTGCTCACACCGCCCGAAGGGCCAATAATATTACCCCTGTAAATAGCCTCGGTTGAAGCAGGATCAAGCGTTTGAACAATAATTGTCAATATATCATCAATCTGGATACGCGGTTCAGAATATTCAGCTTGTTTTAAGGTAACAACTGCACCAGAATCCGGAAGATCTTGAAAGTATTTAATGTTTTTGGTGGTTTTACAGGAAAATAAAGAGGAAAGAGCTAAAAGAATTAAACACGCGAGTACAAAATGTTTTCTCATAAAGGATAGGGATTTATACAGAGTTATTCATGTTTTAAATCGATGCAATTTAATACATTTTTTTAAAAACAACAATAAAATTTAAAAAGTAACAATAAATTCACTTTATATTACAGATTTTTTTAATTAAAAGGGGGTTTTAATATTTTTTTGTAAATCTATGCCTGTCCCATTGTACCGCCAAAATTCATCGGAAAACCGGGATGTTCCGGCTGAACTTTGATCCGGCCGTTATTGGCTTCAAATTTTTCAACATTATCTTCTAAAGCTGCAAGCAATCGTTTTGCATGTTCGGGAGTTAATATGATTCTTGATTTTACCCGCGCCTTAGGTGCTCCGGGCATTACACGGATAAAATCCAATACAAACTCCGAACTTGAATGGGTAATGATAGCGAGGTTTGAATAAGTGCCTTCCGCAATTTCTTCTGAAAGCTCGATACTGAGCTGATTTTCGTTTTGTTCTTCCATGCCACTAAAATAACAAAAAGACATTTTTTACAAATAGCCTTTCTGTAGGGGGTATTTACTTTGCCCTATACCACTAATAAGAATATCGGAACAGCCCGAACTCAATTGCACAAGGTTTGGCTGTAAAACACGCAATCAGGTGTATTGTTTTAAAAATTTTCAAAAAAATTATATAAACACAAAAAAGCCCGCCGTTTTTACGGGCGGGCTTTGCAATTTTATTAACAAACAGGTTGTTATGCTTCCTGCTCTTCTGCTTTTGAAGCCATTAAACGGTCAAACTCTTCCTGCGAGCCTACACGGATATTTTCGTATTCGCGCAAACCGGTACCTGAAGGTATTAAGTGACCTACGATAACGTTCTCTTTCAGGCCAAGCATGTTGTCTTTTTTACCTGCTATTGCTGCTTCGTTCAGTACTTTGGTAGTTTCCTGGAACGATGCTGCCGAGATAAACGACTTAGTACCCAACGACGCCCTGGTGATACCTTGCAGTATCGGGCTTGATGTAGCAGGGATTGCGTCACGCACTTCAACCAATTTAAGGTCGCGGCGTTTCAATACCGAGTTTTCATCACGTAAGCGGCGTAAAGAAACGATCTGGCCTGATTTCAGGGTAGTTGAATCGCCCGGATCGGTTACAACTTTTTTGTCGTAGATCTCGTCGTTCTCGGTCATGAAATCCCATCCGTCTACAGCTTCACGCTCTAAGAAACGGGTATCGCCCGCATCTTCGATAGATACTTTCTGCATCATCTGGTGAACGATAACCTCAAAGTGTTTATCGTTAATTTTCACACCCTGTAAGCGGTAAACTTCCTGGATACCGTTAACCAAATATTCCTGTACCGCGGCAGGGCCTTTGATAGCAAGGATATCCGATGGAGATATCGAACCATCCGACAGTGGCATACCGGCTTTGATAAAGTCGTTGTCCTGTACAAGGATGTGTTTTGAAAGTGGTACAAGGTATTTTTTAACCTGCCCGTCTTTCGATTCGATAGTGATCTCACGGTTACCACGTTTTACACCACCTAAAGTTACCACACCGTCAATCTCGGTTACTACCGCAGGGTTTGATGGGTTACGTGCTTCAAATAACTCAGTTACACGTGGTAAACCACCTGTAATATCTCGCGTTTTACCGGTTGAACGAGGGATTTTAGCAATAACCTGTCCGGTTTGTAGTTTATCGCCTTCATCAACAGCGATGTGGGCACCTACCGGGATGTTGTATCCTTTAATTACGTTGCCTTTGTTATCAGTGATCTGGATGGCAGGGTTTTTAGATTTATCCCTGGTATCGATGATCACTTTTTCGCGGTGACCGGTTTGCTCGTCTGATTCTTCGCGGAAGGTTACACCTTCAACTACAGCGTCAAACTGGGCAATACCTGCAAACTCAGATATAATTACCGCGTTGTACGGATCCCATGAACAGATACGATCGCCTTTAGTGATAGTAGCACCATCTTTTATGTACAGGTATGAACCGTACGGGATGTTGTTGGTTACAATCACTTTATTGCTTCCCGGCTCAATGATGCGGAATTCGCCCGAACGGCCTAATACCACGTCAACAGCGCCATCTTCGGCAGTTTCGTAAGTTACGGTACGTACGTTTTCAAATTCGATAACACCATCAAACTTAGCGTTGATCTGTGACTCGGCCGCGATGTTTGATGCGGTACCACCCACGTGGAATGTACGAAGTGTTAACTGTGTACCCGGCTCACCGATTGACTGTGCTGCAATTACACCCACAGCCTCGCCTTTTTGCACGCGTTTACCGCTTGCAAGGTTACGGCCGTAGCAAAGGGCGCACACACCGCGTTTGCTTTCGCAGGTTAATACCGAACGGATTTCGATACCTTCCAGCGGTGAGTTTTCGATCTTTTTAGCTACCTCTTCGGTAATGTCCTGACCGGCTGTCGCTAACAATTCGTTAGTAATAGGGTCATGAACATCATGTAAAGTGGTACGACCTAAAATACGATCATATAATGGTTCAACAATATCCTCGTTATCTTTCAGCGCTGTTGTGTAGATACCACGTAAAGTACCGCAATCAACTTCGCCTACAATCATATCCTGGGCAACGTCATGCAACCTACGGGTTAAGTAACCGGCATCCGCTGTTTTTAACGCCGTATCCGCCAAACCTTTACGGGCACCGTGGGTTGAGATGAAGTACTCCAATACCGACAAACCTTCTTTAAAGTTTGAAAGGATCGGGTTTTCGATAATCTCACCACCTGAACCTGATTTTTGAGGTTTCGCCATCAAACCACGCATACCTGCAAGCTGACGGATCTGCTCTTTCGAACCACGGGCACCTGAGTCAAGCATCATGTAAACAGAGTTGAAGCCCTGGTTATCGTTGCTCAGGATGTCCATTACGTTTGCTGTAAGGCGGTTGTTGATACGTGTCCAGATATCGATGATCTGGTTGTAACGCTCGTTGTTGGTAATGAAACCCATGTTATAGTTGTTCATTACCTCATCAACTTGTTTAGAAGCAGTATCAATCAGGTTTACTTTTTCTGCAGGGATATTGATATCCTTCAGGTTAAATGATAAACCACCACGGAATGCCATCTGGAAACCTAACTCCTTAATATCATCAAGGAACTGGGCTGCACGGGCCATACCGGTTATCTTAACTACCTCACCAATGATATCACGAAGTGATTTTTTGGTAAGCAACTCGTTGATGTAACCTACTTCGGCCGGTACGTGTTGGTTAAACAATACCCTACCTACAGTAGTATCAATCAGTTTATTTACAATTTTACCGTCGCGCTCTTTAACGTTTCCTTTAACCTTGATAAAGGCGTGCAGGTCAAGTTTTTTCTCGTTATAAGCGATAATAACTTCCTCTGCCGAGTAGAAGGTTAAACCTTCGCCTTTTACCACGCGGGTTGCATCAGTTTTACGGCCTTTGGTTATGTAGTACAAACCAAGCACCATGTCCTGAGATGGTACGGTGATTGGGGTACCATTCGCCGGGTTAAGGATGTTGTGCGAAGCAAGCATCAAAATCTGGGCTTCCAAAATTGCCGCGTTACCAAGTGGTACGTGAACGGCCATCTGGTCACCGTCAAAGTCGGCGTTGAACGCGGTACAGGTTAATGGGTGCAATTGAATCGCTTTACCTTCAACCAGTTTTGGCTGGAACGACTGGATACCCAACCTGTGCAGCGTAGGCGCACGGTTTAGTAACACAGGGTGACCTTTCAGTACGTTTTCCAAAATATCCCAAACTAATGGGTCTTTACGGTCAACAATCTTTTTGGCAGATTTTACTGTTTTAACCACACCACGCTCAATCATTTTACGGATGATAAATGGCTTAAACAGCTCGGCAGCCATATCTTTTGGTAAACCGCACTCGTGTAATTTAAGGTTAGGACCTACAACAATTACCGAACGGGCAGAGTAATCCACACGTTTACCTAATAAGTTTTGACGGAAACGGCCTTGTTTACCTTTCAGGATATCCGAAAGTGATTTCAAAGCACGGTTACCTTCAGTTTTTACCGCGTTAACTTTACGTGAGTTATCGAACAACGAATCTACAGCTTCCTGCAACATACGTTTCTCGTTACGTAAAATTACCTCTGGTGCTTTAATCTCGATCAAACGTTTTAAACGGTTGTTACGGATAATTACACGACGGTAAAGATCGTTCAAATCTGAAGTTGCAAAACGGCCACCTTCCAATGGTACTAACGGACGCAGCTCAGGCGGGATAACCGGAACAATCTTAACGATCATCCACTCAGGGTTATTTTCGATCCTGGTTTTAGCATCGCGGAAAGCTTCAACAACCTGTAAGCGTTTTAAGGCTTCGTTTTTACGTTGCTGAGAAGTTTCGTTAGCGGCCTGGTGACGCAGGCTGAATGATAATTCATCAAGGTCAAGGCGTTTCAATAATTCTTCCAAAGCCTCGGCACCCATTTTGGCAACAAATTTCTGAGGATCTTTGTCGTCGAGGTACTGGTTTTCTTTTGGAAGGGTATCTAATACGTCAAGGTATTCTTCTTCTGTAAGGAAATCCATTTTGTTGATTCCGTCTGCTTCTTTAATACCTGGCTGTATAACTACGTAACGCTCGTAGTATATAATAAGGTCAAGCCTTTTTGTAGGCAGGCCTAATAAATAACCAATTTTGTTTGGTAATGAGCGGAAGTACCAGATGTGCGCAACAGGCACCACCAGGTTGATGTGGCCCATACGCTCACGACGTACTTTCTTTTCGGTTACTTCAACACCGCAACGATCACAAACGATACCTTTGTAACGGATACGTTTGTATTTACCGCAATGGCACTCATAATCCTTTACCGGACCAAAAATACGCTCGCAAAACAAACCATCACGCTCAGGTTTGTAAGTACGGTAGTTAATGGTTTCAGGCTTTAAAACTTCACCGCTCGAACGCTCCAGGATAGACTCCGGAGAGGCTAAACTGATGGTAATGGTGGTAAAGTTACTTTTGATTTTATTATCCTTTTTGTAAGACATAGTCTCCTCTGTTTTTAATTGTTGAATTAGCGATTTAGTGAATTAGTGATTTGAATAAGTAGCCAAATCACGTCTCTTAACCTATTGAATTAGTGAGTTAGTAAATTATATGACTAATTTTTCAATCAATCACTAATTCACTCACTCACTAAATCACTAATTATTCTAAAGTGATATCCAAACCTAAGCCGCGTAACTCATGAACCAATACGTTGAATGATTCTGGTACTGATGGCGTTGGCAGGTTTTCACCTTTAACAATAGCCTCATATGTTTTGGCACGGCCGATAACATCATCCGATTTAACGGTTAATATCTCCTGCAGAATGTTTGATGCACCAAATGCTTCCAGTGCCCAAACCTCCATCTCACCAAAACGCTGACCACCGAACTGTGCTTTACCACCCAATGGCTGTTGTGTGATAAGCGAGTACGGTCCGATTGAACGGGCGTGCATCTTATCATCAACCATGTGACCTAATTTCAGCATGTAGATAATACCTACAGTAGTTTGCTGATCAAAACGATCACCTGTTAAACCATTGTACAGGTAAGTACGGCCTGATTCTGGTAGTTTGGCTTTCTTAATCCAGTCTTCTACCTCTTCGTGGCTTGCACCGTCGAAGATAGGAGTAGCGAATTTCAAACCAAGCTCTTTACCGGCCCAGCCTAATACGGTTTCGTAGATCTGGCCCAGGTTCATACGTGAAGGTACACCCAGCGGGTTCAACACGATATCAACCGGTGTTCCGTCTTCAAGGAAAGGCATGTCTTCATCACGTACAATACGTGCAACAATACCTTTGTTACCGTGACGGCCTGCCATTTTATCACCCACTTTAAGCTTACGCTTTTTAGCGATATAAACTTTAGCCATCTGTACGATACCTGATGGAAGCTCATCGCCCACGCTGATAGCGAACTTATCCCTGCGGTAAGCACCTAACTCCTCATTGTACTTGATGTTGAAGTTGTGAAGAAGGATCTTGATTTGATCATTCTTATCATCATCAGTAGTCCATTTAGTTGGGTTAATGTTATCGTAGTTAAGTTCAACCAGTATTTTTTGGGTGAATTTAACACCTTTAGGAACCTGTAATTCTTTGTAAACGTTATAAACACCTTGCGAAGTTTTACCGTTAACGATCTCAAATAACTTCTCGATTAAAGTATTTTTCAGATCTTTTACAGCTTTATCATGCTTGTTATCCAATTTCTCTAACTGTGCTTTTTCTTCAGCTTTTGAAGTTTTCTTGGCACGAGAGAACAATTTGGTATCGATAACCACACCTGCAATTGAAGGTGGGGTTTTCAATGAAGCATCTTTTACGTCGCCGGCTTTATCACCGAAGATAGCACGTAACAGTTTTTCTTCCGGTGAAGGGTCTGATTCACCTTTAGGGGTGATCTTACCGATCAGGATGTCGCCTTCTTTAACCTCGGCACCTACACGGATAATACCGTCTTCGTCAAGGTCTTTAGTGGCTTCTTCTGATACGTTAGGGATATCTGGTGTTAACTCTTCCTCACCGCGTTTAGTGTCACGAACTTCAAGCTCGAACTCTTCAACGTGGATTGAAGTAAATATATCCTGCGATACAACACGCTCAGAAATTACAATCGCATCCTCAAAGTTATATCCCTGCCAAGGCATGAACGCTACTTTAAGGTTACGGCCTAATGCAAGCTCGCCATTTTGGGTAGCGTAACCTTCGCAAAGTACCTCACCTTTTTCAACCCTTTGGCCTTTTTTAACAATAGGCTTAAGGTTCATGGTGGTGCTTTGGTTGGTTTTCTTAAACTTGGTTAAGCGGTAGCTCTTGATATCACCTTCGAAAGAGATCAAGCGATCCAGTTCGTTGCGGTCATATTTAATACGGATCTCGTTAGCATCAACATACTCAACCACACCATCGCCTTCGGCGTTGATCAGGGTACGAGAGTCTTTTGCTACACGGCCTTCCAAACCTGTACCTACAATTGGCGCTTCTGGGCGCAACAATGGTACAGCCTGGCGTTGCATGTTCGAACCCATCAAGGCACGGTTAGCGTCATCATGCTCCAGGAACGGAATCAGAGAAGCCGCGATTGAAGTGATCTGGTTTGGCGCGATATCCATCAAATCCAAACGCTCTGGCTCGATAACCGGGAAGTCGCCTTCGAAACGTGCTTTTACACGTGGCAATTCAAACTCACCTTTGTCATTGTAAACCGCGTTTGCCTGGCCGATAGTTTTACCGTCTTCATCTTCAGCAGATAAGTAGATAACCGGCTCATCAACCATTACTTTACCTTCAACTACGCGTTTGTATGGAGTTTCGATAAAGCCTAAGTTGTTGATTTTGGCGTGTACGCAAAGTGATGAGATCAAACCAATGTTCGGACCTTCGGGAGTTTCGATAGTACACAACCTACCGTAGTGGGTGTAGTGAACGTCACGAACCTCGAAACCTGCACGCTCACGCGACAGACCGCCGGGGCCTAAGGCTGACAGACGACGCTTGTGCGTGATCTCTGCCAGTGGATTGGTTTGGTCCATGAACTGTGATAACTGGTTTGTTCCGAAGAAAGAGTTGATCACAGATGATAATGTACGCGCGTTGATCAGATCGGTTGGTGTGAACACCTCGTTATCACGAATGTTCATACGCTCGCGGATGGTACGGGCCATACGCGCTAAACCTACACCAAACTGAGCATATAACTGCTCGCCCACGGTACGTACACGACGGTTTGATAAGTGATCGATATCATCCACCTCAGCTTTTGAGTTGATAAGTTTGATCAGGTATTTAACAATCGCGATGATATCCTGCTTGGTTAACACTTTAGTATCTTCTGAAGTGCTCAACTTAAGCTTACGGTTGATGCGGTAACGACCCACATCGCCCAAATCATATCTTTTATCCGAGAAGAACAAACGATCGATGATACCACGAGCTGTTTCTTCATCAGGTGGTTCAGCGTTACGTAACTGGCGGTAGATGTGCTCAACCGCTTCCTTCTCAGAGTTGGAAGTATCTTTTTGTAAGGTATTATATATAATGGTATAATCACCGCTGGTTGAAGCATCTTCCTTGTTCAGGATGATGGTTTTCACACCTGCATCGATGATCATGTCAATATGGTCGTCTTCCAAAATGGTTTCACGCTCAAGGATGATCTCGTTACGTGGGATAGAAACCACCTCACCGGTGTCTTCATCCACAAAGTCTTCGATCCAGGTTTTTAAAACCCTTGCAGCAAGCTTACGGCCGATATATTTTTTCAAGCCTGATTTGCTTACTTTAACCTCGTCGGCCAGTTCGAACAACTCAAGGATGTCTTTATCCGAGTCGTAACCGATGGCACGAAGTAACGTAGTAACCGGGAATTTCTTCTTACGGTCAATGTAAGCATACATCACGTTGTTAACGTCTGTAGCAAACTCAATCCATGAACCTTTGAAAGGGATAACACGGGCCGAGTATAATTTAGTACCGTTGGTGTGGCGGCTCTGACCAAAGAACACGCCTGGCGAACGGTGTAACTGTGATACAATTACGCGCTCGGCACCATTAATAACAAATGTACCTTTAGGGGTCATGTATGGGATGGTACCTAAATACACGTCCTGTACAATTGTTTCAAAATCCTCGTGCTCCTCATCATTACATGACAGGCGAAGTTTTGCTTTTAATGGTACGCTGTAAGTTAATCCGCGCTCGATACACTCTTGTATATCATAACGTGGCGGATCAATAAAGTAATCAAGAAACTCCAGGACAAAGATGTTTCTTGAATCTGAGATAGGAAAGTTTTCGGCAAACACTTTGAACAGCCCTTCTTTATAACGGTTGTCAGAAGTAGTTTCCAATTGAAAAAATTCCTGGAAAGATTGTAACTGTACATCCAGAAAATCAGGGTAATCAATTACCTTTCTGCTGGTTGCAAAGTTTACTCTTTGATTATTATTGTTTGCCAAGGTATTTAAATTTTAGTTTATTAATTTTTTAGACGTGAGGGCAGAGATGTGAGATTTAAGATGTGAGACATGAGATTTAAAACGTGGATTTGAAAATCACTTATCTCAAATCTCATATCTCATATCTAACATCAAATGCTATCTCACATTTAATTCAAAACCTTATAAACAGCAATAGACCCCGACCGTTTATGGTCGGAGTCTTTAGCTATATTTCCGTGGGTTAAATTATTTAACCTCAACTACTGCGCCAGCTTCTTCTAATTGTTTTTTCAAAGATTCAGCTTCTTCTTTAGTTACACCGGTTTTAAGTTCTTTTGGTGCACCGTCAACAAGATCTTTAGCTTCTTTCAAGCCAAGGCCGGTTAAGTCTTTTACTAATTTAACAACTGCTAATTTAGCGCCACCAGCTTCTTTCAGGATAACGTCAAATGCAGTTTGCTCAGCAGCAGCTGGAGCAGCATCGCCACCGTCAGCAGCAGGAGCAGCAACAGCCACAGCTGCAGCAGCAGGCTCAATACCATACTCGTCTTTCAAGATTTGAGCTAATTCGTTTACTTCTTTTACTGTTAAGTTTACCAACTGTTCAGCAAACGCTTTTAAATCCGCCATTTTATTTTAAATTTTTACTTTTAATGCTTTTTGTTTGTTATTGTCGAACTTTAATGAGGTGTCCGATTAACCTCTTTCCTGTAATGTTTTTACGAGGCCTGCAATAGTAGTTCCGCCTGATTGTAGAGCAGAAAGTACATTTTTGGCAGGTGATTGAAGTAAGCCAACTATCTCGCCGATCAGTTGTTCTTTCGATTTCAGCTTGGTTAAAGTATCCAGTTGGTTATCACCAATAAATACTGCCGAATCAATATAGGCTGCTTTTAAAATTGGTTTTTCACCTGTTTTCCTTAATTGTTTGATCAACTTTGCCGGAGCAGTTGCTGATTTTGAGAAAAGGATTGATGATGAACCTTTTAATACATCATATATCGGGCTAAAATCGCCGCCTGCAGCTTCCATAGCTTTTTTAATTAAGCTATTTTTGGTTACCTGCATCGTAATGTCGTTTTCAAAACATTTGCGGCGGATATTGTTGATCTTGGCTACAGTCAGGTCTGAAGTATCAGTGATATAAAAATTACCATACTCTTTGATCTGCTCAGTAAGGGCTACAACAAGGTCGTATTTTTCTTCTTTATTCATGATTAGATCCCCGCTACTGATTTAGTTTCAACTGTAATACCAGGCGACATAGTTGAAGAGATATGAATGCTCTTGAAATATGTTCCTTTTGCTGCAGAAGGTTTTAATTTAGAGATTGTTTGCAATACTTCTAATGCATTCTCATAAATTTTATCTGCAGAGAAAGATGCTTTACCTATCGAAGTGTGGATGATACCGGTTTTGTCAACCTTGAAGTCAATTTTACCACCTTTTACCTCAGTTACAGCTTTACCAACCTCTGGGGTTACTGTACCTGATTTAGGGTTAGGCATCAAGTTACGTGGACCTAAAATACGACCCAAACGACCAACTTTAGCCATAACACTTGGCATAGTGATGATAATATCAACATCAGTCCATCCGCCTTCAATCTTGGCGATATAATCATCCAAACCTACGTAATCTGCACCTGCGTCTTTAGCTTCTTGCTCCTTATCAGGAGTACAAAGTACTAATACACGTACAGTTTTACCGGTACCATGAGGTAATGTTGCAATACCACGCACCATTTGATTGGCTTTACGTGGGTCAACACCTAAACGAACGTCTATATCAACTGATGAATCAAATTTGGTTAAGGTTAATTCCTTTACCAATGCAGATGCATCCTGTAATGTGTACGATTTGTTTGCCTCAATTTTGGAGAGTGCCACTTTTTGATTTTTTGTTAATCTTGCCACTGTCTTTAAACTGATTTGTATAAATTAATAATTTCTCAATTTCGAATTTCGGAATTTCGATTTCGGAATTAAATCCGAACTCCCAAATCCGACGTCCGAAATCAATTAGTTCCAGGGAGCTGTACCAGATACAGTAATTCCCATGCTGCGGGCAGTGCCTGCTACCATTTTCATGGCCGATTCAACTGTGAACGCGTTCAAGTCAACCATTTTATCTTTGGCGATAGTCTCAACCTGTTCCCAGTTTACGCTGGCAACTTTTTTACGGTTAGGCTCGGCCGAACCACTCTTTAAACCGGTAGCTTCCAATAACTGGATAGCAACGGGAGGGGTTTTGATGATAAATTCGAATGATTTGTCAACATAAACAGTAATCAAAACAGGCAATATTTTCCCAGGTTTGTCTTGGGTACGTGCATTAAATTGCTTGCAAAACTCCATGATGTTCACACCTTTTGCACCCAATGCAGGGCCAATTGGTGGTGATGGGTTTGCAGCGCCGGCTTTAACTTGCAGCTTAACCATTGCACCGATCTCTTTTGCCATTTTAATTTACTTTAATTATAAACTCAATGTTAGTACGTGGAAGCTTAGTAACATTTAAGATCTTTAATTTGGCAGCTGTTGTAAAGGCTAAGCCTTAAATTTTAACGCTTTCTTAATACTCAGCGCTGCCGTTTTTAATATTTTGTATGTAAGTTTATCATGTGATAGTACCCGCCTTCCATTTGGGTACTGATGATAAAAAAACTATTCTTTCTCTACCTGCATGTAATTCAATTCGAGCGGCGTACGACGACCGAATATCTTTACCATTACCTTCAACTTCTTCTTCTCTTCGTTTACCTCTTCGATAACACCGCTGAAGCCGTTGAAAGGGCCATCCATAACTTTAACGTTTTCGCCTACATAGTAAGGAACGTTCATAGTCTCGGCCTGGCTTGTCATCTCGTCAACCTTACCTAAAATACGGTTAACTTCTGATTGACGCAGCGGAATAGCGTTTCCGGCTTTATCACCCAGGAAACCTATAACGCTGTTAATGTTTTTAATAATGTGCTCGGTTTCGCCATCTAAAACGGCTTCCATTAACACATAGCCCGGAAAGTAGTTACGCTCTTTAGCTATCTTCTTTCCATCGCGCATCTGGTAATACTTTTCGGTAGGTATTAATACCTGTGGTACCAAATGACTGATGCCCAAACGGCTAATTTCGGCATCAATATACTGTTTAACTTTTTTTTCTTTACCGCTAATGGCCCTAACTACATACCATTTCAATTGATCACTCATTCTCGTCTCCCTGATATTAAGTTAGCGATGTATAAAACAGTTTAAGCAAATAGTTAATGATCTGGTCCATACCTAAAATAACCAAAGCAATAATGATTGCCGCAACCAATACCAAAACAGCGCTGCTTTGCAGCTCGCGCCATGTAGGCCAGGTAACCTTTTCGGTTAACTCGATATACGACTCTTTAATATATTCAGCTACACTTGCCATCTTTATATTGTGCTTAAGCACGGGAACAAGGATTCGAACCCTGATCAAAGGTTTTGGAGACCTCTATTCTACCGTTGAACTATTCCCGTGTATTATGTTTTATAATAAGAAAACATAAGTTTGCCGTTGAAGGCTAAACTTATGTTTTCAAATTAACCTTTTATTGAAATGTTATTACTTAACGATTTCAGTTACCTGGCCAGCACCTACAGTCCTGCCACCTTCACGGATAGCGAAACGTAAGCCTTTTTCCATAGCGATTGCGTTGATCAATTTTACGTTGATTGTAACGTTATCACCTGGCATAACCATTTCTACACCTGGTTCTAATGAAATCTCACCAGTAACGTCAGTGGTACGGAAATAGAATTGTGGACGGTATTTGTTGAAGAATGGAGTGTGACGGCCACCTTCTGCTTTTGATAATACGTAAACTTCTGCTTTGAAATCGGTGTGAGGAGTTACTGAACCTGGTTTACAGATAACCATACCACGACGGATATCAGTTTTCTCAATACCACGTAACAATAAACCTACGTTGTCACCAGCTTCACCACGGTCAAGGATTTTGCGGAACATCTCAACACCGGTTACGGTTGATTTCAAGTTCTCAGCACCCATACCCAAGATGTCAACAGGCTCGCCAGAGTTGATTACACCACGCTCGATACGACCAGTTGCTACAGTACCACGACCAGTGATCGAGAATACGTCTTCAACCGGCATCAGGAATGGAAGATCTGTCAAACGTGGAGGGATTGGGATGTAGCTATCTACAGCATCCATCAATTCCATGATTTTTTCAACCCATTTTGGATCAGCGTTCAAGCCACCCAAAGCAGAACCTTGAATAACCGGGATATCATCACCTGGGAATTCGTAGAATGATAATAATTCACGAACTTCCATTTCTACCAACTCCAATAATTCAGGATCATCAACCATGTCAACTTTGTTCATGAAAACAACAAGTGCAGGTACACCTACCTGACGAGCTAACAGGATGTGCTCACGAGTTTGAGGCATTGGGCCGTCAGTAGCAGCAACTACGATGATAGCACCGTCCATCTGAGCAGCACCGGTAACCATGTTTTTCACGTAATCCGCGTGACCTGGACAGTCAACGTGTGCGTAGTGACGGTTAGCAGTTGAATATTCAACGTGGGCAGTGTTGATAGTGATACCACGCTCTTTTTCTTCAGGAGCAGAGTCAATTGAATCAAATGAACGAGCTTCTGATAAACCTTTGTCAGCCAAAACTTTAGTGATAGCTGCGGTAAGGGTTGTTTTACCGTGGTCAACGTGACCGATTGTACCGATGTTTAAGTGCGGCTTACTGCGGTCAAACTTTTCTTTTGCCATGATCTATAAATTATTTTTGTAGGTTAATTTAACTTTAATGTAATGTTTTAAATAACACTGAGCCAACAACGGGATTTGAACCCGTGACCTCTTCCTTACCAAGGAAGTGCTCTACCACTGAGCTACGTCGGCTTATATTTTTCAGTTTGCAGTAGCAGTTTCCAGTTTGCAGTAGCTTTTTAACTGCCAACTGCTTACGACCAACTGCCTTCTGTTACTGAGCGGAAGACGAGGTTCGAACTCGCGACCTATAGCTTGGAAGGCTATCGCTCTACCAACTGAGCTACTTCCGCTTGTTCAGTTTGCAGTTTGTAGTTTTCAGCTTGCAGGTAATCTGCTCACCGATCCTCATCACTGAAACCTCCTTAATCAAGTTAGCAGTTTACAATCCGGTTAACTATTGCTAACTGAAAACTGCAAACTGCTTACTCAATAAAGTGGGGGGAGAAGGATTCGAACCTTCGTAGCCGAAGCAACGGATTTACAGTCCGTCCCATTTGACCGCTCTGGTATCCCCCCGGTAGTTTATCCCGGTTTGTGATGTCCAAAATTGAAGCTAAACACCTCAATCCGAAAAAAACTGAGCCTCCTATCGGGATCGAACCAATGACCTACTGATTACAAGTCAGTTGCTCTACCAGCTGAGCTAAGGAGGCTTTTATTTTTACTTTGCCTTTACGTTATTTTAAGACTGTGTGCCTTTCGATAACGGAGCGCAAAACTAATAAGCTTTTTGATATTTTAAAGAACTATTTTAACTTTTTTTTGAGGTGTTAAAACTTGCCAAATTGCGGCGCTGTACCTCCCCCGAAACGGGACTGCAAATCTACAAAAAATAACACCACGTCAAAATTTTTTATCAAAAAAAATCGACAGGCGGTAAACCTGTCGATTTCTGAGCTAAAAAAGCCCTTTTTAATATTAAAAACCGTCTTCGGCAGCCGTTAATATGGCTTTCTTGGCCGAGGCATCGGCTATTGCTTTCTTTTGTTTATGCTTTTCAATCTGTTTACGAAGGCTTTCGATGGCCAGATCAGTAGCTTCTTCAAAGCTTTTGCATTTTTCTTTTGCAAAGATCTGGTTACCCGGCAGCTGCACTTTTATTTCGGTTATTTTGTTACACTCATCTTCCACATTTTCAAGCTTTAAGTAAACTTCACCGCTAATAATATGGTCATAAAACGTGTCAAGCTTATCAGCTTTCTTCTGAATAAAATCTAATAGTTTCTTGTCTGCGGTGAAATGAATTGACTGCACTGTAATTTTCATGTTTCCTCCTTTTTAAGCCTTTGGATGGGCGAGTTTATAAATAGATTTTAGTCTTTCAACTGAATTGTGCGTATAGATTTGGGTTGCGCTGAGGTTGGCATGACCCAAAAGTTCTTTGATCGAATTTAAATCGGCTCCTTTATTTAACAATGTTGTTGCAAACGTATGCCGCAGCACATGCGGGCTACGTTTGCTTTGGGTTGATATGTTGGAAAGGTATTTCTGCACTATTAAATATATCATAGCCGGATAAGCCCCGGCTCCTTTATTTGTAACGATTAATGTGAAGGAATTGTTATCAAAATTTTGATTTTTCTTTAAGTCGATATACTCCTTCAGCAGATTCTTCAGCTCCGTATTCACGGGGATAATGCGTTCTTTATTGCGCTTGCCTAATACTTTCACTACCCCATCGTGCAAGTTAACGTCCTGTTCTTTAACGCCTAACAGTTCGGCCAGGCGCATGCCGGTGCCAAACAACATTTCGATGATCAGTTTATCGCGCCGGCCTTCAAAATCGGCCGAAAAAATTTCGTCGCTATCCAGCATTTCGGTAAGGCGGTCGCCCTCCACCACCACCGGCAGGCTTTTGGGTATTTTTTGCGATTGGATGCGCGAGGCCGGGTTGGTTTCAATAACACCTTCCTGCAGTAAAAATTTAAAGTATTTGCGCAGCGTGGCCATTTTGCGGTTAACCGAACGGGCCAGCATTTTTTGGTCAATCAATTCAACCATCCAGTTACGGATGTGATGATAGCTTATTTGGGATGGATGCGTAATTTCCGGCTCGGGCGCGGGATCTGCGTTACCGGGATTGTTCAGGAAGAGCATGAACTGATCCAGATCAGACTGATAAGCGGTTACTGTATGTGCTGAGTACCGCTTTTCGTACTTGATGTATTGGATAAAACGCTCTGAAAACATAAAAAACTATTTATACATCCGGAATGATGAATGTACAAATAGTTTTAATATAGTGTCAAGAAATTAATAAATTCTTTTCAACAAAAAAAAGAACTTAAACTGTTTCCTGGTTTAAACCTTGTTTATAGATTGCATGTTTAACAACATGACGACGGGTTACAGATTTCTTTTCGAAAGCCTGACGACTACGTAGTTCTCTTAAAACACCTGTTTTTTCGAATTTTTTCTTGAAGCGTTTCAATGCTTTGTCTAATGATTCGCCGTCTTTTACGTTAATAATGATCATAATTCCTAAAATACCTCCTTTCAAGGGAGGGCAAAGATAATCACAATGTTTTGAATATCAAACAGGGAGGGTGGAATTTATTTATCTTTTTGAAATTACACCGATTAATGGGGGATTACACCAATTGATTGGCGCATTGAATTATTTCATAGTGATCTCCGCTTTATTCCGGGGCAATGGTTGTTTTGTAATCAAGAATTACCTTTTCTCCACTCTTTCTATATACCTCCAACAGGAAAGATCCTTTTATTTTATGTAGCGAGTCGCCTGCTTCAATTTTGCTTTTCCAAGTAGGTTCAATTCGATATACCGTTTTATCTTTTAAAATGGCTGTTCGCATATTATGATTGGGTTTATCATTATATACAGTATCCACAACGCCATTAACTGTTTCTAACGAATCCCGTAGAATAATACTTTCTCTCATGGAAAGTCCAAAAACAGCATTGTAGCTAACAAACAATACGAGGCAAAATGGTATAGAGCAGAAAATGCAGTAGATAATTATTTTGTCAATCTTTTGCATGTTATCTAATATCTCTTGCTGCGCCCTATTATTTTTCATTGATTCGGTTACTTTTCCGGATGCAAAAAAACGTTATCTCATAACAACCTCATTGCTCCAGATAACATTGGCCATTTTTTTACTATGCGCCAACGCGTAAATATTAAGTGGCAGTTGATTACCCACTTTATATTTAAACAGGCTCATACCTATCTTAAAGTTTTTAGGCGCAAATGGCTTACTATCGCCCATATCTGTTAAAAAGCAAACCGGTATATTAAATACTGCTTGCTGATAGGGTGCCACTTTAAAAATTTCAGGCCCATTTTTCCAGCATTTCGTCATTAATAATAATTGTGCGTTCTGTTTGTCGGTGCGAAATATATCAAGCCGAGAACACACCATATTTATATATTTTAATGTATCGGCACTTTGGTTACTTAGTATTACCGGCACAAACGCGTAAATGCCCCGGTGAAGTTTACCATCATAAACGCACAAGGTATCTTTTGCCTGCCGAATAGAATCCTGGTTTATGGTAATTGTAAAGTTCTCACGGTCAGATGCCGAAAGCGCTTCAAGTACCGGCTGGACAAAATTGTTAAGCTTATGCCGGTAAAAATTGAGTTTGACATTTGATCTGCTTTTATTCCTCCCACTACGAATTAGTTGAGCGTTTGCAAAACCCGAATCCGACCGCATAGCTGTTACAGGAGATAACAAAAGCGGGGTATCGCTTTTTGCCGGCACCGTGATACTTTTTCCGGTATCCAATTTCGCCAACTGGAACCTTCCGTAGCTTTTACCTAAAACTGCAAACAGAAGAATGATAATAAGGCACGGCTTTTTCATTCTTAAAAATACTATGTATTTAAGAAAACAAAATGTTAAATATTGTTAAGCCATCCCAACCACTCACCTAATCACCCCAATCAACCACTCACCTACCTCAGCACCTCCCTGCTAATCACAATCTTCTGTATCTCGCTCGTCCCCTCGCCTATGGTACACAACTTGGCGTCCCGATAAAATTTCTCTACCGGGAAATCCTTGGTATAACCATATCCACCGAAAATCTGCACAGCCTCTGTAGCTGTACGTACAGCAGTTTCCGAAGCATAATACTTAGCCATAGCCGATTGCTTGCTCACCGGCAAGTGGCGGTTTTTCAAATCGGCGGCCTGCATTACCAGTAGTTCGGCAGCTTCAATTTCGGTAGCCATATCTGCCAGTTTAAAGGCTATCCCTTGAAAATTGCTGATAGGCTGGCCAAACTGGTGGCGCTCTTTAGCATAGGCAACCGCCGCCTCGAAAGCACCTTTGGCTATTCCTAATGATAGGGCAGCTATTGAGATACGGCCGCCATCCAGCACAGCCATGGCCTGTTTAAAGCCTTCGCCCTCAACGCCCAGTAAATTTTCTTTAGGTACGCGGCAATTATCAAAAATAAGCTCGGTAGTTTCTGAAGCACGCATACCCAGTTTATTCTCCTTTTTACCATGTGTAAAACCGGGAGTTCCCTTCTCAATCACCAAGGCCGAAATTCCATGCGAATCGCCTTTATGACCTGTGCGCACCATCACCACCGCCACATTGCCCGATTTACCGTGGGTAATCCAGTTTTTTGATCCGTTCACCACATAATGGTCGCCATCCAACACAGCAGTAGTGTTCATGTGCAACGCGTCTGATCCGGTGTTGGCCTCGGTTAATCCCCAGGCACCAAGCCATTCGGCAGTGGCCAGTTTGGGCAGCCATTTATGCTTTTGCTCTTCGTTGCCAAAAGCAAGAATATGCCCTGTGCAAAGCGAGTTGTGTGCCGCAACCGATAAACCTATCGCACCGCAAACTTTAGCAATTTCGCTTATCACGGTAACATATTCAAAGTAGCCAAAGCCCGAGCCGCCGTATTGTTCGGGCACAAAAACGCCCATCATACCAAGCTCGCCAAGCTGCTTAAATAAATCTATCGGGAAGTGCTGGGCCTCGTCCCATTCCATTACATGAGGTTTAATATAGCGTTCGGCAAAATCGCGGGCCATCTGGCCTACCATCTGCTGGTTTTCGTTCATACCAAAATCATACCCGCCGTTTTGAGGGGTATCAGTTAACAAAGCATCCATAATTTATAATTGGTTATTAACAAAATAACGTATAAAAAACGGGATTGGTTTGCTGTGCAATACAGCCAAATAATGAACAGATTGGTATCTGGTATGAATTATAGGTTTAGTTTGGATAGGGTGGTTTTTGGGAGGGGAAATTGGTAGAAAATAATTTGTCTGAATCAGAATTTACAGAATTTGAGAATTAGCAGAATGTTGTCTGAACTCGAATTTGGGGGAATTAAGTGAATTGACAGAATGCAGGGTAAGTTGTCTGAACCGGGATTTGGGAAGATTTTTAGGATTTATAGGATTCGTTTAGCTCATGTTAATCCCATAAATCATGGTTCAGAAAAAATCAACGTAATCAAGAAAATCAACGGTTCAAAATATGGGCGTTGCCTGCGGCCGGGATAGAGGTTAGTGATTTGAGATCAGAGATTAGTATGCATCGACAAATTACATCACTTTCCCATAACTTATCCCGGCAATACGCATTATCAAAATCTCCGCAAACAAAACTCCCGGCCTTTGCATAGTTAAAAGTCATGAAGCGAAGCCCCTTTTACTTTGCGTCTCAGCCTCTTTGCGATTTTAAAACTCTACAAGCGATAACCACCCAACTTTGCGTCTCCGCGCCTTTGCGTGCCTAATACTATACAAGCGATAGCTGCCCAGCTTTGCGCCTCAGCCTCTTTGCGATCTTAAAACTCCACAAGCAATAACCACCCAGCTTTGCGTCTCCGCGCCTTTGCGTGCCTAAAACTATACAAGCGATAGCCGCCCAGCTTTGCGCCTCAGCCTCTTTGCGATCTTAAAACTCTACAAGCGATAACCACCCAGCTTTGCGTCTCCGCGCCTTTGCGTGCCTAAAACTATACAAGCGATAGCCTAATAATCAGCCAACACCACCAGCTTATCGCAAATAGGCGCAATCCGCTCCTTCCCATCCAAAAAGCCCAGCCCCACCACAAACGAAAAGCCGCAAACCACACCGCCCATCTCTTTAATTAACTCGCTGGCTGCAGTTACCGTCCCTCCGGTAGCTAACAAATCATCATGCAATAAAATATGTTGCCCCGGTTCAAAGGCATCGGTATGCATTTCGATAGTGGCTGTACCGTATTCAAGCTTATACGCTTTTTGTTTAATTGTAAATGGCAGCTTACCAGCCTTCCGTACGGGCACAAATGGTACACCCAGGCGGGTAGCTAACGATAATCCAAATAAGAAACCACGGCTTTCCACGCCGGCCACAGCGTCAATCCGGATACCCTGCAATTGCTCAACAAAGGCATCTACAATTTTTTCGCAAAGGGCAGGGTCCTTCAGTATCGGGGTAATATCTTTAAATACAATCCCCGGTTTAGGAAAATCAGGAATATCGCGTATGGCTGCTTTAATTTGCTCGGCTATCATTTGAAAATTAAATAAGGCTCAATTTTACGTAAAATTTGGGCATTTAAGATGGCAATATTTTCCAGATCTTTTATAGAGTGGTAACTGCCGTGCTCATCGCGGTAAGCCACGATGGCATCCATCTGCTTAAAACTCAAATACGGAAAGCGCTTCAAATCATTAAACATAGCCCTGTTGATATTCACTTTTACAATCTGCCGGCTATCAACACTTACGCCATCTTTCATCTGGTTATACTTTCCCTCATCAATACCATAAACTTCCTTCAGTTGTTCTTTACTGTAAAACCCTCCTACCCGCTCCCGGTAATGAACAATGCGCCGGGCAAAAGCCGGACCAATCCCCCTGATCATGGTTAACCTTGCCGAGTCGGCACTATTAATCTCTATTACTTCGCCGGGTTTGGCTTTGTGAATGATGTAAGCCGGTCCATCCGGCAAATCAATATAAGGCTCAAGCCTTTTATAAGTTTCAGCATTGATGCTATACATTTTCTGTACATCGCCTTTGGTATAAAAGCGGCCGCCTTTTTCCTGGTAATGTTTAATTACCGTGGCCTGGTGTTGGCTCAATCCCATTTTCACCCAATCGGCAACAGTTAATTTATTGGGGTTAAAGTGAGTTATAAGCGGGTGTAGCACCGGGGCAGCCTTGCTTAATTCCGCGTCATCAGTATCAAAACCGGCATTTTTGGTTATCGTATTCGCCGCTTTATCAAAAGTGTTAAAGTTTATTGTCTTATCTTTGTGGTTTGCCTGATAGATGTAGGGTGCCGCTAAAACCAAAGCAATTAAAATAATCAATACTACCATTCCGTTCCATTCTTTTTTGCTGATGGACAGGTAGTGTTTGATTTGCGGGATCATTATAAAGGTTATCAGCTGTTAAATTAAATAAAAATTTAAGATATTTATTTGTTAAAACATACTGCTTATAAACAATATGAAAGTTATAACCACCGAAGAGTTTGCCAAAGCCACCAAACTGGATAAGCTGAAAATGCCGGGCCTGGCCGCTTTATTGATGGAGCTAATGAAAATAAACCAGGTTAACGACCTGTTTGCCCAGGCCCAACCCAAGCAAGGCCCCGATTTTGTGGACGCTATTTTAGAAGGCTGCGGCATCGACATTGAGTTTGACGAACGCGAACTGCGCAACATCCCTAAAGATGGCGCATTTATAGCCATTGCCAACCACCCCTACGGCGGTATTGAAGGCATGGTACTATTAAAAATATTATGCATGGCCCGTCCGGATTCGAAACTGATGGCCAACTTCCTGCTTAAAAAGATCCCTAACCTGGCCGATTATTTTATAGCTGTAAACCCATTTGAGAACGTTGAGCATTCATCAAGCATCAGCGGCCTAAAAAACACTTTAGAGCTTTTAAGTAATGGCACGCCAATCGGTATATTCCCGGCTGGCGAGGTATCAACTTTTAAAGTAGAACAAAAACAGGTAACCGACCGTATGTGGCACCCGGTTGTGGGTAAAATTATTGCTAAGGCCAAAGTACCGGTTGTGCCTATTTACTTCCATGGTAATAACGGGTTGTTGTTCAACTTCCTGAGCTTGCTGCACCCGGCTTTGCGTACTGCCAAATTACCATCCGAGTTATTTAACAAGCATGGCCATACCATTAAACTACGCATCGGTAAACCAATTGATGTAACCGATATTCCGGATTATACTAACAGTACTAAACTGCTTAATTTTTTACGCGCCCGAACCTATGCCTTGGGTACCGGTTTGGAAGAAGAGAAAAAGATTTTCAGTCCGCGTAACCTGTTTAAAATTAAGCGCGAAGCTGAAGATATTACGCCGGAGATTGACAGCACCATTTTAGATAAAGAGATTGAACCGCTGCGCGAAAATTATAAAGTGTGGACGGAGAAAAACTACGAGGTATTTATCGTACCAACCTCAACCATACCTAACGTGATCCGTGAAATAGGCAGGCTGCGCGAGATCACCTTCCGCGAAGTTGGCGAAGGTACCAACAAGGCTATCGACCTTGACGAGTACGATATTTATTATCACCACCTGTTTATCTGGGATTTTGAAGCAAAACGTATTGTTGGTGCTTACCGCATTGGTTTGGGCGACGAGATTTTTTACAGCGTTGGTAAAAAAGGATTCTACATCAACGAGCTGTTTAAGCTAAAAACCCAGTTTACACCTGTGCTGCGCCGCAGCCTTGAATTAGGCCGCTCATGGATCCGCAAGGAATACCAAACCAAACCACTCCCACTGTTTTTACTTTGGAAGGGCATTCTGAAATTCCTGATAGATAACCCGAGATACCGTTACCTGATTGGCCCGGTAAGTATCAGCAACTCATTCTCCAAATTTTCCAAATCGCTTATTGTTGATTATATCAACCGCAACCATTTTGATCATGAAATGGCGCAGTACGTTAAACCGCGCAAAAAATTCAAGGTTGATTTTGCCAAAATTGATACCGACCTGCTCATGGCCGGCGAAGATACTTTTAAAGGCCTGGATAACCTGATATCAGAAGTGGAAACCCGCAATATGAAGGTACCGGTATTACTTCGCCAGTACATTGCCCTTAATGCCAAAATCATCAGCTTTAACATCGACCCTAAATTTGCCGATTGTTTGGATGGTTTCCTGGTGCTGGATCTGGAAAATGTGCCGCAGGATACTTTGGAAAAACTGGGAAGGAATTTGTAAATAAAGATATCTTTTAATAAGAAAAAGGAGAAGTTGTTAAACTCTCCTTTTTGGCTCTACACAGTACAAAAAACGCCCCCGATAATATCGGGGGCGTTTCACGTTTAATCTTAACATTGTTTGTTTTACAATAATTACCAGCTGTAACGTAAACCAAACTGCATTTGCCAGCGTGAGGCGAACAAATCAACTGAGTATGGAATACCCGGGTTGGTGAAGTTGTAAGTTGGGTATGAAGCAACGTTACCATCTTTAACAAAGGTTGGGCCGCCAGATGCTCCAGGCAATTTGCTTACCGGTGTTAAACCAACGCTTGCTGATGAGTTGAAGGTATTTGCTGAGAAATAATACTGACCCCATTTTTTGTTCAACAGGTTGGTAAGGTTGATGATATCATAAGTAAATGTTAACATCTGTTTGTGCTTACCATTACCAAATTTAAAATCCTGAGTGAAACGGAAATCTAATTGGTTATTCCATGGAGTGAAAGCAGCATTACGCTCGGTAAATTTACCACGACGTGAGCTTAAGTATTTGTCGCCATCAATGTAAGCGTCAAATTCTGCTACTTGTTGAGCGGCAGTTTTTACCACAACACCACTTTTTACCTGATCAACTATAAAGTTAGCTGTTTCGCCTTTGTTAGGAATATAAGCTAAACTTAATTGCTGGCCTGTTCCGTCGATAGCTTTTGGATAAGTATCCCATGTATATGGGTTACCGCTTTGCGCGCTAAAGAAGAATGAGAAGTTAGCGGTGTAGTTATGACCAGCATCCCAATCATGTTTAAAGTTTACGTTTGATACGATGCGGTGACGGATATCAAAGTTCGAATTTGCTAAACCCGGGTTGTTAGGATTTAAAGCCTGGTTTAACTGCCAGTTTGACTCCATCGAGTTACGGATACCGTTGGTAACATCTTTAGAGTGACCATAGGTATAAGCAACCGACGCGTTTAAAGCACTTTGTGGATTGAACTGGGTAAATTTAGATACCTGTACAGTCGCACTGTAACGATAACCTTCGTTGGTGTTTGATAACAGGTAAGCATTGGTATAATTCGAATTTATTTTTTTATTAATAAATATCGGCTGTAGGTGTTGCGTATCATAAGGATAATAAGTTACACTATCCTTAGTGTTTACCTGCTGAAATTTCAAGTCGTGAATAACTTTGGTATAGATACCTTCAGCTGTAAATTTCCACTGGTCATCAGTAGTATAGTCAACAGCTAAACTGCTTCTCCAAACTTGTGGCATTTTGAAGTTATTGTCAATCATATCCACCTGGGTGGCACCGCTGGCAGAAGTGTTAAAGTTTTGTTGTTGATTAACATAATTTAATCCGCCGTTTGGAGATGCTTGCACCGGATTAGTTCCAGCTTTCTGAACCGGCGGATTTGCGTCATAAGCACCATAAGTAGCACCGTTATTATAGAACGCGTAACCAAACCATGCAAAAGGAACACGACCTGTAAAGAAACCGCTACCACCACGTAAAATAACGCTTTGATCGCCGTTAGCATCATAGTTAAATGATACACGTGGGTTCCACTCTATGTTACTCAGGTAATTTTGTTTGATATCTCTTGGCTTGGTATAGGTGTAGGTAGTGCCGTAGTTTGGATCAACCGGAGCATTGGTTGTTTTATCGCTCAATGGTTGTTTATTAGGCACTCCAGCGTAATCAGCGCGTAGAGCTACAGTCAATTTGAAATTATCAGATAACTGAATTTCGTCCTGGCCATATAAGCTCAACAGGTTAACTTTAAACTTAGCAGATGGATTAGCTAAGATATAATCACGTGTGTTGTTAGTGTAATTAAAGTTAGTACGTACACGTGATGGGTTATTGTTAACAAAATCTTCAATGCTGTTATAAGCTACACGACCATTCCATGCGTTAACAAAATTATAAGTAATGTTGTAAAACTCGTTGTGTGTACCAAAAGTGAACGTGTGTTTGCCTTTAACCAAGGTTAGGTTATCAGTAAACTCAGCAGTTTTCTGATGCATATCAAAAATCGAAGCCTCGCGGTCGGTACCCATAAAGATAGTTGTACCGGTACCGCGGCCTGTAATCTCGATTTGCGGTAATGACGGATCTGAGTTAGGGTCACGATAATCGTGAACTGCTGAATAACCAAGCACTAAGCTATTGCTTAAGCTATTGTTAAACCTTGATTTTAATTCTGCAACAGTTGAAGTTGAGTTATTATGTGAAGTGTAATCAATACCGCTGAAACGGAAGTTTTGCTGATCGCGCTCTAAGTTAGTAGCTTTTGAGGTGATGGTATTGTTACGGATGGTTAACTGGTTGTGATCATCAATATTCCAATCCAAACGGTTAAAGAATTTGTTTGAATTAGAGAAGATGGTAGTGTTATTATAAGTCCCTGGATCGATACCGCCTGTAAATGATTTAAACGCGGCAACCAATTTATCACCATCGGCCTGGCTCAGGATATTGGCTGCACCATTGTGATCTAAACCACGGATAACAGGATCCTGCCTGCGGGCGATCTCCTCGTTGGTAAAGAAGAATAATTTGTTTTTAATGATTGGGAAACCTAAACGGATACCAGTTTGGTAATCATGAAAATCGTTCAGTTTTGAACCGTCGCCACCTAACGCAGCTTTAGCATTGTTAGCGCCAACCATGAATGAACCACGACCGTAACCATAAACAGCACCGGTAAAATCATTTGTACCGCTACGGGTTACAGCGTTGATACTACCACCTAATACGTTACCAATTTTGATATCGTAAGGAGCAACATAAACCTGAATATCCTGAATAGCGTCTAACGAGATTGGGCTTGTACGGGTACTGCTACCTACCTGGCCCGAAGCATTGTTCTGGCCACCTAATGAAGGGCTGAAACCGATAGCATCATTATTGATAGCACCGTCTAAGGTTACGTTATTGTAACGGTAGTTGGTACCCTGAAACGAGTTGTTATTGCTTTGAGGAGTGTTACGGGTTAAATCCTGCAAGCTGCGGTTAATTGATGGCGCAGTACGGATCTGGTTTTGGTTGATACGGGTACTTGCACCTGTTTTAGTTGGACCGGCAGACGCCCTAACTTTAACTTCCTGCAGGGTAGTAGTTTCGTCCTGCAATACGAAGTTGAAAGTAGCGTTACCTAATTGTAAGGTAATATCGCTGCGTTCGTCTTTTTTGTAACCAACAAAAGAAGCGCTGATGGTGTAAGGGCCACCGGCGTTGATGTTGTTTACCGAATAACGGCCTTCGGCATTGGTTTGAGCGCCGTACCTGGTGCCCGTGCTGGTATTAACCACAGAAATGGTTACTCCCGGAAGTGAAGCACCTTTCTGATCTGTTACTTTACCGGTAAGTACCGAGGTGGTAATCTGGGCGTTGGCAACGCCGGCAACCCCGATAATCATCAGTGTTAAAATAATAAAGTAGAGCTTTTTCATTTGTGATTTTTTGATGCACAAAGGTGCCCAGACAATGTTAAGTTTATATTAACATGAGATTATTATATTAACAACTGCTTAATGTTTTCTTTTTTCCTTAACATTAGACATTTAACATACAATTAAAAATCACTGATTATCAATCAATTAAAAACAAACACCAAACAAGAATGTTAATTTTTCATTTATCATTGATTGCAGCATGCCCAACAAACATGACCCTGTATTGAATAAACAGGCCTATTTATTGCCGGTAATAAATGCCTTAAAAATTGTGGTTTTAATAGATATTTAATACAGAGTGGCTAATGTCAATTTTTGATTCTCAGCTTATTAAGTAATTGATTTAGAAGGTATGCGGGTGCAATGATCAACGATTTGATATTAAGCCTGTTTTGAGCATAAGTATTTTCGCGCGAGTTGCCTATTAATAAAGCTGATAATGAGGGGATAAATATCGATAAACACAGCGCCGGCATGGCCGGTCCGCCGGTTTGTTGCCAGGTAATCAGTTCCATAATACCATAGCTAAAGCCCAATAAAATAAACAGGATAAAGTACGAGATAATAGGCGAAAGCCTGAGGTAATAATAAATGGCAATGGCTATTACAAACGACGCCCAGTTAAAGTAACCATTATAAATACCTAAAAACGGAAGGTGCGGGAAAGGGATAGCCCAGATCAACCCAAATAAACTAAATGCCAACAAGGGAATGCAAAAATAATGGATGCCGATATTCACCGGGTCCTGATGACCGGCTGCATATTCACGGAAATAACGATCAACCGGGCGCTCATCAATATTAACTGTTGTTTTAGCAGCCGGTTTGTTTTTGGTGTTGGATGTTTTTGTTGCCACGGTACAAAAGTAAAAACCCTTTCAAATTTTAGGTCGAAAGGGTTTTATTTAATTTTTATGTTTGATTACTTGGCAAACGCTACCGAACGGGTTTCCCTGATCACGGTAACCTTAATTTGGCCAGGATAAGTCATCTCGGTTTGGATGCGGTTTGAAATATCGGCAGCCAATACCTCTGATTGCGCGTCGCTGATCTTTTCACTTTCAACCACCACGCGCAGCTCGCGGCCAGCCTGGATAGCGAAAGTTTTTTCAACACCCGGATATGACAATGCCAGTTCTTCCAGTTCTTTCAAACGTTTGATGTAGCTTTCAACCACCTCACGGCGTGCACCCGGACGGGCACCCGAAATAGCATCACAAGCCTGGATTATCGGCGACAGCATCGAGGTCATCTCGATCTCATCGTGGTGGGCACCAATGGCGTTACAAACTTCAGGGTGTTCTTTATATTTTTCGGCCAGTTGCATACCTAAGATAGCGTGCGGTAACTCCGGGTTATCATCAGGTACTTTACCAATATCGTGCAGTAAGCCGGCTCGTTTAGCAAGCTTTACGTTGAGGCCTAACTCGGCAGCCATAGTTGCGCAGAAATTGGCAACCTCGCGCGAGTGCTGTAACAGGTTTTGCCCGTACGATGAACGGTAACGCATACGGCCAACCATACGGATCAGCTCTGGGTGTAAGCCATGGATGCCAAGATCGATCACGGTGCGCTCACCTATTTCAACAATTTCTTCTTCAATTTGCTTTTTGGTTTTGGCAACCACCTCCTCAATACGGGCCGGGTGGATCCGTCCGTCCGTCACCAGGCGGTGCATAGCCAAACGGGCAATCTCGCGCCTTACCGGGTCGAAGCCCGAAAGGATAATGGCCTCCGGGGTATCATCAACAATGATCTCGATACCGGTAGCAGCCTCCAAAGCACGGATGTTACGGCCTTCACGGCCGATGATCCTACCTTTGATCTCATCATTCTCAATATTAAATATAGAAACCGTGTTCTCGATAGCGCTTTCGGTAGCGGTACGCTGGATAGTTTGGATAACTATTTTCTTAGCTTCTTTAGTAGCGGTAAGCTTAGCCTCATCCACAATATCCTTAATCTGGATCATGGCTTTGGTACGGGCTTCTTCGCGCAGCGTATCAACCAATTGGGTTTTAGCTTCCTCCGCAGATAAACCGGCAATGGTTTCAAGTTGCTGTACGTGTTGGTTTTTAAGGTGCTCAACCTCATCCTGTTTTTTAACAACAATTTCGGTTTGCTTCTCTAAATTCTTACGGGTATTATCAAGCTCGTTCTCCTTGCGGTTAAGGTTTTCCATACGCTGGTTAAGCGATTGTTCTTTTTGCTTGATGGTGTTTTCCCGCTGATTGATGGAGTTGTTTTTATTGTTCACCTCCTGCTCATGCTCAGCCTTCATTTGCAAAAACTTCTCTTTGGCTTCGAGAAGCTTATTTTTCTTCAGGATCTCGGCATTATTTTCAGCGTCTTTCAGGATCTTTTTAACTTTATTCTGGGCGGAGGCTTCCTGGTCTTTAAACAGCTTGCGCAGCAGAAAGCGGCCTATGAGCACGCCGACAATGGCGCCTAACAGCAGGCCGATGATAACGTATAGTAATATGTCCATTTTAGGTTTGAGTGGTGTGTTGTATATATGTATGTAAATAAAAAAACCGCAACTAATTTCTAAGTGTTCATGTATTTAAAACCTCATTTCGGATATTGGGGACCATGGGTTGGTTAACGTTAATCGTAACTAACGCATGCCTCTTGATCCGCTTAATATTGAAGCGTTAAGTTTTTAATAGTGAAACCTAAAATTTAACTGCGGTTAAATCTTAAATGTGCTCTTATATTATTATGTAAAGAACGTTAATTACTTCGAAAAAAATTCGTTCAGCAAATGATCCAGTTGATAAACCTTTTCGGTTACCTCGGTATCCTCAACAGTAACTTTTTTTTCTGCCTTTAATGTTGATGTAGCATAATGCAATACACACATCGAAAGCAGATCCTGCTTATCCCTAACCGCGTAATTTTCCTGATATTCCTTTATCCGGTCATTGATTAGTTTTGCCGCCCTGCGTATTATTTCTTCTTCCTCCATGTTCACCTTTAAGGGGTAAACGCGGTCAGCAATATTTATTTTTATTGAGATTTCTCCCATTTGAGCTTTTCACTTTTTGCGTTATTTTTTCAATAACACAATACACTTATCTATTTCCTGCACAAAGTCGTTAATTTTTTGCTTAATGTCAACAGTTTTTTCATTTGTTTCTGAAAAAGACTTGGCAACTTTAACAACTTTTAATTTTTCTTCCAGTTCTTTGGTCTTGCCTTTGCTGGCATTCAGCGCCACCGTAAGGGCCTCGCTTTCCAGTTTTAAAAGGTCATTTTCCTCCTGCAAAGCAGCGCACAATTCAATCAGGCGCTCGGTTTTATCTACAATTTTATTTAACTGCTCTGCTAATGAGGCCATGTTTTAATTAGTGAATTATTGAATTAGTGATTTAGTGAATTATTTATTTTCTGAATTATGAATTGGATGCCAATACAAATGCAACCCGTAATCACTAATTCAGTCATTCACTAATTCACTCATTACTTTCTGATCTCCGCTCCCGCTTCTTTTCCTAAATTATAAATTAATTTCTGCATAATAGAATCGATAGCCTTATCGGTAAGGGTTTTCTCGATATCCTGGATAATGAAGCTTAACGCGTACGATTTTTTACCGGCAGGTAGTTTATCGCCCTGGTAAACATCAAATACATCAACCTCTTTCAGCAGTTTACGTTCGGTACGTAAAGCAATTTGTTTTAACTGGCCGAATGATACGCTCTGATCTATTAACATCGAAAGGTCGCGCCTTACAGCCGGGAATTTCGAGATATCCTGAAAAACGATCTTGTTTTTGCGGATGGCGTTCAATACCAGGTCGAAATTGAAATCGGCATAAAATACCTCTTTATCCACATCGGCCTTTTTCAGTGAAGCAGCAGCTACCGCACCAAATTTCACCAATTGCTTCCCATTCAACATGTATTGAATGCCAAACGACATTTTTTTGCAGGTTGTATCTTCAACCGTAAAGTTGCTGATGTTTAAACGTTGCAAAATGCCATCAACTACCGCTTTAATATTGTAGAATGATACCGGCTTAGCTTTCTGGTTCCATTGCTCGGCAGTGTTGGCACCGGTAATGAAAATACTGAAACGTTGGGTTTCTACATATTTCTCATTTTCCAGTTTGTACACCTTGCCAAACTCATAAAATTTCAAATCGGCAGCACGGCGGTTCTGGTTATAGGCGATGGCCTCCAAACCTGAATACAACAAGCTTTGGCGCATCACGTCCAAATCGCTGCTTAGTGGGTTCAGGATCTTAACAGCCGTATCCAGGTTATCCGAATAAGCCGATTTGGTAAGTGAGTTAGCCAAAATCTCGTTAAAACCATTGGCGCTTAACAAATCAGAAAGCTGATTTTGAACAGTATCTTTTTCAGGGCGGATCGAATTATTTAACGAAGCCCTGATCTGGGTTGGGATCTCGATATTGTTGTAACCGTAAATACGCAGGATCTCTTCAACCACATCCACATCGCGGGTTACATCCACACGGTATGGCGGCACTTGTAACGATAGTGAATCCGCAGTTTCATTCACTATCTTAATATCAAGCGCGGTGATGATACTTTTAATGGTATCATTGCCGATAGCCTTACCTATCAGTTTATCAATGGTATTGTAAGTGATCTCCACGTTAAACGGAGCAACCGGCGCCGGGTAATGATCAGAAATTTCTGATGATACCACGCCACCTGCAACTTCCTGAATTAACAAAGCTGCACGCTTAAGCGCAAACACAGTCATATCCGGATCAGTACCACGCTCAAACCTGAACGAGGCATCAGTTTTTAAACCGAACCTTTTGGAGGTTTTACGAACCGATACAGCGTTGAAATAAGCACTTTCCAGGAAAATATTTTTGGTTGAATCTTTTACGCCCGATTTTGCTCCGCCAAATACACCGGCAATACACATCGGCTCTTCAGCGTTACCGATCATCAGGTCATCGGCAGAAAGTTTCCTGTCTACCTCATCCAAAGTTTTGAATATAGTGCCCTCGGGATAGTTTTTGACGATCACTTTACCGCCGGTTATTTCATCGGCATCAAAAGCGTGCAATGGCTGACCAAGCTCGTGCAGTACGTAGTTGGTAACATCCACAATATTATTGATAGAACGGATGCCGATAACAGCCAAACGCTCCTTTAACCAATTTGGCGATTCCTTAACTTCAACACCGCTAATGGTTACACCCGAGTAACGTGGTGAGGCCTGCTCGTTCTCCACAATAACCGGTACAGTTAAACTGGTGTTATCAACTTTAAACGCGCTTACATCGGGCTTATTAATTCCAATTTTAAGGAAAGCGGCTATATCCCTCGCTGTACCCAAATGCGAAGCCGCATCGGCACGGTTAGGGGTTAAGCCTATCTCGTACATGTAATCGTCGTTGAGCTTAAAGTATTCTTTGGCTGGGGTACCAACAGGAGCATACGCGGGCAATATCATGATGCCTTCGTGACTGGTGCCCAAACCTATTTCATCTTCGGCACAGATCATACCGTGCGATTCCTCGCCCCTGATTTTTGATTTTTTTATGGCGAATGGCTCACCGACAGTAGGATAAACGGTTGAACCAACAACAGCCACAACCACTTTTTGTCCGGCCGCTACATTGGCAGCACCGCAAACAATCTGCAGGTCTTCCGGTCCGCCTACATCTACTTTGGTAACATGCAGGTGATCAGAATTGGCATGGTCAACGCATTCTTTTACATAACCAATTACCAGGCCTTCCAATCCACCTGGAATAGGTTGTACCTTTTCCAGGCTTTCTACTTCCAAACCGGTACCGGTAAGGATAACCGAAATTTCCTGGGGTGTTTTATCAGTATCAATAAATTCTTTAAGCCAGTTATACGATATCTTCATTATTCTGAAATGATAATCGGCAAAGATACGATTTAGGCTGAAAGGTGTGGTAGCGATGTGCAGATTCTTGGATGTGCAGATGTGCAAATTTCAGATGTGCGGATTTAAGATGTGTAAATCACATAAACCAATAGATTAGCATTTCAAATAATCTCTTAATAATCTGCACATTCGCACATCTGAAATCTGCACATCTAAATACTTACATTAACCCTTCATCACCCAAACTGGTGTAAGCAGTATCGGTAATAATCAAATGATCCAATACCCCTATCTCTAATATCCTCCCGGCAGCGGTCATTTTTTTGGTAAGCTGAATATCATCATGGCTGGGCCTCAGGTTGCCCGATGGGTGGTTATGTACCAATATAATACCGCTGGCCTGGTATTGCAAAGCAGCATGGAAAATGATCTTAGGATCGCATATTGTTGCAGAAAGGCCTCCTTTGCTAATCAGCTCTGTTCCTAATACTTTGTTTGATCTCCCCAATAATATTATCCAAAACTCTTCGTGATTTAAATCCATCAAATGGCGGCGCATAATGTTGTAGCCATCCTTGCTGGCAGTGATAAATTCGACTACCGATGCTTCCGAATCATTGCGCCTACGCCCTATCTCCAACGCTGCTATTATCGAAATGGCTTTAGCCTCCCCTATTCCTTTAAATTTAGAAAGTTCGATGATGGATGCTTTGCCTAATTTATTCAGGTCGTTATCGTAATGGTGCAGGATGCGCTTGCTTAGCTCAACAGCGGTTTCGGTACGGCTGCCCGAGCCTATTAGTATGGCTATCAGCTCGGCATCGGTTAATGCCCTCCTGCCCTGTCCGCTTAGTTTTTCGCGGGGGCGGTCTTCTTCGGCCCAGGCTTTAATGCTGATCTTATTTTCATAATTTTCCACGGCATTAAAGTATAAAAAAGTGCCAAACAAAAAAAGGGACAGTACCGATGTACTATCCCTTTAATATATTTTTAAAGCTGAGATTAGCTTAAGCCGTTAACAAATTTAGTAAGCTTTGATTTATTGTTCGAAGCTTTATTTTTGTGAATAACGTTCTTTTTAGCCAAACGATCAAGCATTGAAATCACTTTGCTCAACAAAACTGTAGCATCAGCTTTGGTTGTAGTGTTTCTTAACTTTTTAATAGCGTTCCTGGTTGTTTTAGCCTGGTACCTGTTACGCAGACGCTTCGCAGCGTTTGCCCTGATTCTTTTTAATGATGATTTATGATTTGCCATCTCGTATAGCTTGTTATTCTTTTTCTACTTATTTTAAGGACTGCAAATATAGGGCGATAAAAACTAATATGCAAGTGCTTTTTTAATTTAGTTTTCACACGCATTATCCTGATTTTCTGATCGGCAGCTTCTATGCCCCATATCCAACAAGATGTTTTATTTAATTTTCCTTTAACCCAAATTTCACTAAGTGTTCATACAACACAATGATTTTTGTAACGTTATTTTAAACTAAGGCAAAACAATTATGGTAAACAACAGCACCACAAGGTTCAGCAACCGGGTTGAGGATTATGTAAAATACCGTCCCGGTTATCCTGTAGAGATTGTTAAGTTTTTACACGACAATTACAGCCTAACCCAGGATAAACTGATTGCCGATATTGGTGCAGGAACCGGCATATCCACCGCCTTGTTTTTAAATAAAGGTTACCGGGTAATTGCCGTTGAACCTAACGACGAAATGCGTGTAAAATCTGTAGAGTTGTTAGGTACCTACCACGGCTTTATGGCCCACAACGGCACTGCCGAAAATACCGGCCTTACCGATGCAAGCGTTGATGCCGTTATTGCCGGGCAGGCTTTTCACTGGTTTGATACCGTACTTACCCGCGCCGAATTTAAACGCATCCTGAAACCCGGCGGCATTGTAGCCCTGATCTGGAACGAGCGTAAAACCAGCTCGGCCTTTGAACAGGAATATGACGAGCTGATCATTAAACATGCCCGCGATTATGTTAAGGTTGATCACCGCAACATCGATACAGAACATATCGCCGCTTTCTTTAACCCGGAGGCTGTGCACCTTGAAATATTTCAAAACAAACAGGTATTTGATTTTGAGGGATTGAAGGGCAGGCTGATGTCTTCATCGTATATGCCAGCTAAGGATGATGAAGGTTTTGACGATATGATAGCTGATTTGCAGGTAATTTTTGATAAGTTTAAGCAGGATGGTATGATTACTATAAATTACGATACGAAGGTTTATTCGGGTAAGCTATAAAAACAAGCTTCAAGGTTATTTTAAAGATCATACCGAATTGAATTTCCCGAACGAAGTGAGAGTGTAAAATAAACTGTGTCAAGCGTTAAATGTTAACTTAAAACACAGTTTAAGATGAAGAGAGAAGAAGAATCGCTCGAATACGAGCAAATGAAAAAGAAAGCCCTTGAGCAACTCCGCTCGGGCAAATCGCTTTATGGCAAGGATGGAGCCTTTGCACCGTTGCTAAAAAGTTTCCTTGATGCCGCCCTTGAGGCGGAATTGGAAAGCCATTTAGATGAAGCAGAACGCAGTTCAGGCAATCGCAGGAACGGTAAGACCAGTAAGAATATCCGAACCTCTGATGGCACCATATCTATTAGTACCCCTCGTGATCGCAATTCCAGTTTTGAACCCGAACTGATCCGCAAACGGGAAACGATATTAGCAGAAAGTCTTGAATCCAAGATCATCGGCATGTATGGACTGGGCATGAGTTTCCGCGATATATCAAAGCATATCAAAGACATGTATGATACAGATATCAGTCACAGTACCTTATCTGCTATAACAGATAAGATCATTCCTGAAGTAAAAGAATGGCAATCAAGGCCGCTGGATGAACTTTACACCATTGTTTGGCTGGATGCGATGCATTACAAGGTTAAAGAGGAACACCGCATGGTAGCGCATGCTGTTTATAACATTCTTGGTATTGACCGTCACGGTCACAAGGAGTTGTTAGGAATGTATGTATCTCAAAGCGAAGGCGCTAATTTTTGGTTAAGTGTATTGACCGACCTTCAAAACAGAGGTGTAAAAGACATCCTGATTGCTTGCATTGATAACCTCAATGGATTCCCACAGGCCATAAATACAGTATTCCCTCAAACAGAAATCCAGACCTGTATCGTCCACCAGATACGCAACAGCCTGAAGTACGTGGCTTCTAAAGATCAAAAAGTATTTATGAAAGATCTTAAGCCGGTGTACCAGGCAGAAACCCTCGAACTGGCAGAACTTCGTTTAGAGCAATTAGAAGAAAAGTGGGGTAAGAAATATGAAAAGGTATTGGAATCATGGCGTAATAACTGGTCGAAGCTGACCACGTATTTTCAGTATGATACCACTATTCGTAAACTGATCTATACCACCAATACCATCGAAGGGTTTCACCGGCAAATCAGAAAAGTAACCAAAACCAAGGGTGGTTTCACATCCGATATGGCTCTGTTAAAACTGATCTATCTGGCTCATAACAACATTAAACAAAAATGGACGATGCCACTTTCTAATTGGGCGACAACGGCCCAGAAGCTGGCCATTTGGTTTCCTGGGAGAATGATATTAGATTTGATGTAGCAATCAGCCCCTGCCGGCCCATGGGCCGGCAGGGGCTGACACAGTTTATTTTACAGACCCAACGAAGTTGATCTATCGATTCCGTAAGTCGCTTTCTATTGACCTCGGTCGATAATAGATGTTCGGTTTCCATTAATGAATTATATTCTTTGATTGACATAATTACAACTCCATCGTCTTCTGCATGATCTCCTTGCACCATGATAACTTCGTTATTATGGCTTACTTTATCAAGGTAATATTTCACTTTACTTTGCAAACGAGCAATCGTGAGCGTTTTCATATTTCTATCATCAAATAATAATCAATATACAAAATATCAAACTTATCACCCCGATCTTCAAAACTTAAACCCATCTTTACTCCCATGAAACGCCGGATAACCTTGATCACAACAGGCATATGTATAATGCTACTCTGCTCATCATGGGGATTCTTCGCGCATTACCGTATTAACCGGCTGGCCGTTTTCACCCTCCCCAAACCAATGGCCGGTTTTTATAAGGCTAATATCGACTACATTACCGCGCATGCGGTAAGCCCCGATAAACGCCGCTATGTAGATTCGACAGAGGCTCCACGCCATTTTTTTGATGCCGACCGTTACGGCAAAAAGCCCTTTGAGGTAATGCCTAAAAAATGGAAGGATGCCGTGGCCAAATACTCCAAGGATACCATTATTAAATACGGCACCGTACCCTGGAGTATTCAATATCAGTATTACCGATTGCTACGGGCTTTTAAGGCTCACGACACAACGGGTATTTTAAACGCTTCGGCCTACTTAGGGCATTATATTGCCGATGCCCATGTGCCGCTTCATCTCACTCAAAACTATGATGGGCAGCTAACAGGACAACAAGGTATTCATGCTTTATGGGAAAGCCGCCTGCCCGAACTGTTCAGCAATAAATACAATTATTACGTTGGCAAGGCCCGGTATATCGATAATCCCCTTAAAGAGGCTTTCCGCATCTGCCAGTCATCGTACAAAAGCGTTGACAGCGTTTTACGTTTTGAGCGGATATTGAACAAAACCTATCCGCAGGATAAAAAATTTGAGATGGTGCAGCATGGCAAAAAGCAGGTGCAGGATTATTCGGCGGCTTACGCGCAGGCTTATCATCAAATGCTGAAAGGGATGATCGCCAGAAAAATGCGTGCGTCCGTCCGTTCGGTGGGAAGCTACTGGTATTCGGCCTGGGTGGACGCCGGGCAACCTGATCTGGATAAACTGATTGCCCAACCTTTAAGCGATGAACAAAAAGCTGATCTGCAGAAAGAGGAAGCGGCCTATCGGCAAGGAAAGGTATTGCCAGTTAACCAATGACAAGCCATGTGAATTTGACTTTTTTGTAGAGACCGCATAATTGCGTTTCCCGCATGCAATTTACGGTAGCAAAACGATCAGTAACAAAATACTCTGGCACGGCGGCTTGTCCTCCGGGAGACGCAATTATGCGTCTCTACCACAAAAAACCGATATCATTTTTAAATGATTTCTTACTGCTGAACCGCCTTCTTACCCGTACGGCTTTTAATAGCTGCAAAAATAGGCGGCAGTATCGATACCAAAATAATGATCACCCCCACCAACGAGAAGTTTTTGGCAATGATCTCAACCTGCCCTAATTTATACCCTGCAAACAAAAACACGATGATCCACGATGCACCGCCGATAATGTTGTAAAGGCTATACTTTAAAAAAGGCATTTTACCCACCCCGGCCACAAAGGGTGCTATTGTACGGATAATAGGCATAAACCTGCTGAAAATAACCGCCTTGCCGCCATGCTTATCAAAAAAGGCCTGGGTTTTGAGGTAGTATTCCAGCTTCAGGATCCTGTTCTCTTCTTTAAATACTTTAATGCCGAGGTAATTACCCACAAAGTAATTTACAGTATTGCCTATAAATGCCGCAGCAATTAAAATAATGCCTAACAGCCAGATATCCAAACCTGAGCTTCCACCGGCAATAAGTGCGCCTGCTGCAAAAAGCAGCGAATCGCCGGGTAAAATGGGGAATATCACCAGGCCTGTTTCGGCAAAAATGATCAGGAAAAGGATGAGGTATGTCCAGCCCTGGTAGGCGCTTGTTATTTGCACCAGGTGCTTATCAATATGCAGTACAAAGTCGATAATGCTTTTTATTACTTCCACAGGCTTAAATTTTGCCCAAAAATATAAATATTAAGCAAATAGCCTGCTATTGAAGTGTTTTAGAAAGCAGATTATTAGTTAACACCCCGGCCCCAAATGCTAACGAATCGGCCCGGCCCACTACGCCAAGGGTGTAAATAGTATAAGCGCGGCCATCCTGTATGGTAATATTGGGTAGCGTTTTTTCAATTTGCTTGGGTGTTGTTGTTTTAGTGATGGTAAAGTTGTAGCTACCGGCAGGCAGTTCCACATAATTGGAAACGTTATTAAAAGTTACCCCTTTAATTGCCAGTGTATCGTTCGCCCGCAAATCAAGCGCCGGAGACGATACCGAAGCATGCACAAACCTTACCTTGCCCCTGCCTAAAGCCGGCAACGATGTATTATCTGATACAATGAACGAATTGGCTATGCTGCTATCCTTCCGCAGACCGGTTATAAAAAGCGTGTACTTGCTGTTGGCCTTAAGTGTTGTATCAAACTGCAGCAATATTACCGGCGCCAGGGTTGCCGTACGCAATTGCAGCGGCGGCTCTAAAGTTGAAAGGTAAAAATACCCCGAACTGTTGGGATAGGTATAAGCCGTTGAACTGTAACGGATAAAATGCTGATACAAATAAACACCCTGAATATCCGAGCTGAGATTTACAATTTGGATGCCCGTATTTAAGCCCACTGCAGATGCATTGCCTCCCTTGCCGCACGATGAAAACCCGCAGGCAAATAACGCGAACACAATCGCCACAAAAAATGAAACCAGTAGCTTGCTTTTCTTCCTTTCAGTCATGTTTTATCTGTTGTTGAAAAGGCCGGTGCCTAATCCTGTAGTTTTATTGCCAAAACCATAATAGGTATAAACCTTGCCGCCAACCAGTTCAACGGTATCTTTTGCCACCGCGTTAAGTTCGCCGTTTGCGTAAAGCGCCATGTTGTGCACACCCGGCTTCACCAGCAAAAATTCGGAAGTTGATTTAAAGGCAACATCGCGCAGTTTTACGGTATCGAAAGTTACGTTATTAACTTTTGCCTCAAAATGTAAAACAAAATTACCGCCATCAGGCGAAGCATTTACAAGCCTGATCTTGGCCATGGGTTTTGAGCCTGTATCCGAAGTAAGCACGTCGGTAGTTTTAAAAGCCATATCGGCGGTAGTGCCTGCTACGTAAAACGAATAAACCGAATCTTTACTCAGCGTCATCGGGATACTGAACAGCTCATTACCGGTACCATTTATTTTGGCCGAATAGTTTTGCGTGCCAGATTTTACGGAAAGATAGCCGAGCGTACCACCCGGATAATAAGTTGATGTTTGGTTAATACGGTTACCATTAAGGTAAACATTAACATCATTAAACGTAGCGTTGATCACGTTTAAGCCCGATACATCCGAAGCTGCATCGGGTTTATCATTATTATTTTTTTTGCAGGCGGCAAGGCAGCATGCAGCCGTAGCAAAGATCAATAAAGCGGTAGCCTTTATATTCATATACAATTATAAGCTATAACTGCTTACTGTAATTTTTGGTATCGGGTGCTGAACAAAAAAAGTCCGGTTTTTAAAGCCGGACTTAGTTTTGGATTTATAATTTAAGTTTACACTTAAGCATAGCTATTAAGCATTACCGGCATAACCAGCATCAGCACATCTTCGTTTTCATCCCCCCCCTGTGGCAGCAATAAGCCGGCACGGTTTGGAGTTGACATTTCCAAAGATACTTCTTCGCAGCTTAAATTCTTCAACATTTCTATTAAAAATCTTGCATTGAAGCCAATTTCCATGTCATCACCCTCATATTGACAGGTTAAACGCTCGTGAGCCTCGTTAGCAAAGTCGATATCTTCTGATGAGATATTCAGCTCGCTGCCATTTATTTTAAGCCTTACCTGGTGGGTGGTTTTGTTGGCGTAGATAGCCACACGGTTTAACGAGCCCAAAAAGGTAAGCCTTTCGATACTTAATTTATTAGGATTATTTTGAGGGATAACAGCCTCATAATCAGGATAGCGCTCGTCAATTAAACGGCAAACCAGGTTAATGTTGCCAAATTTAAAAAAGGCGCTGGTGTTGTTGTATTCAACAGATACATTCACATCATCGCTTGGTAATGATGATTTTAAAAGCGTTAATGCTTTTTTAGGCAATATGAATGATGCTGTGCTTGCGGCCTTGGCATCTTTACGGCGATAGCGTACCAGTTTATGCGCATCGGTAGATACGAAGGTAAGCGATGAAGTGCTTAGCTGGCAGTAAACACCCGTCATGGCAGGGCGCAGCTCATCGTTACTTACCGCGAAAATAGTTTTGTTTATCGCCTCGGCTAAAACTGAAGCCGGAAGATTTACTGATGACGCGTTTTCAACAACCGGAATTTTTGGGAAATCTTCACCGTTTTCGCCGCTTAGTTTGTATTTACCATCGCCGGCATTAATTTCAATGGCGTAGGTTTGATCATCAACCGCGAAGGCAACAGGTTGCTCGGGTAATGATTTAAGGGTTTCCAGTAATATACGCGATGGGATAGCGATCCTGCCGTTCTCTTTAGCCTCAACAGGCAGGGAAGTGGTCATGCTGGTTTGCAGATCGGTAGCAGAAATGGTTAAGTTTCCATCCTTTATCTCGAACAAAAAGTTTTCCAATATAGGCAATACTGTGCTGCTGCTTAGCGCGCCGCTCACTGCCTGCAGTTGTTTGAGTAATGTTGATGTAGAAACAATAAATCTCATATGGTTGTATTTAAGCAATCAAAAATATAAAATTTAGCGGGCATACTTTTGCCTGCGTAAATAATGTTGAAAAATAGCACATATTAACACCAATGCCAACGGCGTGGCGGTATTAATTAATTGCCAGTACATTTTTTCGTTACGCACACGTGCCCTGTCAAGCAGCCTGATCTTAATCTCCTTGGTACGCAGGGCAATCAAACCCGAATCATCAGTCATGTAATCGGCAATGTTGAGCAGCAGGTTTTTGTTACCGTAGGTTTGGTGCGTGTAATGGTCATAACCCAACGGGTATGGCGAGCCATCGCCGCCCACCTGATTTTTTAAAATATCACCATCGCTTATCACAATCATTTTGGTGGGCACACTTTGCTGTTGTATGGCAACCTGCTCTTTCAAACCCTCGGGCAGGGGGCGGTTTTGCCAATCGCTTACAAATTGCCCCTCCAACAATACACCGGTAATTTTTGGCTGGCTTTGAAACTCCCTGGGGTTTGGCTCCTGCTCCAACGCCTGTAATGATAACAGCTGCGGCACACTTACCTTTTTATTATAGGGCGATGAGTTAAGCAGTACGGTTTTGTTTACATTTTTGGTATCGAGGATATCGATAGTGCTGGCAAACTCGCTGCTGATGCCATCCAGGTTTTTTACTATGGGATGCTTGCTTAAGGGGATAAACACCGGGTAATACAGCCATGGCAGCATCTGGATCTGGGCCTGCCCGCCAACGTTGCCTGTGCTGATGGGGATCTGCGCGCAATTCATATCAGCAATCAGATCATAATTAATGCGGATGCCGTAGCGGAAAAGCTGATCGTCCAGGTTAAGCTGCTTGGCAAAAGCCAGTTGTTCGCCGCCATGCCCGCGGAGGCTATCCAGTTCGGCGCTTACCTGGTCGATTGCCCACAATACACGGCCGCCGTGCATAATATATTGATCGAGCTTAAACTTTTCTATCTCGCTGAATTTTTGATCGGGCTTGGCTACAACCAGTAATTTAAGCTTTTGCAAATCGGGAATGGATATAGCATTCAGGTCAACCCGGCCCACCTGGAATCCTTCGGCCAGCGATTTCATGGCGTCATTCAGTTGCAGATCGCTTAACTCGTGATGGCCCTCGGTAAAGCCTATTTGTGGCCTGCCGCCGTTAACAGATTTTTTGATGGCTGATGAAAACGCATATTCAAGGTTCTGAATGGAATTATTGAGCACTTCATCGGGCGAGAGGCCTATCCTGCTTAATAATAATTTTACAGGGATATCTCTACCATCTGCCGATACCAGCGCTGATGGAAAAATCAATTTCTGGCTTACCCCGTTATCGGTTTTTACGCTGAGATTGGTGGGTTCAACACCTTCGGCAGCCATGTTCTGGATCACCTCGTTTTGCTGATCATTGGTTAAACCTTTAAGCGGATCACGAAACTCGAACTGTATTTTACCGTGGCTGTAGGCCTGCAAATCGCTCAACATATCTTTGGTGGCACTTTGCAGCCGTTTAAAACCGCCGGGCAGGTTATCGCCCTGTAAGTAAACAACCAATTTTACGCGTTTAGGCAGCTTATCCATTATTTCCCTGCTGATGGGCGATATAGTGAAACGCTTCTCGGCAGTAAAATCAAACCTTGTAAATGTTAATGAGGATAAGATCCCCAGAAAAAATAAAACTACTAAAAAGCCGATGATTACCTTACTGCCTAACCCTTTTTGGCGCTGTTTAGCTAATACAAATAAGGTGAGCCAGATAAATATACCCGCGGCGATGACAAAGTAAACCAAATCGCGGGTATCCAGCACGCCACGGCTTACCGATTCGTAATGTTGGGTAATGCCCAGGTTTTGCAAGCCGAGATCTTGTAACGACAATAACTGGCTGATGGAATCAAATCCACTATAAAAAAAGAAACACAGGAAAACAGAAACGGTGAAAGCGATGATCTGGTTTTTGGTGATGGATGAGGTGAACAGGCCTATCGCCACAAAAACACCTCCCAATAAAAACAAACCGATGTATGAGCCAATAACCGCACCTGTATCGATGTTGCCCTGCGGCATGCCCAGCGTGCTTACCGAATAATAGTAAATTAATGTTGGCAGCAAGGCAAACAGCACTATAAGCAGGCAGGCCAGGTATTTGCCAACAACAATCTCCCAATCTTTTAAAGGACGGGTAAACAGCAGCTCGAATGTCCCTTCTTTACGCTCCTCGGCCAGCGACCGCATGGTGATAGCCGGGATCAGGAACATGAACAGGTACGGCGCAGTGCTGAAAAGGCTTTCCAGCCCGGCATAACCGTACTCCAATATGCTCGACTCGGGGAATACCCACAAAAACAAACCCAGCACCAGTAAAAACACGCCAATGGTTACGTAAGCCACCAGCGAACTGAGGTATGATATTATTTCTTTTTTAAGGATGCTCAGCACGTTATAATATATTGTGTTAAGCGCCGAAATTACGACAATATTGCGCTAAAGCAAAGCAGGTTTCGATTTCGGATTTGGGATTTTCGATTTCGGATTTCGTGTTTATCTATTTTAACGTATTGCCGCCGCCTGTTCAAACGACCTTCGCTTAAACAAACTGTCCGTCCGTTTAAGGGATATGACAGATGCGGACAGATTTTTAAATTCCCCTATTGAGAGCATAGCCGTCAAGTTAAGGAACAGGCTTTTAAATTCCCCTCTTGAGAGGGGGCGCGATGGGAAAGAGCGAGAGCAGGGGTGTGTTATACGAGCGATAAACCTCGCGCAGAGTACCCCCCCCTCCACCTCCCGAACTTTTCGGGACAGGCTCTCAAGAGGGGAATCGCACAATTCCCGCTTTTTCTATTTTCAAAACCTATACTTATAAGCCACATTCAACCCCAACTGGTTTATCGGGCTGTCGTAATCAATGCTTTTATAGCCACGTAAAAAGCGTACGCCAAAATCAATGCCCTGATGCTTCCCTATTGGCACAACGGCACCCGCTCCTCCCGAATATATAAACGAGGTATACGAGTTATTATTAAGACTGAAAGCGCTACCCGCTTCGGCACTTAAATAAAAATATTTCCCCGGGTAGTACCTTAAACCTGCAGTTACGGGCAGATACACGTAAGGCCCCGGCTGATCTTCGTGCGGAATATAGCCCGGAGGAAAATCAATAGCGCTGTAATCATATACGTAATGCAGGTTAGATTTAAAATAAACCAAACCCGTATTAACAGTAACATGCAGCGACGGGGCAAGGGGATGCTCCAGTTTTAAATTAAAGCCGAAACCGGTTTGGTAAACCACATCGGGTTTGTTATAGTTAACACTACCGATATTTAACGGAATGTTGAGTTCGGTGCCAACGCTTATTGAAGTTTGATTGCCACGCTGCGCAAAACACACAGATGATGAAAAGGCAAATAAAATGCCTAAGATGATAAGGCGAATAGGTTTAAACATAATGATAAGTTATAATTAAATTATACAACCATTACGCACGGCTATAAGCTATCGCTACAAATAACCTGAATTATATTGAGCACGATAATAGTGAATTACGTGCTATCCCTTTAAAACCTATATTTATAAGCCACGTTTATGCCGATACTCTGTATAACAAAATTATAATCAACATTTTTATAACCACGCTCGTATCGTAAATTAAAATCAAAACCGTGGTGAGGCCCTATCGGCACAACGGCCCCGCCTCCACCCGAGTAAATGAATGAAGTATTGGTACGATTGCTTATTTTGAAGGCACTGCCGGCTTCGCCGCTTAGGTAAAAATATTTCGATACATAGTATTTAAGGCCGGCGGTTAACGGCAGGTATGCATAAAGCGTATGATAATCATCAGTGTAATAAAAACCTGTCGAATTATCCGGGTTAACACTCCCGAACAGATCATTAGGATTGGTTTGAAAAATAACAACACCCAAACCGGCGGTAAAATGAAGCGATGAACTTATTGGTTTTTCCAGTTTGGCATTAATGCCGTACCCTCCCCAGTAATGTACGTCCGGTCCCGATTGCGGGTAATCATTTATATTTACAGGTATGTTGAGTTCGGTACCTATTATTATTGAGGTTTGGTTACCTTTTTGGGCACGGGCCACAATGCCGCAGGCCATAAACAAAGTTGTAAGTAAAATGCACGAAATTTTATTCATGTTGATATAAGGTTGTAAAGGTTTTAATAATACGTTACTAAAATAAATTTATTGCTATAAAAAAACTACCTGCCAAAACGATAAGCAAACCTGATGGCCGTTTGCTGCAAGGTATGGGTCGACCAGCTTTCGTACCTCAAACCCAACTCAAAACTCCGGTTATCTGTTCCTGAGGGAATCATTATAGCCGGGCCGACAGAAAAAGCGAAGAGCCTGCGCTTATCATAATTAAGTTCGATAGCGCTGCCTGCCTCGGCCTCCAGAAACACGCCCGAACCAACGTTATACCTTACCCCACCTTTAAGCGGCACAAACAAATTACCGCCGGAGTTACCATTATTAAACGGCGTGTTTTTACGAAAAAAGCTGCTGAACCCCGCGGTAAGCGTAAGGCTTACAGGGTTTATAATGGGCTGCTCCAGTTTTACAGATGCTCCTACTCCTATATTATATAAACTGCGCGATGGGATACCCAGCTCGGCACCGGCGCTAAATGCGGTAGTGTGGTGGGGCAGATCCTGAGCGTAGGTTTTAAAAGCAGTGAAAAGAATAATAATAAGTAGCAGTTTTTTCATAGCGGGCCAAAATACAATATAAGTTAAATAATGATGAGTGCTTTTTTTATAAAAAGATCCGGAACGTGCACATCCCGGATCTTTTCAAATTCACATGCTATTTAAACTTGTATGCTACCCTTATTGCAGCCTGGCTGGTTTTGAACTGCTTTTTCCAGTCTTCATACCTTAAACCAACTTCAATACCATTACTCAGCGTGTAACCAAAGCCAGCCGAATAGATATAAGACGACGTATACCTGTTGAAATTATCACCGCCTCTGCTTAGTAATATGGCTGCACCTACCTGTCCTTCAACAAAAAAATGATTGTTCAGATAGTGCTTAACCCCTACCTTTATTGGCAAAAAACTCACGCCTTTTTGCGCGGTGCCGTAAACACTTAATTCTGCTTTGCGATTATCATTATTAAAAGCCATGTAAGAGTACCCTACCGATGCTGTAAAGAGCGTATTGATAGCAAAAGGTAATTCGTACTTAAATGATGCTCCTGTTATGGTATTCGATTTACCGGGAACGGTAAGCCCCCAATCCACTCCAAAGCTATAATGCGGCCCATCGGCAGGTGATGATGTTGGCGCTGTTGTTGACGCGTTATTTGATGTTTGGGCAAAGCCGCCCCACACTGTGCCGCATACTACGGCCAGTGGCAATAAGATCTTTTTCATATTTGTTGTTGCGTAAAATTATTGCGGTTGAGCAGGGCGCCTGCTGCTTTCTCCGCAGTGCAGGTATTACGAACGCAACACCCGAATATTATGCAAACCGGATTATACCGGGCAATAAATAATGGTATTTAACAAATATTAACAGGAATACGGCATTATAAACACAACAATACCTAATTATTGGTAAGGCTGATAAAAACCTCTTCCAGCGATTTGCCGCCGTTGTTTTTGCGGAGTTGCTGCAAACTATCGTTGGCTACAATATTGCCTTTGTTAATGATGATCACCTGGCTGCATACGGCCTCAACCTCCTGCATAATATGGGTTGATAGCACTATGGTTTTGGCTTTACCCAGATCAAGAATTAACTGGCGGATGCCTATCAATTGGTTTGGATCGAGGCCGGAGGTTGGTTCATCCAGTATCAGCACTTCGGGATCGTGAAGCATGGCTTGTGCCAGGCCTACCCTTTGACGGTAGCCTTTTGATAGCTGCCCTATTTTTTTATGCTGCTCGGGGCCGAGGCCTGTTTGTTCAATAATATCGGCTATGCGTTTGGCAGGCTCATGTATTTTATGGATACCCGCAGCAAAACCCAACGATTCTTTTACGTACATATCCGTGTACAGCGGGTTGCTTTCGGGCAGGTAACCTATGCGGCGCTTAACTTCTAACGGTTGCTTAACCACATCAAAGCCGCAAACCGAAGCCGTACCCGATGTTTGCGGAATAAAGCCGGTAAGTATTTTCATGGTGGTTGATTTGCCCGCGCCATTAGGCCCTAAAAAACCCAATACGCCTGGCGAGGCAGTAAAACTGATGCCATCAACGGCTTTCTGTGTGCCGTAAACCTTTGTTAATGCCTCAACGCTGATACTCATGGCTGTAAAAATATGTTTTAGAATTGAGATGTGAGGTGTGGGATGTGAGATTTTGGGTGTGTACGTCCGTCCGTAACGGGGAGTTGGTGGTTTGGCGGAAGGTTATGGACGGTTTGCTTTAGTGTAGCTTTTCATTAAACTCGGTGATGAACTTTTTGAAGCAGCTGCAGTTTTTTTCTACTTTGTCGATGTTTAGCTGTTTGAAAATTTCGGGACAGTGGGCTTCTTCAAATTGCTTTCTCATTTTGGCTGTCGCCCCCATTAAAATCTTTTTAGGATCGCGTACAAACATCGGATTGCCTGTTTTATAATTGATGCTATAGATTTTATTAAACGTATCAATATCCCCAAGAATCAGCGCTTCAAGCTCCCAGATATTGAGCATAAGGAGGCCTTTGCTCTCAACATGATCATCTAACTCTCTGAACCATTTAAATCTTTCGGTAAGTTTTACTTTGTGCGATTCCAATTCGTCTAAGTCTCTTATGTAAACTATAAAAGCACATCCGGAATCGTCAAACTTCTTCTTCAGCACCCTTTTGAATTTACCTAACGAATCTAAATTGGCTCCGGTAGAATTTTTAGCCAGCTCTTTAAACTGAACCTTGCCTTTATAACGTTGATCCAACAAGTTTTTTATGGAAGAAGTATCGTTTGGATCCTCCCCAACAAGCCCTACCTTTATCATTCCTCTAAATCCGAATACATCCAATAATCGCTTACATAACCAACTTCTTTAGCATATTCCTGTGCCTTAGTTTGCTCGTCGATGGTGAGGTGGCGTAACTGAGTACCCTTTTTTTGATCATAATTAACGAGGAGGATATTATTTAGCTCATCAAGGTTAAGATGATCCAAAGCTTTCGGCGCATGCGTAGATATGATTATTTGCTTATGTTGTGATTGCTCTTTTAAAAAATTCATCAATAGGTGAAATTGATGAGGGTGGACACCGAGTTCGGGCTCTTCTAAAAGTACTAAGCCGCTTGTATATGTTATTTCAGTTATTATATGAAATAAGCGTTTTGTACCATCCGATAATTGAGACCAGGGTAGCCAATTATTATTTACATTAAATTCAAGTTTAATATTATCTATAACTACCACCTTGTTACCATCATATAGATTAATATTGTCGCTAAATCTAATATTCTCAATTGGCGTAAAAAGCTTCAAATTATATACGATAAAATCTTGGACTTTTAGACACGCGAGAATATCATCTTTAGAGATATCCTTAAAATCTGTATAATTCTGATTAGAAATAAAGTCTTCAATTACAGCTAAAATCTCTGTGATAAAATGTGCTGTTTTAGGGTACTCTCCTATCCCTAATGATGCACCCTTATAATTAATCTTTAAGCTACTCGGCTTGGTTATGCAATCCAGATTATCAGGAATTTTATATTTTATATATAACGGATACGCTGGGATATAACCTAAACTAATAAACAACCCTCTTAAACTTCCTTTATAGGTAATCGGACGACCTTTAAAATCAAACTGTTTTTTATAATTTTCGCTATCAGAATCTTCTAAAACTACATTACCGTTTATTGAAAACTTTTCAATAAACATCACCCGATCGTCAATATTTTCAGGATCGAGGATTTTACTCTTGAGTCTTTTTTCTAATTTGATTTCAAAAGTTTGCTCGTCGTCTGAGACAAATTCAAGCTCTGCATAAGTAAAATGATCATCCGAACCTTGCCTTGTACGAGATGCTATATTTATCATCTCCAACAAATTCGACTTCCCGGCCCCATTCTTCCCAATCAGTATATTCAATCCCTTCTGGAAATCAATAGTAACATCCTCAATAGATTTATATCCTTTAAGATGTACTTTATTTAAATAAACTCTCGGGCGTTCGTCGGTGTTGGTTGGCATAGTTAATTACCGGTGTGTTTTTACAAATGTATTTGTTTTTGCAAACATATTTGAATTCACGTAGACCAAAGCTGTTCGATTCCGCGAAATCGGTATAATCAAAGATATCGGTGTAATCCCTTAAAAAAAAATCGGTGTAATCAAAAAAGCAATCGGTGTAATCCCAAAAAACAAAAATCAATCAGCATAATCCCAAAAAACTAAATCCGAAATCGAAATTCCCAAATCAACCTAATTCCCAATTCCCAAATCAACCTAAATCCGAAATCGAAAATCCGAATTCCCAAATCAAAACATATCTTTGCAGCTATTATGAGCAAATCAACCGACGAACTTTTTAAAAATGTTATTTCACACGCCAAAGAATATGGCTTTGTGTTTCCTTCCAGCGAGATATATGATGGTTTAAGTGCAGTTTATGATTACGGCCAAAATGGTGCCGAGCTTAAAAACAACATCAAAACCTACTGGTGGAAAGCCATGGTGCAAATGAACGAGAACATTGTAGGGATTGATTCGGCCATATTTATGCACCCGAAGATTTGGAAAGCGAGCGGTCACGTTGATGGCTTCAGCGATCCGATGATTGATAATAAAGATTCGAAAAAACGTTACCGCGCCGATCAGTTGCTTGAAGATAAAATTGAGCGCTACAGCAAAGACGGTAAAACCGATAAAGCAGAAAAACTGCAAGCCGATATGGATGCGGCCCTTAACGCCGAAGATTTGCCACGCCTGCGCGAGCTGATCATTGAGCACGAAATTGCCTGCCCCGTAAGCGGCACCCGCAACTGGACCGAAGTTCGCCAGTTTAACCTGATGTTTAGCACCCAGATGGGCGCCGTGGCTGATGATGCCGATACCATTTACCTGCGCCCCGAAACCGCGCAGGGGATCTTTGTAAACTACCTGAACGTGCAAAAATCGGGCAGGATGAAAATCCCCTTCGGTATAGCCCAAATTGGTAAGGCATTCCGTAATGAGGTGATTGCCCGCCAGTTCATTATCCGCATGCGCGAGTTTGAACAAATGGAGATGCAATTCTTCGTTCGCCCCGGCACACAAAAAGAGTGGTTTGATAAATGGAAAGAAGCCCGTTTAAAATGGCACCTTGCCCTGGGTACCGACGAGGCCAAATACCGCTACCACGAGCATACCAAACTGGCCCACTACGCTGATGCGGCTTATGATATTGAGTTTGAGTTTCCGTTCGGCTTTAAAGAGGTTGAAGGGATCCACAGCCGTACTAACTTCGATCTGAGCCAGCACGAAAAGTTTTCGGGCAAAAAAATGCAGTACTTTGATCCGGAGGTTGACCCTGAAACAGGCAAACCTTACGGTAACTACGTACCTTATGTAATTGAAACGTCGATTGGTTTGGATAGGATGTTCCTCCTTACCATGATCAATGCATACGAAGAGGAAGACCTGAGCACCGACGAAAAACAGGATAGCCGTACCGTACTGCGCCTGCACCCTTGCCTGGCCCCGGTTAAAGCCGCTATTTTCCCGCTTACCAAAAAAGATGGTTTGCCCGAAAAAGCCCGCGAGATTATGGATAAACTGAAAATTGATTTCAATATCCAGTACGAAGAAAAAGACGCCATCGGTAAACGCTACCGCCGCCAGGATGCTATCGGTACGCCGTTCTGCATTACGGTAGATCACCAGACATTGGAAGACAACACCGTAACCATCCGCCACCGCGACAGCATGGCTCAGGAGCGCGTAGCTGCTGATCAGCTGGATAAAATCATCGGCGATTTGGTTAGCTGGAGGAATGTGTTGAGTTAATATTGATAAATTGGCGGTGTAATGAATATAGTGTAACTTGAGGATATGAAACTATTAGGCATTTACCTATACGATTACCAGCAATTTAAAAATTTCGAACTTGATTTTACCTACCCTGCCGGGCATGAAAAAGCCGGGCAGGCTTTGGATAAAGTTTGTTTTATTGGGAGGAATGGGACGGGGAAGACTACGTTGTTGAATTTAATTCAAGATAATCTCTATGCCGTTGGTGGCCTAAGCCTGATAGACATTATATTTAAAATAAGTTTCAACGGAGAAACGGTATATGTTGTTAAAAAAGGAGGGAACTTAAATATCTTTATTTCAGATATTGATAATGTTCCAAATTGGAAAAACAATATTTTTAGAAGTCCTACAGTAGCAACTTCAGACCAATCTCCCTTTGTTCATAAAAAAGCAGGCGAGTTCTTATCCAAAACTGTATTAAAGGAAAATTCATCCGATTTGCTGATTAAGGTATCCTCAGAAGGAGATCAAAATATTTATTCACAAATATTAGATGTGCCGCCTACCTCATTAAACGAAGCATTGGAACTATTTAACAACTTTCCTTACAGTCATTTAGTATCTACCGATTCAATAAAGAACTTTTGGAATGTACTAATCTATCAGGTTAAAAAGCGGGAAAACGATTTTCGTGAATTTCAAAATCTTGAGGTAAATCTGGATAAAACCGTAAGGGAAGTGCAGGATGAATTTGAAAAGCATAACCCTAAAATACTTGACGAGATTGCTGTTTTATGGGATAAGATATTAAATAAGGCAAACTTAGAATTTGATAGCAAAAACGCCAGCAATCCCGTACAGCTAAATGATAACCTGAAGGCTTACATTAAACTAAAAGGAGGCAATCAAAGGATAAGCTATAGTGAGTTGAGCAGCGGTATCAGAAACTTCATTTTTAGATTGGGGCATATATATTCACTCTATTTTAACCGGGATATTCAAAACGGGTTTTTACTAATAGATGAACCGGAAAACAATTTATACCCCGATTTTTTATATGGCTTGATCGACACTTACTTAGGTTTTATCAAAAATACCCAGTTTTTTGTAGCAACCCATAGCCCCATCATCGCCGCGCAATTTGAACCATATGAGCGATTTATATTAGAGTTTAATGATGATGGTACTGTATACTCCCGCAAAGGAGAAACACCTATTGGCGACGACCCTAACGATTTGCTGGTTAAAGACTTTAGCGTTCGCAGCCTGTTGGGTAAAGAAGGTATTAAGAAATGGGAACGCTATATAGAACTAAAAACGCTCATTCCGCGTACCTCTGATGAAGCCGAAAAAAGCAAACTGTTAGATGAGTTTATCCAGATAGGTAACGAATACAATTTTTCGGGCAATGAGGTATTTTAAAAAACAAAACACTTCAGCTATTATTTCCGGGAACCTGAGTTACGATAACGTTGCCGAAAGAACCAGCATCCGCCAAATCCTGATAAAAGAACAAAGCGGGTTTTGCGCTTACTCCGAGCGCTACATCAAACATACCGACAGTGTAGACATTGAGCATTTCGATCCTCGTCATAAAAACACCCCTAACGACGGCTATTACAACTGGTATGCCACACTGCATTGGCTAAACAGTCACAAGCCAAAACTTATCGACCCGTTTTTACCAATATTGATTCCCCATGATATTGATATTAAAGACAGGATAAGGTACGAAGATGGTATTTTTATTCCTGTAAACACCGACGATATTGAAGCACAGAATCTTATAGGTTTTTTAGGGGTGAATAAGGTTGAAGTGTATAATGATCGTGTTAAGCATATCAACAGGATAAGAACGCTAAAAGCACTTTGTGGCGACGATAATTTATTTCTGCGCAAGATGATAGAAGATCAGGATAATTTGAGTTTTGCAACTGCCATTGAGCATGTTTTTGGGTTAGACGTAGACGCTTTAATAACTATGTGTCTCAGCCTATAAAAAGACCTGTCCTATCCTCGTCCCCAACCACTCCGGTTCCCCAAACCGGACGGACACCCGCTAATCCTTTATCACACAAAATCCTCCCAAATAAAACAATTCGCTATCTTGTTCCTTGCGTATAAAATCCTGCTCACATGCCTCCTGTTAAAGAATACCCTTTTTACCTTAAAAGTACCGTTGTACTTTTCGGGCTGATTTTATTGGTTTATGTTTTTGCCCAACTGGCAGATGTCATGATCCCCCTGGCTTTTGCCGCCTTTATTGCCATATTGCTTAACCCGGTAAGCAACTGGCTTGAGCGGCATAAAGTACCCAAAATTGTGGCTATTGGCTTAGCCATGCTGATGGGGGCAATATTTCTTGCCGGACTGTTTTACTTTCTTTCTACCCAAATCATCCAGTTTGGCGATTCGCTGCCGACGCTTAAGGTAAAGTTTGCCCAAATTTTTGCCAGTTTTAAAGAGTGGGTGGCTGCCACCTTCAACTACTCCATCCAAAAGCAGGACCAGATGATAAAGGATGCCATGGATAACAGCCAGGCATTGGTAGGCCGCACACTGGGCAACGTGTTAAGCACCTTTGGGTTGCTGTTTGTGTTGCCGGTTTATGTGTTTTTGATACTGTTTTACAAAACACTCATCCTTAATTTCTTTTTCGAGGTATTCTCCGAAGAAAACTCTAAAAAGGTGGCTGAAGTTTTGAAAGAAACCAAATCGGCTATCCAAAGCTATATCCAGGGCCTATTGATCGAGATGCTGATCGTAGCTATCATGAACTCTGTAGCTTTGATATTATTAGGTGTTAAATACGGTATCCTTATCGGTGTGATCGGCGCTATCCTTAACCTGCTGCCTTATATCGGCGGCATTATAGCCATAGCCTTGCCGGTTTTAATGGCTACGGTAACCAAAGATGGCTATAGTACGCAGTTGGGCGTTATCATCGCTTATATTGTTATCCAGTTTATTGATAACAACATACTGGTGCCGCGCATCGTATCATCAAAAGTGCAGATCAACGCGCTGGTATCTATTGTGGTGGTGTTGCTGGGTAATATGCTCTGGGGCTTATCGGGCATGTTCCTTTCCATTCCGTTCATAGCTGTACTTAAAATTATTTTCGACAGGATAGAAGACCTCAAGCCCTGGGGGAAACTGCTTGGCGATACGGTACCAACCCGCCGCAAAGGGCCCGGTTGGAGCAGAACCCGAAAAAAGGCGGTGCTGCCTGATGAATAGTCATTTGCGGCGCGTCATTAAGTCATTTCGCTGCGCTGTCATTTCTTGAATGGTCATAAAAAAAGGAGCAGAAATTTACTTCCTGCTCCTTTGGTTTTGCTGATCTGTCAACCAATCAATAATGACTTAATGACCCAATGACGCGCAGCAAATGAATTATATTAGTGGTTCACCGGACTGTCGCCGCCTTTCAATGTACCGTTAATGTATAACACCTGGTTTACTTTTTTAGGATCGCCCTGGTAAACCCATACAATGTTGTTGATGTATTTACGGAAAGCGTTGCTCACATCATCAACAGTTAATTTTTTCACATCATCAACCAGGGTTAATGAGCGTTTCCAGTTATCGTGTAACACCTCATTTGCTGCAATAGATGAAGCCTGGGCGCTGTTGGTTTCATTTTTGTAATAGAAGCCGGTTAGATAGGTAATCTTCATATCGGCCACATCTTCGGGTTTAAAGCCTTCGCGCTTAATTTTGTCAACCAGTTTATCAAATACGGCAATGTACTTATCGGGCTGGGTGGTTGAAACCGAGAAACGGGCGGTTGAGGTTTGCCCTGCGCTAAACCAGGCCTGCGGAGCATAGGATAAGCCGTTGTTGGTACGTACCTCTAAAAAGTGCATGTTGCTAAAAATGCGCATAGCTACGTTAAAGGCGTTAAAATCGGGCGTGCCGGCAGCCGGACCGCTGGCAATACCTTCAACATAATTGGTAGCCAGGTCGCGTTTTTCAACGTTGATGCTGTTTTTATCGGCACTGAAGGTTGATTTTTTAAACGCAAACGATGAACCTTGTTTAACACCCGCCAACATGGCTTTCACCTTAGCTTCGATGGTTGCCTGATCCAGATCGGCAACAACAACAATCAATAAACGCGATTTGGTGAGTATTGATTGATAATAAGCTTTAGTTTCGGCCGGTGTTAAGGCGGTAATGATTGGCACCGTACCGCTCGGATCTTTAGCATAATTGGTGCCGGCAAAGGCTATTTTATCGGCATACTTATCAATGGCGTTATCGGGCTGCGAATCTTCCTGTTTCAGGTTGTTGATGGCATCCTGTTTAATACGGTAAAACTCTTTGGCGTCAAAGCGTGGCTGGGTAATAGCCTCAACATATAAAGGCCAAACAATGTCAAAATCGCCTTTAATACAGTTCATGCGCACTACCGAGTAGTTTTTGTTGCTGCTGCCATAAACGGTAGCGCTTACTTTATCCAGCTCATCCTTAAAGCTGTTTTTATCGTGTTTAACCGTACCGCACTCGGTAAGGGCGCTCATCGCCAGCGATTCGATGCCTGCCTTGGTAGCCGGATAATTTTGCACGCCGCCTTTTATAATGGTTTGTACCTCAACAATATCATTACCACTGGGCTGTACAATTACCTTTACACCATCAACCGTGGTTTCGTAGGCTTTATTTTGCGCGCTAGCGGTATTTGTTATAGCCGCTGCTACCAGCAGGGCAATTATATATTTCTTCATGGTTATCTTTCGTTTAAATTACTTAGCAACAAAAAATGAAGCCGCGTTTACTGTTTTATTTAACTCGGGCGCTATAATCAAACCTGCAACATAAGGTTTGCCAATTACGTAGGTATCAAGGTACTTTTTGATATCGGCACGGGTAACCTTCTGGTAATTGCTATCCAAATCGGTATAGTAATTAAGCGATGTGCTGCACCACTGGTAGCTAACCTGGCTTGGCAATGATGATGGTTTTTCTTTGGCGTGGATATCGTTGCGGTGCAGTATGGCTTTGGCGGTGGCCATTTGTTCGTCGGTAAAGTAATCGTCCTTACTCCACATGCTTACCTGGTTCATTACTTCGGCATAACATTCTTTCAGCTTGTTGGGGTTAGGCACAACAAATACATCTACCGGGCCAACATAACGGCTGGTATTATAACTTACATAAACACCGCTGGCCAGGCCTTTATCAACCAAAGCCTGCTGTAATTTTGACGAGTTTAAACCCACAATGGTCGAGAACACATCGGCAGCAACCGTAGCAGCCGAATCTGTTGGATACGACGGCCCTTGCCAGGTAAAATCCATATAAGGGGTTTGGGCAATGGTGGCCTCTTTAACAAAGTATTCGGTTTTGGTTAAAGGCTTAAATGCCGGGATAGGGAATTTGGTTTGAGGATCGAAGCCGCTGTTAGCCCAGTCGCCAAAAATGCTTTCGGCAAGTGCGAAGGCGTTATCGTGCTTCACGTCGCCGCAAATGGTTAGCAAGCTGTTATTAGGAAAATAGTATTTATCCTTAATAATCATCATTTTTTCGGGCGTGGCGGTGTTAATTACATCGTGTATACCGATAGGGTTTTTACGGGTGATGAGATCGCCCCAAAGTTTTTGCTGCATATTGTACCACAACTGGAAATACGGATCGCTCTCGCCACGCTGAAACTCGCCGTCAACCACCGGGCGCTCCTTTTTCATATCCTCCTCCCGGTAAATAGGGAAACGGATGGCGGCATTCATAAAGTTAAGGCCTGCCTTAAGGCTGTCTCTATCAAAAGTAAAAAAGTAGTTTACACGCTCGTTACCAGTGGTGCCATTCCAGATGGCTCCAAGCTCCTGCGTGCGTTTCAGAAATTTTTCCTGATCGGGATATACCTTATTGGCTTTAAAAAACATGTGCTCAAAAAGGTGCGAGAGGCCGCTATACTCAGGGCCCTCAGTATAGGCCCCGTTTTTAACAGCAATTTCAATGGTGGTTAAAGGCACTTTGGCATTTTCAATAACCAGCACCTGCAACCCGTTGGGAAGCGTTTTAAGGAAGTAGCCCTCGGGCAACCTCACCTGCGCGGAGGCCACAAAAGCACTAAAAACCGCGACTACGCTCAGCGCAAAAATTTTGATAAAATTTCGGTTCATATTTATAAATGTTTTAAACATTATAAATATATCGGTATAATATCAAACAAATGAATGATTTAACCCTGAAATCTTAATTTTAAACGAAAAATTAAGCCAATGGTGATTTTTGCATATCGCAAACCCTGCATTTAAATACCGGCTTTGGTGCTGTTGTAAGGCAGCCCCAGATCATCTATCGAGTATTGGGTAAGCACGCTATCCTTTATGGTGATATAATCGCCACGTTGGGTTACATGCAGCTTTTCAACACCATCCCGGTTATCAACCAGAGGTATGGTACGCGATACCACGGTGCCGAGGGTATCCAGCTCAATAATATAAGTTTCTTTTTTACCGTCGGCAATATCGGTAAAGGGCACAATAAGCGTATGGTTATTATCATCAATAAACTTGCCGATGATGTTTTTCCCCTTCAAATCATCTGGATTAAGGCTTAGCAGGCGTTTGGCTTTTTCGGCAGATAGACCGAGGATGCTGAGGCGTACGGTATTACCGTCGGCGTCTTTGGTGGTATCCTGCATGGTAACCTGGTCAGTTTTGGGGTAACGGGCAATGGCGTAAAAGTTGTTGGCCCCCGTGCTTTTATCATTATGGCCCGGTAGCATAAAACACAGTTGCAGGTTGGGCAGTTTGGCACTGTCGGCTTTTATTTTGGAGGTGATGCTGAGCAACTCGGCCCATTTAAGCCTGCCGGTTATGTTCACAGTAAGTTTGGTAGCGGTATCTGTTTTGGTTATGCGCGATATGGTGTATTGAGGTACTTTTTTAGCGCAGCCAAGTGCCAGCAGGATTATTATGAGGCAGGGAATGAAATTTTTAATCATGCTGCAAAGGTAAACCGTTGATTTGGATGATTACGTTGATTTCGCTGATTTTTTGTTTTTTGGGATTACACCGATTGTTTTTTGATTACACTGATTTGATTTTCCCGGGTTTAGACATTATCTATTTATTGCGCAATTCGGGAATAAACCTTTTACCTTTATCCTTTCATCTTAAAAGATAAAGCAGGGAATGAAATTTTTAATCATGCTGCAAAGGTAAACCGTTGATTTGGATGATTAGTTGATTTCGCTGATTTTTTTGTTTTTTGGGATTACACCGATTGTTCTTTGATTACACCGATTTGATTTTCCCGGGTTCGAATATTATCCATTTTCTTCGCAATTCGTAAAACAAGCACCTTGCCTTGCATCTTCCACAAAACCTTTCGCCTTTTACCTTTATCCTTTCACTTCAAAGAGAAATCCCCAACCTAAACGCCGATTTTGCCTGCGTACCGCCATTGTATGAGATCCCGTACATAGCCCTGATATTGAGGTATTGTAAGCCGAAACCCAACTCGGTATAGTTTTTCAATTTTGGCGTGTACAGATAGTTTACGTCCACAATCTCCTGCAATTTAAACTTGCGGATCAATGGGATCTTGTTGGTGATAAAACCCGAAAAATTATGCTCAAAATGCCCTTCCAGGTATTTATCAGGCGTGCTGAAATTATAATAATCCAGCAGCAGGAAACGGTTTACCCTTGGTTTGTAGGATAGCACTTCGTTACCCGCAAAATGGAAGTAATCGGGAAAAAATACGCTTTTGGCATTCAGAAATTTTCCGGCGCCTATAAAAAATGAACTGTTGCCATAAAAACCCATACTGATATCAGTTTTGGAGATATCTGCGCTGATTTTATCGTAGTTCACATCCGATCCTAAAACATTGTTAATGCCTTTGGTATAGTTTACGCTGATAGTTGGATACTTTGATGGCAAATACCTCCGGCCCGACGGATAGGTTTCATATTTATTGCTGAAATCATAGCTGGCCCGCAGGTTTACCGTAAGCGATTTATTTTCGGAAAACAACGGCACGTCCTGATCGGGCTGTAACGGGTTATTGGAGGTAAACTGATGATCGTGCGGATCAAAAATACTGAAGGCTGTGGTATTTGGCAGCCATTTGCGGTTGGCCCATTCAATACTTGCACTGCCGCGTAAACCACCTGTTACCCTGCCCCCCAGCGATGCCGATGCAAATTGCTTTTGATATAGCTTTTTAAAGTTTTGCTGCGCCAAAAGGCTGTGCAGGGTATTTACAAAAGTTGACATTGGGGCAAGGGTATTCAAATCAACCACATCCGATCCTCCGTTCAGCCCCAGCGTAAAACGCTGCAATGGTATAGCCACCCCTGCCGAACCATTAAGCAAATGGTTAGAAAAACCGTAACGCACCTTTCCGCTCAGTACAAAATAGCGGTTGTTAAGCGTATCAACCAGTTTGCTGTAGCTTGCGCCATAATCTATCGCAAAGCCCTCTACCGTGTTGTACAGCATTGAACCAATCAGCGGGTCGTAATGGTAATATTCCTTTTTGTAACGATTGCGGGTGTTGATGCCTGTAAACAGCAGGTTAACGGGTTTAAAGCGGTTATTGGCCTTATCCAGCGAATCGAGATATGGTTTCGATTCGCGCTTTTTAGCCAGCTTATCCTTGGCGGTGTAATCGGTAACCTCCTCGCCTGTTAAGGGGATAGGCCGGGCCTGTTCCCAGTAAGCCGAATCTTTGCTGATGCCCTTGGTTATCCGCAGTTGTTCGTTAAAATTAGCCTTGCTAAGATCGGGGTTCAGGTCGTAATTTTTATATACCGATATAAAATATCCGCCTAATTTAAAACCGAACAGGCCGCCTGTAAACTCAAACTTAATGGATGAGGTCATCCAGTTTTTTTCATTCACCGGGAAAAACTGCTGGTTAACTTTAAGGGTATCAACAAAATTGATATTGGCTTTTTTGGTGATGTAAAGCTGCAGGCCATAAATGCGCCAGCTATCATCCAAAATATAAATAACACCCTCAAAGCATGGGTCGTGCGCCCGTTTGGGGGTAACTTCAATTTTATTGATGGTTTCGCCGTTCTCTACCGATGTTCCTACGTACTTATAATTGTAATAAAACAGGGCATTATCTGCCACCGGCGATACCAGCGGGCGGTTGCTTAATCCTTTCCAGTTTTCAAAATTCTCATAAAAATTAACCTGCATATCTGATGCCCGGTTAAAGCTGAAAGCCCTGTTACGCCCCGATACCTTGGCCGATACCTGCTCCTCGTGTACCTTATCCGGACGGACAAAACTATACTTCGATTCTGATTCGGATAAGTAAACTATTCCCCTGCGGTTGGAGTCGAGCCCGGCTTCGTTGGTGGCTTTCTGCACATCAAAGCCCATAAAGCTTTTAGGTGCTGCAAGCAGTTTTTGCAATCCTTTAATGTAGATATCGCAGGTATAGGCGTTTACTTCATTTAAATAAGTTTTGCGCTTTTTGATGGCCTTGCGCATAATGGCATAGGCAGGGTCTTCGCCGCCGGCATGTACGGTAACATCTTTAAGCTGGTAGGTTTCAGTTTGCAGGCTGATGTTGATTACCTCGTCGGCAATGAGATCTACGTTTTTACTTTGCTGGGTGTAGCCAACCGCTTTGTATTGAACGGCATATTTACCGGCACCAACGCGCAACTGGTACATACCTTCGCTATTGGCCGAAGCGCCTTTAGTTGTATTTTTTATGTAGATGGATGCAAAAGGGATTGGCCTGCCGGCTTCGTCGGTTATTTTACCGGTAATGTTAAATTGCTGCGCAAATACGGGGATACTGAATAAAAAAAGCAGGAAACAGAAGGTGTACTTCATTTAGCGGATGTTTACCGCTAAGATGAAGTTTATTAGTTGATTGTTACAGCGTTAAATTGTTAAATAATGTAAAAAGGCATCCCGGTTAGGATGCCTGCTTATTGGATGTTTTGTTGCCAAGCGGCGGATGAACCTTGTTTTTTGTGTTCCAGTCGTTAATATCAACATGCCCCGGTTTGGTTTGATAGTGCGCTTTGCTTTTGGGGCATCGCACTATAAACTTGCCTTTCGCCTGCTCAACCACGGGGCGTGCGCCGCAGTCTTTGCAGGGCTCGCAAAAGATATTTGCCTGTATCGGTATAAATTTTTCCATAGATATAATTATTCGGATTAAGCGCTTAATTAATTATGGGGAAAATCAAGTTGACGATCTAAAGTAAGCAAATTTTGAGATCAAAAAATTGTTCGGCAAGCTTAATGAATAAAATAAACAAAGCAGGAATGCTTATTTTATCATCTCCAATAATTCATCATCGCTAATAATGGGGATGTTAAGCTTTGTGGCCTTCTCAAGCTTCGAGGGGCCCATATTATCGCCCGCTACCAGGTAATTCAACTTGGCCGAAATACTGCTCAATATTTTACCGCCGTTCTGCTCAATCATGTCCTTCAGCTCATCGCGCGAAAATTTTTCGAATGTGCCCGAGATGATAAACGTTTTACCAACCAACGTATCACTGGCCAGTACAACTTCCTTTTCTTCGGCAACAAACTGCAGGCCCTGTGCACGCAGCTTTTCAATTTCTTCACGGTGAACATCACCCGCAAAATACTCGGTGATGCTTTGGGCAATGCGTTCGCCTATTTCTTCGGCGGCGGTAAGCTCTTCAATGCCGGCAGCCATCAAATTATCTATCGATTTAAAGTGAAAAGCCAGCTTACGGGCAACCGTTTCACCCACATAACGAATGCCTAAACCAAACAGGACTTTTTCGAAGGGCATTTTCTTTGAAGCTTCAATACCATCCAGCATGTTGCTGATTGATTTTTCGCCAAACCTCTCCATCCGCTTCAAGTCGGCGGCGCGGTTATGCAGCTCGTAAATATCGCTGATGTGGCTTATAAAACCTTTACTGTAAAGTGTCTCGATGGTTTCATCACCCAAACCATCAATATTCATGGCTTTACGACCAATGTAGTGCTGCATTTTACCAACTATTTGCGGCGGGCAGCCTTCATCGTTGGGGCAATAAAAAGCAGCTTCACCTTCCTTGCGCTCTAACGGGGTATCACAAGCCGGGCAGGTGGTGCGGTAAACAACCGGCAACGCATCGGCCTTGCGTTTATCAGGATTTACGCTGATGATCTTCGGGATAATCTCGCCGCCCTTTTCAACAAAAACGGTATCGCCCTCGTGTAAATCAAGCCTGATAATTTCGTTGGCATTATGCAATGTTGCACGTTTTACGGTGGTGCCGGCCAGCAGCACCGGCTTTAAATTTGCAACCGGGGTAACGGCTCCGGTACGGCCTACCTGGTAACTCACCTCCAGCAGTTCGGTCTCTACACGCTCGGCTTTAAATTTGTAGGAGATGGCCCAGCGCGGCGATTTGGCTGTGAAACCTAATTCCTGCTGCTGCGAATAGTTATTTACCTTGATAACTATGCCATCAATATCATAACTCAGGTTAAAGCGCTCCTGATCCCATTTATTAATAAACTCCAGTACGCAGTTAATATCGGGGCAAAGTTCGCTGTGATTATTGGTATGAAAACCCCATTTGCTAACTTCCTGCAGACTCTCCCAATGGGTTTTAAACAAAGGCTTTTCGGTATATAAAAAGTACAGGAAGCAATCAAGCGGGCGTTTGGCCACCTCGGCCGAATCCTGCATTTTTACCGTGCCCGATGCAAAGTTACGAGGGTTGGCATAAGCCAGTTCGCCCGCTTCAATACGCTCGTTGTTAAGGCGCTCAAAGGCCTTGCGGTGCATAAACACCTCGCCGCGGATATCAAAATAAGCCGGGTAGCCTTCGCCGTGCAGGCGTTTGGGTATGGTATGGATGGTTTTAATATTGGTGGTTACCTCGTCGCCCTGCACGCCATCGCCACGGGTAACGGCGCGGATTAGCTTGCCATCTTCGTAGGTAAGGCTCATGCTCAGGCCATCAAACTTAAGTTCGCACACATACTCAAAATTATCGCCGATGGCCTTGCGGATGCGCTGGTCAAAATCAAGCAGTTCCTGCGCGTTGTAAGTATTGCCCAGCGAGAGCATAGGCCAGCGGTGCCTTACGGTAACAAACTCTTTGGTAATATCCCCGCCCACCTTTTGCGTTGGCGAATCAGGGTCGGCATATTCGGGGTATTCCTTCTCCAGTTTGTTAAGCTGCTCCAGTTTCTTATCAAAATCAAAGTCGGATATGGTAGGCATGGCCAGCACGTAGTAGTTGTAATTGTGCTGTTTAAGTTCGGCGGTTAGTGCCTCGATTTGTTTTTTTGCTTCTGCTGATGACATATACGAAGGTAATAATTTAGTTTTTTGGGATTACACCGATTATTAGATGATTGCACCGATTGTTGACCGTTGATGAAATTTGATTACGTTGATTTCGCTGATTTTAATTTAAGCCGCAGCGCCGCTGTGGGTGTTGTCACCTCGCCGCTGTTGGTGTTGTCACCATAGGTGTTCGGAAGATTTTCTCATTCCCTCTCTTGGGAGGGGTGTGATGGATTGTGCAGTGGCAGGGAGGGGTTTTTACACCTTGCCCGACTAATATGCAGGGTGTAGAAACCCCTCCCTACACCCTCCCAAGGGAGGGAATCGCACAATTCCCCCGCTTTTTTATTTCTTCCGAACACCTATGGTGTTGTCACCAACAGCTATACGCCGTACTTACGAACAGCGTTTTGGGGAACGGGTATTATAAGAGCGCGAGGGCACAATACAGTTGTTGGTGACAACACCATAGCTGTTCGGAAGATTTTTTGATTCCCTCCCTTGGGAGGGGTGTGATGGATTGCGCAGTGGCAGGGAGGAGTTTTTACACCTTGCCCGACGAATATGCAGGGTGTAGAAACCCCTCCCTACACCCTCCCAAGGGAGGGAATCGCACAATTCCCCCGCTTTTTTATTTCTTCCGAACACCTATGGTGACAACACCAACAACGGCACGGAACGACGGTGACAGCACGGCGAAACGGACGGACACACCTGCAATATCTATTATAATATGAATAAAATAAATACCATATTTTTCTTTCATATCCGCTTTACTCCTGTTAGCTTTATCACACCAAAAACCACATCGAAATGAAAACACTTAAATTGCTGCTTTTAGCAGTGCTGTTGCCCTTTATGGCTACGGCTCAAACCAAATCTGTAAAAGCCGGTCCGCATGCAGCAAAAAGCCATCACCTTGTTGTACGGGGCGTTACTTATGCCGATTTTAAAGCTTCGGTAACTGATTTTGCCGATACTGCTGCCAAAAAGGAATATGCCGATTCGGCATGGCGCCTTTGGAAAACCGAAAAATGGACTGCCCTCGAACAATTATTTACCGATAAACAGCTAAACGGTGGCTGGCCACCAAACCGCGGTGCGGTTAACCTGCTTATTGTAACCCTTAAAAAAGGTTTCCTGATTGATCGTTACGGCGGTTATACCGATGCAAACGGCGTTTTTCAGGATAAAGGTACCTTTGTATCGCCAAAAGGCGTACCCTTTCCGCAACGTGCCCTGCCCGATAATACTTTAAGCAAACCTTATAAAATATATAAAATACTGAAACCCATACCTAAAGTGCGCGAAGGCAAAATTATTCCGTGGTTTGGTAAACCCGGTTTAGGGATCCAATATGAAGTACCGTACCCTATTAACGATCTTAAACAGCAAGGTTATTTAGAAGAACAAAAACAATAAATCAAGATAAACAATTATTACCATGTCGGTTTGATGGTTAGCTTTATGCAGCCATTAAACCGACATTTGTTTTTTGTTAAAAAGCTTATCAGATGATTAAAAAACACGAAATATTGCACACTTTACTTTACGACGGCACCGAAGAGGGTATGTTAGATAAAACCTTCAGCTTGCCATATAACCAGGTAAAGTATGATGACTTTGCCGATAACAATTTTGAAGAACTGGCTAATGTTGCCGGTGCCGAAGATTTTAAGAGCATTACCGAAACGGCCGGCTTTGAAACCGATGGCGGCTTCCTGAACCTGTACCAGGGCAGCGACAGGCTGAGGCTTTATTATGCCAAAAAGGATAATATGATTTATGTTTTTGCTTTTGGCGAGTTTCAGCCAATGCGGTATAAAATTTACCTGGAGGGAGTTTGGGAACTGGAAGGTTGATGTAATAAAAATCCCTTCCTGCAATTAAGAGGAGGGGATTTTTGCTATTTATCTGCCGATTAGTGATCGGTAGAAGTTGTTTCGTTTGTTATGGTCATCGGGAAGGTAAGGCCACCTGGCAGGCGATCGTTATCTTTAATTTGTACGGTGCCATCTATTGTTTGCTTCATTTTCGAGCTGGTAATCCAGCCTGTGGCTTTATCAACCACCACATCCGATATCATGGTGCCCTTCATGTTATATTTCATGGGCATGCTGCTTATTATTTTATAATCGGCATTGTTATCGGTGGCCAGCGTGGCGTTGCCGTGGATAATATAGCTTTGCGCTGTAATATCCATTAACTGGTATACCGAATTGATTTGCGCCGTCATGGCTCCCTCCAGTTTGGTACCGATAGTCCACTGATCATTTTTGGCAACCGCCTTTTCGGGTAGTACCGCCATCGACATTTGCAGGTTACTTTTCAGCGCCGATGAGCCGAATGATTGTGTGAGCTGGCTTTTCAACTGATCTTTCCTGTCTTGCGGCAACTCCTTAATGCCATCTACCATTGCAGATATCATACCCTCTGCATTTTCTACCGAGCGGATGCGACCACTTTTATTGATTGATGCCGTAAAAGGTTTATTGGTGATGCCTGATAAAATGCGGGCCATTACGTTCGAGGTATCTTTGGTATCCGAATCAAAGGCCATGTTACCGTTGGGCATCTGCATTTTCATGCCTACCCTGGTGTAATTAACCTCCATGTAATACAATGAATCGTCGGTGTTAAGCACCTTGAACGACATTTTGCCATTGATGGTTAAATCTACATTATTGAGCTGTCCGTTTATATTTTGTTTAATAACCGAGTGGGCCGAAGTAACCAGGTAATAAGTATTACCCTTTATTAACTTTAATGCAGGTTTTACCTTTTGGGCATATCCGCTTGCCGAAGCGATAAGCATAGCGCCGGCCAATAATATTTTTTTCATGATTTGTGATATATGAGGTAAAGGTATCACAATATTTTATCAAAAAAACAGGGGCCGGTATAACAATTATTTAAAACATAATTCGTTAACTTTATATCATATATCAGTTTAGGCCCTTTTATTTTTTTACCAATTATAAACGAAAAGGAGGTTTTATGTTAAGGCGGTTAGCATTTATACCACAGCACCAATTTCATGTGCTGATCAATTTTTCGAAACAGGATGAACGCGTTTTAGCTGTATTACCTAATGAAGCAGGAAGGTTCCGCGTAGTTGACCAGGGTAACGTAATAGCTGAAGTTGATTTTGACCACGACAATTGTGTTTGTTGTAAAGGCAGATTAAAAAGAAAAGTACTGTCGCAGCTTTCCCACCAAATTAAGGAACATTACGCATAAAGATTTTGATAGTTCGTGGGATGTGATCTCATGGTTCATAGTCCATGAGTTTTTGCTCATGGACTATCAATTAATTTTTTAATCAACCGCCGGTTTTTGCCAGCATGGCTTCGCGTATAAATTTAACCGGGGCGCTGCCGTAGCTTAAAAACTTTTCATTAAACTCTTTAAGCTTGTACTTATCGCCCATCTTAATTTTATAGGCATCGCGCAAATCAACAATTTCCTTGTAACCGGTGTAGTAGCTGGTTAACTGCACGCTGGTAACGCTTACTCTTTTCCATTTACCGTCGGCTTCGGCCTGTTGCTGAAAGGCCTCGCGGGTTAACAGTTTAATGGCTTCATCTTTGGTCATGTTGCCGCTGTGCACGCTGTAATCCAGTATGGTATTACATACCGAGCGCAGGTTCCATTTATACCACATCAACATCATTTCGGGCTCGTTATTACCGAAACCGTTTTCCAGCATCATTTGCTCAGTATAAACTGCCCAACCCTCGGCCATGGCACTGTTGCCAAATACAGCCTTGATAATGCTTGGCGCTTTGTTTGAGTAAACTCCCTGTACATAATGACCGGGCACTGCCTCGTGGATACTCAAAATCTGCAATATGTAATTATTGTATTCGCGCAGGTAACTCTCGGCTTTCTCACTACTCCAACCGGCTAAACTACCAACGTTATAATATGAATTGCCATTTTTATCGTACGGGCCAGGGCCGCTCATGGATGCTCCGGCAACGCCCGCCATATAGCCCGGCTCTTTACGGATAACTAAAGGCTTAGTAGGATCGAGCGTTAGCAGATCTTTGGTTTTAACAAAATTGTTCAGTTTCGGGATGATCTGTTCAATAGCCGACTGAAAATCTTCGGGTTTAACATGCTTCGTTGAGATGGTATCTATCAGCTTGCTAATCATTTCCAGGCTATCCTTGGGCATAGCGGCTTTACCCATATATTTAGGCCAAAGCTGTTTGCTGATCTTCGCCATTTCGCGATGGGTGTATTTTTTACGTTCAACGGCGGCGTTGTAGGTTTTCTCGGCCGTATTGCCGGCAACTATCTCGTACTTAAACTTATCTTCATACAAATCTTTTCCTAACCTGAAACTGCGGGGATGATCGTTTTTTAAAGCTTTAAGCCAGTCGGCATAGGCTTTAATGGCGGTAACGCTTTGGGATGCTCTATCCGTCATGAGCTTTTGTTCGGCTTTGGGAATATTGGTTTTTTTGAGCGAATCGGCAAAATCTTTGGCTATTACATCAAGGCCGCCAAGGTTTTGTTCGATAGCAAGGCTGGTTAATTCAACAACCGGATTTTTAATTTGCTTTTCAGCATCTTTATAATACTGGGGTATGAATGCCATACGCTGATAAAAATGACGCAGGCGTTTGGGCAGAGGCTCGTAATGCTCATTTAAAATATAGGCGAAAGTACCTATAATATTGTATGATGAAGGATCCCATTCAAACTGCCTTAAATGGGTTAACTGCCATTGCAGGTAATCTAATTGATTTTGCAATATTTTATAGTCTATTTTGTTGCCCTCGTTAAGCGTATTGGGTTCAAAGCGGCTTAACGAATCAACCTGGTATTTGGCAAAATTGATCAGCTTATCCCGGCTTGCCTGGTTGGGCAGCACCATCAGGCTATCGTATTTATGATAGCCCACCGAAGTTGCCCAATCGGGGTTCAGTTTCCAGAAATTATCTAAAAATACATTTTCGTACTTAACAAAGGCTTCATCATCCTTACCTAACAAGGGCCCCGTGCCGGTGCCCCCCTCTTTTTTGCAACCGGTTAAGGCTGCTATAAATAAAATATTAGCAACAGTTAATTTGAAAAGTATGTTTTTAGCCACGGTTAATCAGAATTTTTACAATGAAGCATAAACTTAAAACATTTAAGCCGAATAAATCAAACCGGCCAGTAATTTGTTACTTTTAATAACACACAAGTACTTATGAATAACGAACACCAAATAGTAATTACCGAAGTTTTACACCTGCTGCAAGGCGGTAATGCCCATGCCGGCCTGAAAAAGGCCTTAGATGGTTTGCCCGCCGAACTGCGCGGCGTTAAGCTTGATAAACTCCCCTACAGCATCTGGCAACTGGTTGAGCATATCCGCATTGCACAATGGGATATGCTGGAGTTTTGTAAAGATGGCAGTCACCAATCGCCAAACTGGCCCGATGATTACTGGCCAAAAGAAGCAGCACCGGAAAGTGACGAAGCCTGGGATAAATGTGTTAAACAGATTGATGATGATCTGGAAGAGTTAATTGCCCTGGTAAAATCGGAAGATCTTTATCAGAAGATCCCCCATGGCGACGGGCAAACTATTTTGCGTGAGGCATTACAGGCTGCAGATCATAATGCTTATCATGTGGCGGAGATTATTATGATTAGGAGGTTGTTGGGGGTGTGGGGGTAACCTGCTTCCTCCTGTACCACAACATTATAAGTAAGTAACGCGCCTCCGAAAGAAATATGAGATGAGGCGGGTGGGCCCTGTCACTCTGAGCCTGTCGAAGAGTCGCGCGCAGAGGCCTGCCCACCATGCTTCGACTTACTCAGCATGACACCTTTAACATGTTGTCATGCTGAGTAAGTAAAAGCGGTCGCCTCTGAAGGGTTATATGACATCTGGCGGGCGGGCTTATCACCCTGGGCTTGTCGAAGGATCGCGCGTAAAGGCCCTGCACACCATGCTTCGACAGGCTTAGCATGACACCCTTTTTAACATGTTGTTATGCTGAGAAACGAAGCATCTTCTGCAACAAGCATGGCGCTATGCAGGGCGAAGAAGACCCTTCGTTCCTCAGGATGACAACATCGGTGATGCCATATTTCCTTCAGCCGCCTTAGGTTTTACCTGCCCGCAATAACGCTATTTATTAAGCACAAGTAGGTAACTAACTACTTCGCCGTCTTCGTTATAAAGTTAATTATCGCCGTTACAAACTCCGGTTTCAGCGGAAGATCGGGTTGGTTATACGTTTCTTTATTTTTTTCCTTATCGGCCGGAGCTTCCTTCAGCACGTGGTTCATGTTAGGGATAATGGTTAGGATAGCATCCGATTTTGCCTTTTTCAGCTTTTCGGCATCGCCAACGGTAACCTGTAAATCGGTAGTACCCTGGATGATCAGGATCGGGGCTTTCACTTTCCTGATCTCACGCTGGGGGTTATACCTGAACCACGACATCAGGTATTTCTGGATGCTTGGTCGCGCTATAAAATATAGTGCAGGATCAATGTTATCAGTTGTTTTGCCACGCTTTAAACTATCCAGCATCCGGTTAAAACCATCCGAAATAAAGGCAGGCTGCGATTTCATCTGCTCGGTAAGGATTTTATCGGCCGAGTCGCCGGCACCTGCTACCGATATAAAACCCTTAATCGGTTCATCCTGCGAAGCCATCATACCTACTAATGATCCCTCGCTATGGCCAAGGATAATGATCTTCGAAAAGCGTTCATCGGCGGCCAGCATATTCAACAGCGCGGCTGCATCCTCCACATAATCTTCAAACCTGATCTCGTTTTCTTTAATTGAAGTAACGCTTTGCCCAACCAAACGTTTATCATAGCGTACCGATGCTATTCCTTTTTTTCCAAGCTCGTTGGCTATCATTTTATAGATATTGGCATGCAGGCCCAGTTTTGGGCTGTTGCCATCCCTATCGGTAGGGCCCGAGCCGGCAATAATCAGCACCAATGGCACTTTACCACTGGCATCCTTTGGCATAGCCAGCGTACCCGATATTGAACCCAACAAGGTTTTAACAGAAACCGGCGACTCGACCAGCGACGGATCGGTAGCGATGGCAGTGCTTACCGGGGCTGCCGCGGCGGTTGAACCTGCGGGAGCGGTATAGGGTGTTAATGACAGACCGGTAAATTTATTATCAGCATTTAACGATAAGTTTAATACAAAAACACCCTTTTGAAAAGTTGCCTTGTAATGCGCAATCGGAACCTCGTAACTTGTTAAATCGGCCTGCAAAAGTGATCCTAATTGTACCTTTAACTGGTTGGTGGTATTCCTGAAATCAACAGGCGTTAACGCCTTCATCATTTCGGGGCTAAACATTGCATAAACACTGTCGGGCCGGTTGTAATTGTACAATCTTTTAAATTTATCGAGGGCAGCAGCATAGTTTGCAGGCGGTAACTGGGCAAACAATTTACCGGCAAAACAAAACATCAGTGCCAAAAGAAAAACCTTTTTCATGTTATAACGGGTGAAACAAATTCAAATTTAACCAAGTATGGAGGCCGAAAATAGCGAAAAAATCAGCTTGTTTCGCCTAATTATCGCTTTCGTTGTACTTTGTGTAAACAATATTTACTTTGCTTAAAGTAAAACCTTTTACCAAATGTTATTTATACAGTTTTATGCAACTTGAGTAAATAATATTTCGTTAAAATATCAGTAAGCATATATAAGTTTATGTATAATGTTATATATTGCCCTTACATATTAATCTGAACGTTATAGCAAATTTCTACATCTAAATAATTAATGAACTTTTTAACCAGGAGCTTTTTCATTGCGTTCTTGACGGGATTGTATTGTGTTGCCTACGCACAAACCAAGGCTCCGGTAATACAGGGAAAAGTTTTTACAGATAGCCATCAGCCGGCCGAAGCAGCCACCGTAATATTATTTAAAGTTAATGCGCCCGATACATCCATATTGCGCTCGGGCATTGTAAACCCTTCCGGCGTATTTGAATTTACCGATCTGAAACCAGGCACTTACCTGGTACAGGCCAGCCAGATAGGTTACAGCAAAATTTATTCGGGGCCGCACCATCTTACAGCCGGGCAAACCTTAACCACGCCCGATATTGTTTTAAAACCATCCAACCAGCAATTGCAGGAGGTGAAGGTGGTGGCCCGCAAGCCACGCATCGAGGTAAAGCCTGGTAAAATAACCCTAAGCATCCAAAACAGCATATTGGCCGAGGGTAATTCTGCCTTCGATATCCTCAGGCAATCGCCGGGGGTAAGGGTAAACAGTAACGAAACCCTCAGCGTTACCGGCAGGCAACCCGCCATGGTACTTATTGATGGCCGCCCAACCAACCTGAGTGGCGATGATCTTGCCACCATGCTGCGCAGCATGCAAAGCAGCACTATTGATCAGATAGAAGTGATTAGCAGTCCCTCGGCAAAGTATGATGCATCGGGCGGCGGCGTTATCAATATCATCTTAAAAAAAGGGAAAAACCTGGGCACCAACGGTACCATTACCGCCATGGCCGGTTATGGTAAATATTATAAAAGTACAGTAGGCATTGTTTTTAACCATCGCGATAAAAACCTAAACATATTTGGCAATTACACTTTTGATGCCAATAAAAGCGCCCGCACCATCAATACGCGCCGCAGTATTCTTTTTGATGATGTGCTGAGCAATTACAATGTTGATTATAACAACATTCAAACAACTCGTAACCATAATTTTAAATTAGGTGCCGATTATACCATCAACCCAAAACAAACTATAGGTTTTTTAATTTTCGGCATAGTGCGTGAGGATGATTTTACCAAGCACAACAACCTCAAGATCATTAACCGGGGCAAGCTCGATTCGATGATCAATGCCCGCTCAAATCTTGACAGGGGCAGCAGCTATTTAAATTATAATATTAATTACAACGCCAAACTGGATAGCAGTGGCAAAAGCCTCTCGGCCGATGCCAATTACTCAACAAATCACCGTCACTCTAACGAGTATATCACCAATACGTTTCTTACGCCCCAAGGCAATAGCTACCGTGATGACCTGGACCTGGAAAACCTGTCGCCGGCAAAAATCCACATCTGGACTGCGAAAGTTGATTATGTTAACCCGCTCACCAAAACATCAAAATTAGAGGCAGGCGCTAAATACAGCCATGTTAACAGCGATAACGACCTGGTTTTCGGTCCGAAGGTAAATGGCAGCTACCAGCCCGATGTGCGTTTCAGCAACCGCTTTTTATATAAAGAAACTGTAAGCGCCGCGTATCTTAACTATCTTAATAAAATTGGCGCATGGGATATTACCGCAGGTGTAAGGGCCGAGAATACCAGTACCAGCGGCAGTTCGTGGGCTATAAACCAGGTTACACCTCGGGTAAACACCAACAGTTATTTTAACGTGTTTCCGCAGGTGCAGGTTAATTATGATGTTGATAAAAAGAATACCCTTGGCGTAGGCTATAACCGGGGTATCCACCGGCCGATGTATGAAGATATTAATCCCTTTTTATACTATACCGATTTGTACGATTACAGGGCCGGCAACCCTAACCTGAAACCTGAGTTTACCAATACCATACAGCTATCGCACACCTATAATCAAAGTATATCAACCCAGATATATTACAGCATTACTAACGATGCCTATGATTTCCCGGTGTACCTGCAGAACGACAGCAGCAAGGTTAACATTACCATACGCAACAACTTTGGGCAGGTGTTTACTTACGGTGCCTCGTTTTACGCCCCCGCCCAGATTACCAAATGGTGGAATGCCGATTTTAACGTAGATGCCATGTATGTGCGCTACAAAGCTTATGCCCGCTATGGCAACTTTAACCGCGCAAAGCAGGATATTATTTTAAGCACCACGCAAACCTTTAGTATTACCGGCACAACAACCGCCGAAATATTAGGCCGGTACGAAACGCCGACGATTTATGGTGTAAACAATTTAAAATCAAGCTATTCGGTTAATGTGGGCATCAGCAGGCAAATTTTAAATAAACTGGGTACCCTGAAATTAACCGTTATGGATATTTTTAATACCGACAGGGTACGCAACTACGCAATCTATCAAAATATCAATCTCAGCGAAACCAGCAAACGCGATACCCGCATAGTAAGGCTTAATTTTAGCTATCGTTTTGGTAAAAGCACGGTAAAATCGGCTACCAAACGCAATACCGGTAATGATGATGAGCGCCGCCGCACCGGTAATTAATGAAAATGTGCATAGTGCACTTTAAGTTCGGGATATCGGCCTTTGATACTTTTTGAAAAAAAATGCCCTAACGATGCCGATTCAATAAAGCGCTTATAGGTTGCCAACGGAAAGCCAAAGTATTGCCACACATCGCCGCTTTCCTTAAACTCCAGTTCGAGTATGCGCGATTCGGGATCGTAGCCAACGCTGCTTAACGCCGATGATTGCACCCTTTGCCTTTGCATATATTTATAATATATGAAAGCCTAAAAAAGTTTTAAAAAATATCAGCCGGCATGGCCGCTCAGCATGCTGGATACAATGATGAGTAAAACCACCAAAGTGATGGCTGTATAGAGATAATCCTTCTCCATAATAAAACCTATGGCCGAAAATATTACCCTTATAACGGGCGTGGCTATCAGCAAAATAATACCTGCCTGTATAATGGCCCGCCCGCGAAGCGTAAAAATACCATGTATAATACCGGCAGGAGTACTTACAAAATCGGGCACGCCAACAAATTTGCTGTAATCAACATGGGTATGCCCATGCCTGTACAAATAAATTACTCCGCCAATAAAAACAATGCTCATTGATACCAGCACCCCTGCGCGCAGTATCCAGCCTATCACGGCCTGCATATCGGTATCTTTGAATTTTTTGGTCATTTCTTATCAGTCATTGGGTCATTAAGTCATTTTTGGAATCGGTCATTGAATCATTAGGCCATTTTTGGATTGGTCATTATATCATTGTGTCATTAAGTCATTTTTTTGATTAGCAAACCGGCGAGCCAATTACTCTACACCATGCAACAATGACTTAATGACACAATGACCTAATGACTAAATAGTCCCCGTAATTCCTTTATATATCATTTGCGATGCTAAAAATGTTACTACCACGGCAAACACCCAGCGTAACCAGCCGGATGATGATGTGTGCACCAATATTTTTGATCCGCTTAATGCGCCTAATAGTACCCCTATGGCAACAGGCATTGAAATGCCCGGGTCAATATAGCCGCGTTGCAAATAAACCACTGCGCTGGCAGCAGCGGTTACACCTATCATAAAATTGCTGGTGGTGGTTGATACTTTAAAAGGGATGCGCATAATGCCATCCATAGCCAGCACTTTCAAGGCGCCCGAGCCTATGCCCAGCAAGCCTGATATCACCCCGGCAAAAAGCATCATAAAAAAGCCTCCTCCCACATTGCGTACAGTATAGCTTACCTCGCCTGCAGGTGTAGGAAATGTGCCGTTCAGTTTTAATTTTTCGGCAAGTTCACTTTTTTGCTGATGGATATGCTGAGCCTTTTTGCGTAATGACATCACTGCCGACAGGATGAGGATTAACCCGAATAAAACTGCAATAAAATTTGTTGGAATATAAACCGCTATCAACGCGCCAACCATAGCGCCTGCCGTAGTGGCTATTTCCAGAAACATCCCCAGCCTGATATTTGTTATCCCCTCTTTAACATAAGCAGCCGCCGAACCCGAAGAAGTAGCAATAACAGAAATAAGCGAAGCCCCTATAGCATACTGAATATCAACCCCAAGCAAAATAGTAAGCAGCGGAATAATAACCACGCCACCACCCAAACCGGTTAACGAGCCCAATAAACCCGCCAGGTACGAACCAATAAGTATGATAAGCGTTAGTACAGTTACCGACATGCCAGCCATTAATATCCGGCGGCTAAAGTAAGGAATTTATCATTAGGGTATTTGTCTGAACCAGGATTTGGGGGGATTAAAAGATTATTTGGATTTTGTCTGAACTGGAATTTGGGGGAATTATTTTAGAATGTATAGAATTTGCCTATCGCTTTGAAATTTTGATCATTCTTTAATTCAAAACATTCCCGTTCAGACAAAAAATCCTGCCCATCCCAAAAAAAACTACAAATCCCGGTTCAGACAACAATCAGCGCAATCGACGAAATCAAAACTATCAACGGTCAACAATCGGTGTAATCCCAAAAAACCGTAATTTCGCCGCATGGGTTACTCAAGTTTACAAGCCTGCATTACCGATCTTGAAAAAAACGGCCACCTTGTGCGTGTTAAGGAAGAAGTTGATCCTTACCTGCAAATGGCAGCCATACATCTTCGCGTTTTTGAAAACGAGGGACCGGCCATATTATTTGAAAATGTAAAAGGGAGTAAATTCCCGGCCGTGTCAAACCTTTTTGGTACCCTGGATAGGTCGAAATTTATTTTTCGCGATACCCTGGAAAAGATCAAGGTATTGGTTGACATTAAAAACGACCCGATAAAGGCTATTAAAAATCCATTTAAATATGCAGGTGTGGGTTTAACAGCGCTATCTGCCCTGCCCATGAAAAGCGGCAGCGGCGCCCCCGTTAAATTTGGTAAATGTAATATCAGCGATATTCCGCAAATTGTAAACTGGCCAATGGATGGCGGCCCTTTTGTTACCATGCCGCAGGTTTATACCGAAGATGCAGACAAACCCGGTATTATGAATGCCAACCTGGGTATGTACCGTATTCAACTGGCCGGTAACGATTATATTTTAAACCAGGAAATAGGCCTGCACTACCAGATTCACAGAGGCATAGGCGTGCACCAAACCAAGGCTAATGCTAAAGGACAACCGCTTAAAGTGAGCATTTTTGTAGGCGGCCCTCCTTCGCATCCCGTTGCAGCGGTAATGCCCCTGCCCGAAGGCTTATCTGAAATGACTTTTGCCGGTGCTCTGGGCAACCGCCGTTTCCGATATTTTTATGATAATGAAGGCTTCTGTATTTCGGCCGATGCTGATTTTGTGATCACGGGCACGGTGATGCCGCACGAAAACAAACCTGAGGGGCCCTTTGGCGATCATTTGGGTTATTACAGTTTAGTGCATCCTTTCCCGCTGATGAAAGTGCATAATGTTTATCATCGGAAAGATCCGCTATGGTCGTTTACGGTAGTTGGCCGTCCGCCGCAGGAGGATACCAGTTTTGGGGCGCTGATTCACGAAATAACAGGATCGGCTATACCAAAGGAAATCCCCGGTTTGCATGCTGTGAACGCTGTTGATGCTGCCGGCGTGCACCCCTTACTTTTTGCCATTGGCAGCGAACGTTATACCCCCTATTTAAAAGAGCGTAAACCGCAGGAAATTGTAACCATTGCCAACCATATTTTAGGCAAGGGGCAACTGAGCCTGGCCAAATACCTGTTTATCGCCGCGCATGAAGATGACCCTGAATTAAACGTTAATGATATCGGCGGCTTCCTGAAGCATATCCTGCAAAGGATAGACCTTAGCCGTGATCTGCATTTCCATACCAACACTACCATAGATACGCTGGATTACAGCGGCGAAGGCCTTAATTCCGGCAGTAAAGTAGCCATTACCGTAGCCGGCGATATCAAACGTGAACTTTGGACCGAATTGCCAGATTGGTTTAACCTCCCCCGCCCTATCAGCGGTTATAAAATGGCCATGCCGGGCGTGTTAATGGTTGAAGTACCTAAACACGTTAATCACAAGGATATTCATAACGTTATCAGCGTTATAGAATATGCATTGCAGGATGAAAACCTTAACGGGCTGCCATTAATCGTGTTATGTGATGATGCCGGATTTGCCGCGGCAAGCATTAATAATTTTGTTTGGATAACTTTTACACGCAGTAATCCATCGCATGATATTTATGGCGTTGGCAGTTTTACAGAACATAAACATTGGGGCTGTACCGGTCCGCTGATTATTGATGCGAGGATTAAGCCGCACCATGCACCGGTGCTGGAACGGGTGCCGGAGGTGGAGAAAACGGTGGATAGGCTGGGAGAAAAGGGAGGATCGTTGTTTGGGGTGATATAGGATTTCTTATTCTATAGATTTTTTGTCGGGAAAATCCAGATTACTGGTAATTATATTAAAAGCATCTTCTGGTAAGCGTTCATTATTAAATGAATATCGAGCAAATTTTTGTGGATATTGTAACTCAGTGGCATTGTAGAACACAAGTCGTGAACGTTTAAAACCCATTACTTCAAAATTAACTCCGGTCATACCAGTATAAATAAATTCAGTATTGTCGAAGTATATAAAATAGGCGGCGACATTTTTGAAACTTTCATTAAAATTAATCCTAATGTTCCCTTCACTAATAATCAACCCGCTTTGCTCTATGCTACGAAAGGCCACCCGTTCAAAAGAGTGTTGAGGCGAATCCAAAAATAATACAACTAATGATGTATCATAATTCGCGTCTCGAGCAAGATCCACTAAATCCTTAAAGCTGGAATCGTTAAATACCGTTTCAAGAATAATGTTTTTCCCTTGTTTTAAAGCATCTCTGAAAACATCTTTAGTCCGGTTTTTATAAACGTCTGTCATTATAATTTCAAAGCCAACCAGTGCATTTAAACGTGTTCGTATAAAACTTGACTTCCCAGCTGCGTTGCAACCAACTACAAATATTAACTCCGGCCTTTTCATTAATGGAGCTGCTTTATAATTGTATCTTTAATTTCAATTGGAAATTCATTTTCATCAGTTATAATTTCAACTTTTACTTGAAATCGTTCCCCGGTAGGCAACTCCTTTGTGTAATATTCACCGTCGCCTTCATATTTGGCATAAAAAGGATTACCGAGTTCAAATGCCCTTTGCTTACCCAATTCATGAATGTTGTCAATATGAGCCAAAAGCCGTGTTAGCGTATCCGATCTTTCCATAATGCAAGGTATGGATTTTTCAAAGATCAATAAAACCAGTCAAACTAATCAATTAGCGGCAAGCTTTCTTCCCCAAAATCTAACTTTAAACCCAACCAAAGCACTTTTTCAAAAAATAAACAGGCGCCTAACCTCTAATCTCCAATCACTAATCACTATATTAGCATCCTTTTAATTTTACTCATGAATATATTTTACGGAACAGGGGTAGCTATGGTAACCCCTTTTCAGGCGGATGGGCAGGTTGACTACGATGGTTTGCGCAACCTGATTGAACATTTGATTGATGGCGGGGTGGAATACCTGGTATCATTAGGTACAACCGGCGAAAGTGCCACATTGAGCGAAGCTGAACGAAAGCAGGTTTTTGCCTTCACAGCCGAAGTGGTAAATAAGCGCGTTGGCCTGGTGGCCGGCATTGGCGGTAATAATACTCATGAAGTAGTTGAGCAGGTAAAAGCTTTTAACGTTGATGGTTATGATGCGATACTTTCGGCAAGCCCTCATTATAACAAACCAACCCAGGAAGGTATTTACCAGCATTATAAAGCGATAGCGCAAAACGCAAAATTGCCAATCATACTTTATAATGTACCAAGCCGCACCGGTAGCACTGTTAGTGCCGAAACTACCGTACGCCTGGCCAAAGAGTTTAAAAATATTATAGGCATTAAGGAAGCATCTGGCAATTTCGATCTGTTTAACCAGTTGATGCGCGATAAGCCGGAAGATTTCCTGTTTATTTCGGGTGATGATCCGGTTACTTTGCCGATGATGGCTTTGGGTGGTGTTGGTGTGATTTCGGTTATCGGCAACGCACTGCCTCGCCAGTTATCTGATATGGTGAGATTGCTTTTAAATAGTGATTATAAAGGTGCACACGCAGCACATTTTGACTTGATAGAATTTACCCGTTTAATGTTTGCTGAAGGTAGCCCGGCCGGTGTTAAAACCGCGCTGAAGCAGTTAGACGTTTGTGGCGATACAGTTAGGTTGCCATTGGTGCAGGTTAGTGAAAAAACTGCTGATGCTATTGCAGATGAGTTGAAAAAACTGGCGCCGGTAGCGGTGAAGGCATAGGTAGATATAATTTAAAATAGAGTCATGTTGAACTTGTTTCAACATCCCACTTGCTAAGTCTCCACGCAAAGCAAATCGCCTACCTCACCTGTGGGGTGCCGAAACAAGTTCGGCATGACGATTTGATCTGGATGAATGGTGCATTTCATACAAAATAAAAAACCCGGGCCATGGTCCGGGTTTTTTATTGGAATAAGATGATAAAAAATCTTACTAAGCTTCTTTGTTCTTAGCTTCCTGAACCTCAAGGCGGATAGCCTGGGCAAGGTTTTTAAGATCCTGCATGCCTTTACGTACACGTGTACCGGCAGCACTGTTTCCTTTGTTGTAGAATTTGTCGGCGTCGGCCTCTAAAGATGCTACAAGCTCTTTTACTTCAGTAAATTTTTTCATTTAATTACTCCTTTTAAATTTTGAGGTTTATTGTTTTAATAAAGCTAAGCTAAAATGTTTTTTGCTAATTAAAAATTTTTGAACGCTAAAAATACGGCCTTTACGATGGTTTTTTTCCACATTTTTAGCTTTTGGGCATTATTAACCGTTGCTTATTTTTTATTAAAAAGTTTATAACAAACACATATTTAACCATAAGCTTCAGCCATAATTTTAATACGCAAAATAAAACCCATATAAATATTATTTATATGGGTTTTAGGGCGATAATGCCATTATTTTAAATACCTACAGGTATTGTTATACTTGAGCAGTTTAAAAAGTCTGCTGCAGGATATCAGGATAGTGTTCGTGCACTTTCAGTATCAATTCGCCAAATAAAGTGTTGGCCCAGGCAAACCATTTGCGGGTAAAGTCCTTCGCATCGTCTTTATTGAACGATTCGTGCATGAAACCGGTACCTGCGTGAGTACTTTTTAACCATTTTAAGCACTGAACAATCTCGGCTTTATCGGTAGAAGTGATGCCGCGCATAATAATAGCCATTGGCCAGATGTAGCCTATACCCACATGCGGCCCGCCAATACCTTCGGCAGCAGTGCCTTTAAAATAGTATGGATTACTGTCGCTTAGCACAAACTTCCGGGTGCTTTGGTACAACGGATCATCAACTTTTACCGAATCGAGGTAAGGTAAAGCGAGTAGACTCGGTACGTTCGAATCGTCCATAAATAACTGGTTGCCGTAGCCATCTACCTCAAACGGGATTACCTGGCCGAACTGCGGATGATTACCTACGGCGTACTGCTTAAGCGCGGCCTGAACCTCTGCGGCTAAAGCTTTACACGCATCTGCGGTAACATTATCATGACCTATGGTGCTAAACATTTCGGCCATCTGGTTTAAACTGGCCACCGCGAAATAGTTTGAAGGGATCAGGAACGGATAAATAGTAGCATCATCCGACGGGCGGAAGATAGAGCAGATCAAGCCTACAGGTTTTACCGGGTTACCATACCCCCGGTTAGGCGCGGTATCGCTGGCGGTTTCTGTTTTACGTTGGAAAAAGTAGGGGCCTTTGCCATCTTTACGTTGCTGCTCCTTAAAAGTAGCAAGGATAATCTTGCCTGCTTTTTGCCAGTTTTCGTCAAAGAAACTGCTATCGCCACTTATTTTCCAATAGTTATAAGCCAATCGTACAGGGTAGCAAAGTGAGTCTATTTCCCATTTGCGCTCGTGCAGTTCGGGCTTCATATTGGTGCGGTCGCTATCCCATTCGCTGCCGGTTGGGCCTTCGTTAAAGGCGTTGGCATAAGGATCGATAATCACACATTTAGCCTGGCGGCTCAATACACCCTGGATCAATTTTTTTAGTGCCGGATCGTTTTTGATCAACGGCAGGTAAGGCCAAACCTGTGCCGATGAATCGCGCATCCACATGGCATTGATATCGCCGGTTATTACGAAGGTATCGGGCTTGCCGTCTTTTTCCGAATAGTTTACGGTGGTATCTAAAGTGTTTGGATAACAGTTTTCAAAAAGCCAGGCCAGTTCAGGATCTTTAATGTCGGCTTTAACTTTTTTGATGATAGCCTCAACCGCTTTGCTGGTAAATTTACGGTCGGCCAGTTTAGGGCGCTGGCTTTCGAAGGCAGGTGCTGCCAAAGAAGCAAATGCAGGAGTGATGCCTAAACCAATGCCGGCTGCGGCTACGCTGTTCATTTTTATAAAATTTCGTCTGCTTAATTTCATGGGTTTTGTAATGGTAGGCGTAAAAATAGAAAAGGGTTTCAGTTATACAAAAAAGCTTGCTAAAATAATTTAGAAAACGATTTATCAAGGTTTTTGGGGAGTCGGCGTGTGTAAGTACACGCCACCGTCATTGCGAGGAACGAAGCAATCGCGAACTGTACAGGGCAGACTTGCACAGCCGCTCTACCTCCGTGCGATTGCTTCGTTCCTCGCAATGACGTGGTGTAGAAAGGCCACAAAAAAGCCCCAAATTTCTTTGAGGCTTTCCATATCATAGAACTAATTACAATTAAGCAATCTCCAGTTTATTCTCTTTATAATAACCGGCTTTCAGCTTCTCGCCTATCGCGCTGTAAGCGTCAAGCGTACGCTGTACATCTTCCAGGCTATGCGAAGCAGTTGGGATTAGCCTCAGCACGATCAAGCCTTTAGGGATTACCGGGTAAACCACTATCGAGCAAAATACGCCGTAGTTTTCACGCAGGTCGCGGGTCAAAGCAGTAGCTTCAAACAGGTCGCCTTTTAAAAATACCGGGGTAACCATGGTGTTTGAAGCGCCAAGATCAAAACCGCGTTCTTTTAAACCCGATTGCAGCGCGTTGGCTATCAACCACAGTTTTTCACGAAGCTCGGGTTGGGTTTTCAGCATTTCGAAACGCTTTTTTAAGCCCAATACCATCGGCATAGGTAATGCTTTGGCAAAAGTTTGCGAACGCATATTATAGCGCAGATAATTAATAATATCCTGATCGGCAGCTACGAAAGCGCCAATACCGGCCATTGATTTGGCGAAGGTTGCAAAATATACATCCACTTCTTCCAAACAGCCTTGTTCTTCGTGAGTGCCGGCACCGGTTTTGCCCATGGTACCAAAACCATGCGCGTCATCAACCAGTAAACGGAAATTGAATTTCTTTTTCAAATCGGCAACTTCTTTCAGTTTGCCCTGCGCGCCCGACATACCGAATACGCCTTCGGTAATTAACAGGATACCGCCACCGGTTTGCTCGGTTAAGCGGGTTGCGCGTTCAAGCTGTTTTTCGCAGCTTTCGATATCGTTGTGCTGGTAAACAAAGCGTTTGCCCATGTGTAAACGTACGCCGTCAATAATACAGGCGTGCGATTCTGCATCGTATACAATAACATCATTCCTGTCTACCAGTGCATCAATGATAGATACCATGCCCTGGTAGCCGTAGTTTAACAAAAAGGCCGATTGTTTGCCTACAAATTTTGCTAAGCCGTCTTCCAGTTCTTCGTGATGGATCGAATTTCCAGACATCATCCTTGCACCCATTGGGTAAGCCATACCGTAATCGGCAGCGGCTTTGGCGTCGGCTTCCCTTACTTCGGGGTGGTTAGCCAAACCAAGGTAGTTGTTCAGGCTCCAAACCAAATGTTCTTTACCTTTAAACTGCATGTGAGGACCAATTTCGCCCTCCAGCTTAGGAAAAGAAAAATAACCATGCGACCACTTCTGATGCTGACCTATCGGCCCACCCAGACTTTTCGTTATTTTATCAAATAAATCCAAAACGAATTGTTTTTATAAAGTTAAACGCAAATATAGCCGTTAAAACAGGTTTAAACAATAGCTATAACTTTTTAGAATAGGTTATAACTTGAGGTGAATTAGAGGCAGGAAATCAAGATTCAGGAAGCAAGATAAAAGGCTGAGAACGATCAAGGCGACCAATCTCTCCCCCACGTCATTGCGAGGAACGAAGCAATCCCCGACTTTACAGGGCGGATTTTCTTGGCTACTCTGCTTATTGGGGATTGCTTCGTTCCTCGCAATGACGTGGGGGTAGTTATGGTTTAAGCAGTTCCAACAAAAAAGGGAGATCAACTTTCAGATTTATCTTCCTGTTGATCTCCCATTCAATTGTTATGGTTTTTATCTGTCTCCTGACTCTTACAGTCTTGACTCTACAATCAATCCGCGTTTCCGTGCAGGTACGAGTTATTATTCCTGATCTCTACGTTACCCTCACTATCCTGGATCAGTGAAAACCTTGAAATCTGGCTTTCGTCAGATGCCGGGGTATCCTGCAGCGCTATCTCCTTGCGTTTGTAGGCCGGTACGTTTTCCAGTTCCTGGATGTTGCCGGTGCGCAGTTTCATGCTCAGGTCTTTAAGCCTCATAATCCGCTCGCGCGATTTTTTCAACTGCTCTTCTATCGATTCGTTGGTTTTGTTATCATCAGCGCCAACTACAGGTTGCGGTGCAGGGGCGGGAACCGGTGTTGGTTCCGGCTCGGGCATGCGCGGTTGTTCCCTTACCGGCGGCTGCTCATAGCTTACGGGCTCGCTCATTTTAAAGGTGAAGCCTGCGGTATCCGGTTCGTTATCTGCTTCAGGCTCTTCTTCATTCATCAGGTTATGCCTAACCACAGCAGGCTCTTCCTGGCGACTTCCGGCAAACATATCAAAAAGGCCACCTTGCCTTGCATCTTCCTTGGCCTGAGGTTGTTTCATGTAAGGCTCGGCAGGGGCATTGGCTTTAACAGGTTTTATAAACTCATTAACCGGTTTTGCATGCTGAGGCTCTTCAGGTACCAGCATCGAAACAATTTTTTTGTTGCTGTGCTCCTTTTCGCGCTCATCTCTTGTCTGGAAGCCGGTGGCTATGATGGTAACCGATAGCTGGTCGCCCAGGTTCTCGTCCATACAGTTACCCCAAATCAGATCGGCGGCAAGGCCGGCTTCTTCCTGGATATAATCAGTAATTACGCTGATCTCATCCATGGTAACCTCCTTAAGGCCCGAACTGATGTTCAATAATATATAGCGTGCACCTTCAATTTCGTTATCTTTCAACAACGGCGATGCCAGGGCACCTTCCACGGCTTTCAATGCGCGGTTTTCACCATCAGCGCTAAAGCTACCCATGATAGATACGCCACTGTCTTTCATTACGGTGCGCACATCTTTAAAATCCACGTTGATATAGCCCGGTAAGGTGATGATCTCGGCAATACCTTTGGCCGCCGTGGTCAAAATATTATCGGCCTGTGCAAATGCCGAGCTCATGGTTAAGTTACCAAAAATTTGGCGCAGCCTGTCGTTCGAGATCACCAGGAACGAATCCACATATTTGCGCAGTTCTTCCAAACCGGCATCGGCCTGCATTTTACGGCGCTTACCCTCAAAAGAGAAAGGCGTAGTAACAATACCCACCGTTAATATATCCATTTCGCGGGCTGCTTTGGCAATGATAGGGCTTGCGCCTGTACCTGTACCACCACCCATACCTGCTGTAATAAACAGCATTTTGGTATTGGCACCCAACATTTGTTTAATATCGTCAATATTTTCAATAGCCGAGTTTTTGCCAACTTCGGGTATCGAGCCTGCACCCATGCCCTCGGTTAAGCTGGCACCCAATTGCACCTTGTTAGGTATAGGGCTAAGCTCCAATGCCTGGGCATCAGTGTTGCAGATTATAAAATCAACACCGGTAATTCCTTGCCTGTACATATGGTTTACCGCGTTGCCACCACCACCGCCAACACCAATTACTTTGATGATAGACGATTTTTCTTTTAACATTTCAAAATGCATAATCTTCGTTTTCAGCTATATGTAAATCAACCAACATTAGATTTTACCATCGTAATAATAACACTTTTTCAACAAGGTTTTTCCACATTTGTGAGCAATGTGTAAAAGTTTAACTGTTGTGAATAATTATTACTTCAGAAAGTCCTCATCCTTAATGTCATCCTTAATAAATGTGATGCTTTTTTTCAGCAGCCTGTCTAACAAGCCGCCTTCTTTATTTTTAGCATCGTATTTTGGCTTAACCGTTTTTACTTCGGCCGGGATTGCTTCATTCATGTACTCCATTTTCTGGATACCTTTTATCAGCAAACCTATGCCGGTGGCAAAAGTTGGGCTTTGTAATTCTTCGTAAGTGTTTTTTGGCAGCACTTCGTTTTTGGCCAGGTGCTCTGTGGGGTAGCCCACGCGGCAATCTAAACCGGTAACAAATTCCACCAACTGGCGCAGGTGTTTTAACTGGGCACCACCGCCTGTTATCACAATGCCGGCAATTAGTTTTTTCTCATAACCCGATGATTTGATCTCGTAGTAAACATGCTCTACAATCTCTTCCATACGGGCCTGGATCACATAAGCCAGGTTTTTAACCGAGATCTCTTTAGGTTCGCGGCCACGCAATCCCGGAACGCAAACAATCTCGTTCTCTTTATTTTCATCAGCCAAAGCCGATCCAAACCTTACTTTCAATTGCTCGGCAATGTTGCGCATTACAGAACAGCCTTCGCGGATATCCTCAGTCACGCTGTTACCACCGAATGGGATAACCGCTGTATGACGGATGATACCTTCGTGAAAGATGGCCACATCGGTAGTACCACCACCAATATCCACCAATACCACACCGGCTTCTTTTTCTTCTTCGCTCAATACAGATTCCGAAGATGCCAACGGTTCCAGTATCAGTTCCTGGCTTTCCAGACTGGCTTTGTTAACACATTTTACAATGTTTTTAATGGCCGTAACCTGGCCCGATATGATATGGAAGTTGGCTTCCAACCTAACACCAGCCATACCGATAGGATCTTTAATACCCGGCTCGTTATCTACGGTAAACTCCTGTGGTAGTACGTGGATAATTTCCTCGCCCGGAGGCATCACCAGGTTGTACATATCCTCAATCAGCTTATCAATATCCTTACGGCTGATTTCTGTTTGCAGATCCCTGCGGGTTATTAAACCGCGGTGCTGCAAGCTTTTAATATGCTGGCCTGCAATGCCCACGTTCACCACCCTCACCTCAACGTTTGATTGTGAGCCGGCAATATCAACCGACTGCAGGATACCCTGTACTGTTTTATCTATATTTGAAACCACACCGCGCGTTACACCCGCAGATTCGGCTTTGCCAATACCTAATACCTCAATTTTTCCGTTCCTGCTCCTGCGCCCAACTATAGCGCATATCTTGGTAGTCCCGATATCCAATCCTACTACAATTGGCGAACTTTTTTCCTGAGTTGAGCTTTTGTCCATATTACAATTTAATTTGAGATGTATCCTTCTTCATTTTAGCTGAATCTGTTTTGGCAGCATTAGCTGCTTTGGCCGAATCGGCTTTTATATTTTCATTTTTTATACCGATTACCTGGTTGGTATATTTTACGTTTATTATCCTGTAGGTATCCCAGCCAACGCGCGGCAATACCTGTTTGTAAAAGGCCTGCAGGTTGTTCAGTTTAATGCCGAGCGAATCTGCATTGCCTATTAAAATCCTTTGGTTACCCACACGAGGGATCAGTTCGATCTCGCGGTTGGCGTTCACGTACATCTGCGCTATCTGCGCGTCCCAAAGCGAATCTTTGCGGATGTAATCTGCCGTTTTAAACAGATCTTTTGCCAGCCTTGTATGCAGTGAATCTACACGGTTGGTAAACAACTCCTCAATAAAGCCATTGGCCACCAATACCCTTGCGGTAAAGTTTTGCGATAGCGGAATTTTTAAACCATGTTGATCTACATAAAAATCCATATCATAATGATTCATGATACGCAGTATCGGCTGGCGCTGGCTAACCTCTACCTGTAACACACCATCCATTTCGGCATAAACCTTGGCAAACTCGATGAAAGGGTTTGCTTTCAGTTTATCTTCCAACGCCTGGATATCGATATTCTCAATCCTTCTGCCCACTAATGACCGGCCTTCGGCTTCAATAATATGATCTACTTCCTGCTTATCAATAAAATACTGGCCGCCGGGGATGCTTACGTTAACCGCGGTGCAAACCACATCTGCCTTTTTTGTTTCAATAAAACCCATCAGCACCACAAGGCCACCCAGGCATATTACCCAGGCACAACCTATCAGCAGGCGCTTCCAAATGAGTTTTTTATTCATTGATCAATACTTGTTTTAATGGGTTCACCAGTGTATCAATATCACCGGCGCCTACAGTTAATAACAGTTCTGGCTTTTCGGCAGCTATCGCGGCTACCGCGGCCTCTTTACTTAATATCTTTTTGTTCGGCAACTGCATGCGGTTAAGCAGCATTTGCGAGTTAACACCTTCAATAGGCAGTTCGCGTGCGGGGTAAATCTCCAGCAGTATCAGCTCATCAACCATGTCCAGCACCTCGGCAAAACCATCCGCAAAATCGCGGGTGCGGGTGTACAGGTGCGGCTGAAATATGGCTGTTAATTTTTTAGCCGGATACAACCTTTTTATGGATGATATACAAGCCCTCAATTCTTCGGGGTGATGCGCATAATCATCTATATAAATATGCTTAGGCGTTTTAACAATGTATTCAAACCTGCGTTTAACGCCTCTGAATGATGCCAGCGCCGCTTTAATATCCGCCGGAGCGATATCCAGTTTCAGCACAGCCTCGATTGCTGCCACGGCGTTTTCTATATTGTGCGTACCGGCAATACCCATCCTGATATCGGAAATGTTTACCGTGGCGCTGTTGTAATCAAAGTAAAAATCGCCATCGATGATCCTAACGTTCGATGCGTGGGCATCCGCGGTTGCATCTTCAAAGGCATAGGTATAACCTTCATCTAAAGGCAAACCATTTTTATGCACCAGCGTACCCCCCGGTTTTATCTGCGAAGCGAACAACTTAAACGATTCGGTTAAATGCGCATGATCGCCATAAATATCCAAATGGTCGGCATCCATCGATGTGATGATAGCCACATCAGGATACAGCGTTAAAAACGAGCGGTCGTACTCATCAGCTTCAACCACCATTACGTTATTGCTGCCATACAGCACATTGGTTTGGTAGTTTGATGAAATACCACCCAGAAAAGCCGAACAATCATTACCCGATGCCTTTAGCAAATGCGCCACCATAGTTGAGGTAGTGGTTTTACCATGCGTACCAGCAACAGCGATTGTATAAGAACTTTTACTGATCAAACCTAAAACCTGCGAGCGTTTGAATAACTCGAACCCGTGATTTTTAAAGTAATTAACGATGTGCGAATCCTTAGGTACCGCCGGCGTATAAATGATCAGCGTATCGTTACATGGTTTCTGAAAACTCATGTGGATATACTCCGCATGATCTTCAAAAACTATCTGGATGCCTTCGTTGTGTAACTGACTGGTTAACTCAGTTTCTGTTTTATCATATCCGCAAACAATGCAACCCAAATGATGGAAATAGCGTGCCAGGCCGCTCATACCGATGCCGCCTATGCCAATCAGGTAAACCCTTTTTATATCGTGCAGTTCCATTTTCCTTTTGTTTAAAAAAGGTGTTCCTCTTTTGCAAGAGGAGCACCATCATTTTAATTGTTACTTATAATTTGGATAAGTTCCTTTGCTATAGTTTCATCGGCATTTGGCATAGCCATCTGCGCAATGTTATTGCTCAATTTTTTTTGCAGGTCGCGGTCTGCTAATAATTCCAGCGCCCTGTCTACCAGTTTAGCTTCGGCATCACGGTCGGCCACAAATACGGCGGCGTTTTCATGTACCAGCGCCAAAGCGTTTTTTGTTTGATGATCTTCGGCCACATTTGGCGAAGGCACCAGGATCACCGGTTTTTTAATCACGCACAGTTCGGCTATGGTTCCGGCACCGGCACGTGATATGATGATATCGGCAGCGGCATAAGCCAGATCCATACGGGTTAAAAACTCCCTGATCTGTAAATTAGGATGATAATTTTCACCTAACTTTTCAATTATCCCTTTATAATAAAACTTGCCGGTTTGCCATATCACCTGTACATCGGCCGCCAGCAATTTATCAATACCGTTCATGATACTGTTGTTCAGCGTACGCGCGCCAAGGCTGCCGCCGGTTACCAGTATCGTTTTTTTAAAGGCCGACAGGCTATATAACTCCAAAGCCTGGTTGTGCTTACCGGCAATGTTCACCGCGTCTTTACGGATTGGGTTGCCGGTTTTGATGATTCTATCCATAGGGAAGAACTTCTCCATACCATCAAAGGCCACACATATTTTTTTGGCATGCTTGCCCAACCATTTATTGGTAATACCCGCATACGAGTTTTGCTCTTGTATGAGGTATGGTATGTTTTTTAGCGAAGCAGCGTACAACAGCGGACCGGAAGCATAACCACCAACACCCACCGCTGCATCTGGCTTAAAATCTTTAATAATTTTGATAGCCGTAAGCACGCTTTTGGCCAGCTTAACCGGGAACATCAGGTTTTTTTTGATGGAACCACGCTGTATGCCCTGGATATCCAGACCGATAATTTTATAACCCGCCGCCGGCACTTTTTCCATTTCCATGCGGCCATTGGCACCCACAAAAAGGATCTCGGTATTTGGGTCGATAGCTTTCAAAGCATTGGCAATAGAGATAGCCGGGAAGATGTGTCCTCCTGTTCCGCCACCGCTTATGATTATCCTTTTTGACATGCTTTTTATTTACTTATTTATTATCAACTAATCTCTGTTCTCCAACCTCTGATCACTAACCTATGCCGTCCTGATCTCGCCCACTATAATTTTATTCGGCCCCGTGTTATCTCGTTTCGGTTCGCTTTTTTCTTTTTTACCTTCTTCAATATCCTTACTTACAGAAAGGATGATCCCGAACGCTATGCTGGTAAACAATATCGATGTACCACCCATACTTACCAATGGCAACGGCACACCTGTTACCGGGCCTAAACCAACCGCCACAGCCATATTGGCAAAAGCCTGAATGGTTAAGCTGAAGCTTAAACCGCAAGCCAGTAAAGCACCAAAGGCTTTAGGCGCTTTGGTTACAATTTTTATACACCGATACAGCAGGAACAAATAGATCCCTACTACTGTCAACCCTCCAACCAAACCATATTCTTCAATAATGATGGCATAGATCTCATCCGAGTACGACTCGGGAAGGTAATTTCTTTCGGTACTGTTGCCGGGGCCTTTGCCAAAAATGCCTCCGCTGGCGATGGCTATTTTAGCATGATCGCTCTGGAATGATTTATCAGCCTTTGCCAGTTCCGGGTGTAAAAACACGTTAACACGCGATATATAAGTATGGCGCCTTGGCCCCAGGAATATTACGCCCAAAAGCAATATCAAACCCGCCCCGCAGGTAATGGCAATTTGCCTGATACTGATACGACCGATGATCAGCAACAATATGCTAACCCCAAACAGCATCAATGCTGTTGAAAGGTTGGCCAAAGCGATCAGGATAAACACCAAACACACCGAACCCATGATAGGCAGGAATGATTCTTTCACATCCTTTATATTTTCCTGCTTACGCGATAGTGTACGGGCCAGGTAGGTGATCAAAGCCAGTTTAGCCAAATCCGATGTCTGGAAGCTTAATCCAGTTCCGGGAATGGCTATCCACCTGCTGGCATTATTGATGTGGCTGCCAAAAACCAGTGTATACAACAGCAAAGGAATGGTAACGATCATCATTACCTTCGAGATGCCTGCGTAATAACGGTAATCCAGTTTATGCGAAACGTACATCAGCACAATACCTCCCAAAATCATGAATATGTGCTTCATGAGCAGGATCTCCACGCCCTTGCCCTGTTTAAAGGCCAGCGTAGCCACCGAACTATATACCGCCAACAAGGATATAACAGAAAGCAGGATGACTATAAGCCATATCCAGCGATCTCCTTTTGTGTTGTTTAATATCCTATGCATAACTTATTTCTTTGGGTTCATGGTTAATGGTTCATAGATCATGGCCTTTATTTTTCTACTATGATCTATGAACTATCAACTATGAACTATTTTACAATTCTCTCACTGCCAACTTAAACTGCCTGCCGCGGTCTTCGTAGTTTTTAAACAGATCGAAGCTGGCGCAGGCTGGTGATAGCAATACGGTATCGCCTTTAGTGGCCAGGTGATAGGCTACCTGTGCCGCTTCCTGGGCTGATGATGTGTTTACAATGATCTCCACCATATCGTCGAATGCTTCATGGATACGGCGGTTATCTTTGCCTAAGCACACTATGGCTTTTACCTTGCTTTTCACCAAATCATCAAGCATGCTGTAATCATTTCCTTTGTCAACGCCGCCTAAAATCAGCACCACATCGCTGGTCATACTTTCTAAAGCATACCAGGTTGAGTTAACGTTGGTAGCTTTCGAATCGTTGATGAAGCGGATGCCGGAGATGTTGGCAACAAACTCCAGTCGGTGCTCAATGGCTTTGAAATTGCCCATGCTCTCTCTCATCGTTTCGTTGCGCAGTTCCAACACTTTTGCTACAATACCCGATGCCATTGAGTTGTAAATGTTGTGTTTGCCTTGCAGGGCCAGTTCTTGAATTGACATTGTAAAATGTGCTTGTTTGGTGTTTATAACAATATTTTCGTTCTCGTCCAGGTATGCGCCCGGTTCAAATTTTTGCTGTATGGAAAACGGTAACAGCTGGGCCCCGAACGTTCGCTCCTTCATTCCGGTTACTGTTTCCGGGTCGTCGACACAGTAAATGAAATAATCGGCAGCGGTTTGGTTCTGCGTTATCCTGAACTTGGATGCCACGTAGTTTCCCATTTTATAATCGTAACGGTCCAGGTGGTCGGGCGTTATGTTCAGCAGTACGGCTACATCAACCTTAAATTTGAACATATCATCCAGCATAAAGCTGCTTAGCTCCAGCACATACCACTCAAACTTTTCGGTAGCTACCTGGTAGGCGAAGCTTTTGCCTATGTTGCCTGCCAAACCAACGTTTACACCTGCCTCATGCAAAATGTGGTAGGTGAGACTGCTGGTTGTAGTTTTACCGTTTGATCCCGTTATGCCGATGATTTTAGCATCAGTGTACCTCCCGGCAAACTCAATTTCGGATATAACAGGAATCCCTTTTTCTTTCAGCTTCTTGATGATCGGTGCCTTATCCGGTATTCCGGGACTTTTGATCACTTCGGCCGCGTTCAGTATCAGTTCTTCAGTATGTTGTTTCTCTTCAAACGGGATAGCCCATTCTTCAAGTTGTTTTTTATAATTATCAGCAATAGCCCCAAAATCCGACACAAAAACATCAAAGCCTTGCTGCTTGGCAAGGTAAGCCGCACCAGCACCACTTTCTCCGGCACCGAGGACAACAAGGCGTACAGCCCCCCCCGCCCCCTGAAGGGGGTGCTTTTGATTTGCGTCTTTGTTGTTGTTATCGTGGTTCATTTCTTTTTTCTTTTGGGATTACACCGATTTTTTGGTGATTACACCGATTTCTTTTTGGGGTGATTTTATTGATATCACCGATTTACTTCTTGTCTAATCTCTAATCTCAGACCTCTAATCTCTTGCCTTCCTTAACCTTTAATCTCCAATCGCTAATCTCTTACCTTCCCCTAACCTCTAATCTCCAGCCTCTAACCACTAACGAAGTTTCAACGTTATCACCGTCACTATCGCCAGTATTATACAGATGATCCAGAAGCGGGTAACAATTTTTGCTTCGTGGAAACCTTTCTTTTGATAGTGGTGGTGCAGCGGGGCCATTAAAAACACCCTGCGACCTTCACCAAATTTCTTTTTGGTGTACTTGAACCATGATACCTGGATAATTACCGAGAAATTCTCGATCAGGAAAATGCCGCACAATAGTGGCAACATCAGTTCCTTACGGATCATGATTGCAAATACCGCTATAATACCACCGATAGCCAAACTGCCGGTATCGCCCATAAACACCTGTGCCGGGTATGAGTTGTACCACAAAAAGCCCACGCAGGCACCAACAAAGGCACCGGCAAAAATTACCAGCTCGCCCGAGTTGGGGATGTACATGATATTAAGGTAGTCGGCAATTACCGTGTTACCTGATACGTAGGCCAGGATAGCCAGCGTAATACCGATAATAGCCGATGTACCCGTCGCCAAACCGTCGATACCATCGGTTATGTTTGCCCCGTTGGAGATGAAGGTGATAATGATGATCATGAAAAACAGGAACACCACCAGCGCGTATTGCTCATAACCTCCGCCTAAAAACTTTAATACCTTGGCATAATCAAACTCGTTGTTTTTATAAAAAGGCATAGTGGTTTTGGTGGAGTGCACATCCTGTGTATAAACCGGTTTTCCGGCTTTGATATGATACTCAACCGGGGCGTCCGATTTAACGGGCAAAACCACCTCCTGGCGGATAATGATATTGCTGTTAAAATACATGGTCCAACCAACAATCAATGATAAACCAACCTGGCCAACAATTTTAAACCTGCCTGCCAGACCTTCTTTATTCTTTTTAAATACTTTAATGTAATCGTCGAGGAAACCGATAGCGCCTAACCAGATGGTAGTGATAATCATCAGGATTACATACACATTTTCCAGTTTTGCAAAAAGCAGCGTTGGCACAAGGATACCCAGCAAAATGATGATACCACCCATAGTAGGCGTGCCCGATTTTTGCATCTGGCCTTCCAAACCCAAATTCCTTACAGTTTCGCCAACTTGCTTAAAACGCAGGTAATCAATTAACCGGCGACCATAAACCGTGGTGATCAGCAACGATGTAATTACAGCCATCGCTGTGCGGAAAGTGATGTATTGAAACACACCTATCCCCGGGATACTGTAATTTTTGCTTAAGTAATTAAACAGGTAATACAACATTGCGTTATTGATGTGCAGATGTGCAGATTTCAAATGTGCAGATGATTGATTTGCTCATTTTAGATCTTACAGATTTGCGAGTTATTTTTTAATGTTTTAATTTCTCTCTTGTTATCTATTAATGGGTTGATGATATTATCTTCCCCAAAACCTTCACGATTGAGTCTATGTCATCAAGCAGTTCCTGTATAAAAGGATAATTTTTAGCAAACTGACATAATTTCAACCAATACCTTGTTTCTTCAGCTTCCTTGTAGGCTATTTTACATTTATGCCTAAAATCGCCCCTGCTTTCCGCGCCCTGAGCTTCAGAAACATTTGCTCCGATTGATGTACCGCTTCTGAAAAGCTGATTCGCCATATTAAACTTCCTACGCTCCTCAAGTTCTTCTGTAAACTCGATGATCTTTAGAGAGAAGTTAAATGTCAAATCGACTATCAAATTTGGTTTATCGCTCATATCTTTTTATTCAATTCATTTAATTCAAAATCATTCAATTCATCATCTGCACATTTGCACATCTGAAATCTGCACATCATCAAATCAAGTCTTTAAATTGACTTTCCAGCTCTTCCATGTCATCGAAGTGGTTTTTCACTCCGTTTATTTCCTGGTAATTCTCGTGGCCTTTACCGGCTACCAAAATGATATCTCCAGGATTAGCCAGCATGCAGGCTGTTTTAATAGCCTCGTGCCTGTCGATGATGCTTACCGTGTGGCGTTTAAATGCCGGGTCTACACCCTCTTCCATTTCTTTGATGATCTGCGCCGGATCTTCGGTACGCGGATTATCTGAGGTAAGGATCACTTTGTCGCTCCACTCGCAGGCAGTTTTGGCCATGATTGGGCGTTTGGTTTTATCCCTGTCGCCGCCGCAGCCTATTACGGTTATTACCTTTTCGTTTCCTTTGCGAATATCGTGGATGGTACTTAACACATTTTGCACGGCATCGGGTGTGTGGGCGTAATCCACAATACCCACTACTTTATTTGGCGCGGTGATGTATTCAAAGCGGCCTTCGGCACCGGTTAGTTTGCTTAAGCTGGTTAGCACTTTGGCTTTGTCCTGCTCCAGTAACATCGCGGTAGCATAAACACCTAATAAATTATAGGCGTTGAAGGTGCCCACCATTTTAAACCAAACTTCCTCGCCATCAATTTGCAGCAGCAAACCGCTAAACTGGTTTTCGAGGATGCGGGCTTTATAATCGGCCATGGTTTTTAGGCCATAGCTTTTTTTGTGGGCCGATGTATTTTGCAGCATCACATTACCGTTTTTATCATCGCTATTGGTAAGTGCGAAAGCGTTTTTAGGCAAGCCATCAAAAAACTCTTTTTTGGCATTTAAATACCTCAAAAATGTTTTATGATAATCCAAGTGATCATGCGTTAGGTTAGTGAACACGCCGCCTGCAAATACCAAATGCTCAATGCGCTTTTGCGAAATGGCATGCGAACTAACTTCCATAAAACAATAATCGCAACCGCTATCTACCATATCAGCAAGCAGGCTGTTCAGTTCGATAGGATCGGGTGTGGTATGGGTTGATGGGATCACTTTGCCGTTGATCTGGTTCTCAACTGTTGATAGCAAACCGCATTTGTAACCTAAATCCCTGAACAACTGGTAAAGCAGCGTAGCAATGGTGGTTTTACCATTGGTACCGGTTACGCCAACCAGTTTTAATTGATGCGATGGGTTATCGTAAAAATTAGCAGATACAATACCTAAAGCCACTGCCGAATCGGCTACCATCAGGAAATCAACCTCCCCGGTAGTGTGAGCCGGCAGATCTTCGCAGATAACAGCTATAGCACCGTTTTTGATGGCCTGTTCAATATAATCGTGCCCATCAACAACAGTACCTTTCACGGCAACGAACATCGCACCCGGAATTACTTTCCTCGAGTCGAACGCTATCGCGGTGATCTCCACATCGGCACTTCCCTGCAATTCGGTGAAGGCCAGTCCGTCAATTATATCGCTTAAATACCTCATTGCAGTTCTATTGTTATTTTTGATCCTTTTGGTATTACACTTCCACCGGTAACCGACTGGGTGGTAACAATGCCGCTTCCGCGTACTGTTACTTTATATCCCGCGTTACCCATTGCATATAGCGCGTCGCTCAGGCCCATACCTGTTACTGATGGCACGGTGCCGCTTTTATATTTTACCCCTTCGTAAGGGATACCATCGCTGGTATCAACACTGCTGTTTGCCGATGCGTACAAAGGTTTAACACCCAATTTGCTGTACACCCTTTTTAATGCCTTCAGGTTGCCCTGTTTTATCTGCGGCATAATGGTGTTGCCTACAAAACGGGTTTGCGGGGTTTGGTTAATATCCAGATCGTTGGCATAAACCCTATCGGCAACTTCCCTAAACACCGGACCGGCAACTTTAGCCGCCAAATAATCGCCCTGTGTAGGGTTATTAACCACCACAATCATCGAATATTTAGGCTTATCTGCCGGGAAGTAACCGCAAAACGATGCCTGATATTTTTTATCCTTATAACCTTTAGTACCGTTTGCAACCTGCGCCGTACCGGTTTTACCGGCAACGCTGTATAGTTTATTTTTAATTACGTTTTTACCGGTACCATTCATCACCACACCTTCCAGCATGCCACGAACCTTACCCAAAGTTTGCTCCGAACAGATCTGCTCGTTAATTACCCTGGCCTGGAACTGCTCGATAGGGTTACCTAAACGGCGAATTTCACGAACCAGCAGCGGCGCTATCATTTTACCGTTGTTGGCAACCGCGTTGTAATAGGTTAACATCTGCAACGGCGTAATATTCATTTCGTAGCCGTAAGCCATCTCGGGCAGGCTATAGTTTTTATTCCAGCTGCGGTTTGATGGGTTTTTAATTACCGGCTGGCCTTCACCTTTTATCTGTAAGCCCAGCTTTTGGTTCAAGTGGTACTCGTACAGTTTATTGATGTACTGCCATGGGTTATTATGATAAAACTTATCAACCAGTTTTGCTGCGGCTACGTTTGATGATTCTTCGAACGCGCGTTTTACCGACATTTCGTAATTATCGTGCTCGGTATCGGTAATGGTTGGCCCTTTCGGGAATTTGTATTTACCGCCCTCAGCATTGATAATGGTACTGGTATCAATTTTATGCTGATCCAACAGCGTCATGTACGATGCCAGCTTGAAGGTCGAACCCGGATCGATAGCGTTGCTGATGGCATAGTTCATCAACTCGGCATAGTCGCCATCTTTGGTACGGGTATAATTGGCAATAGCCCGGATCTCGCCGGTGGCCACTTCCATCAATACCACACAACCATGGTCGGCAGCACTTTTTATCAGTTGTTTCTTCAAAGCATCCTGCGCAACATCCTGGAAGTTTACGTTGATGGTTGAAATGATATCGGCACCATCTTTAGGCGCTATTTCATCGTCATCATCAACCGGCATCCAGGTACCACCAGGAATGCGTTGCATTAAACGCCTGCCGCTTTCGCCATCAATGTAGGTTGAGAAAGCACCTTCCAAACCTACCGGGTTGTTCACATTTTCATTTTTATATCCGATAGTACGTGCAGCCAACGACTGGAACGGACGGATGCGTTTATTTTTCTGGATCACGATCAAGCCACCTTTATACTTGCCCATATTAAAAATGGGGAACTGGCGGATCTTCTTCAGATCCTGGTAGGATACTTTCCTCCTGATCAGCTGGTAACGTGAGCTATCCGCACGGGCATCACGCAAAATACGTGCGTACTCCCTTGCCGAGCGGTCTTTAAACATACCAGAAAGCTTGGCAGCCAGTTCATCAATATGGTTATTGAAAGCTGTATCGGCAGCTATACCGCCGGCAAGCATATCCATGTGCAATTCATATTCCGGTACCGAGGTAGCCAGCAGGCTTCCATCTACCGAAAAAATATTTCCACGCGCTGCTTCAACAGTTTGGTATTGGGCGGACAGGTCGGCAGCCATGGCTTTCCACTTGTCGCCCTGTACAAATTGCACACGGCAAAGTTGCACCACTACAGCAAGCGCAAAAAACAAAATAAGCCCGAAGGCTATATAAACCCTGAGCAGTATGTTAGTCCTAATTCCCATTAGCCACCTCCTTTACTGTTATCTTTACCGGAGGATCGACCGACTGGCTTAGCCCCAGTGTATCGGCCCGTTTCCCTACTTCGGTGAGTGTGCTTTTGAAGGCCAGGTCGGCTTTGGATGATTTATAATCCCAGCCCAGCTCTTTCACCTCCTTATTAAGCGCGTCAATTTCCCGCACCGATTTTTCGGCCAGGTGCATGTTACCAATATATACCATGCCCAAAAAGGCCAGGTACAACACAAAGGGCAAAGCATTGGTAGCCCTCTCGGTAGTGAGAAAGCCTTTTTTGAGTACTTGTGTAAACAGATTATCGGGCAGGTCCCTTACAGGCCGCTCATCAACAATCTCCTCCACTTCTCCCTCTTCCTGAATTTCTGTACGTAAACGGTTACTCATTTTTTTACAGCTATCCTTAACTTAGCGCTCCGTGCCCTATTATTGTTAACTATCTCTTCTGCCGATGCCGTTATTGCCCCGCGACTTACAGCATCAAGCGGTTTATTATCATTTCCGTAAAAATCCTTCTCCACCTCGCCGCTGAACTTACCTTTGGCGATGAAGTTTTTTACCAGCCTGTCTTCCAGCGAGTGGTACGACATTACCACCAACCTGCCACCCGGTGCCAGTACCTCTGCCGATTGCATCAAAAAATCCTTCAGCGCTTCCAGCTCCTGGTTAACCTCTATCCTCAGCGCCTGAAAAACCTGCGCCAGGTATTTATTTTCTTTCCCTTTCGGGATGCGGTTACTGATCACATTTTTCAAATCGGCAATCGTAGTGATCGGTGCGTTCAACCTCGCAGTAGCAATAGTTTCAGCCAGCGATTTCGCGTTCTGGATTTCGCCGTAAATGCCAAAAATCCGGTGCAGATCGGCTACCGAATAGGTATTTACCACCTGCTTTGCAGTTAAATCGCTTAACTGGTTCATACGCATATCCAACTCGGCATCAAACCGGATGGAAAAGCCCCTTTCGGCCTCATCAAACTGATGCGATGATACACCCAGATCGGCAAGGATCCCGTTCACCGGGAGCGCATCGTGCAGGCGGCAAAAGTTTTTGAGGTACCTGAAATTCTGATCAACAAAAACAAAACGTTCGTCATCAATCAAATTCCGCTGCGCGTCGGCATCCTGGTCAAAAGCAATCAGCCTGCCTTTTGGCCCTAAGTGCTTCATGATCTCGCGCGAGTGGCCGCCACCCCCAAAAGTCACATCTACATAAGTGCCATCCGGATCAATATTCAACCCTTCAATGCACTCCGCCAGCATTACCGGTACATGGTACTCACTCATTCCTGCTCCTTACTTTTGTTGCCCATTACCCTTTTTGCCAGCGCGCCAAAACTTGCCGGTTCATCATCCATCAGTTTGCGGTGCGTATCGGCATCCCAAACCTCAATTTTATTCAGCTGGCAAGCCAGCACCACTTCCCCTTTTATACCTGCATACTCCAGTAAAAACTTCGGCAGCAGTACCCTGCCGGCAGCATCGGGCACAAGCTCGGTAGCGCCGCGGGTAAAATATCGTATAAAGGCTATATTATCCTCTTCGTATTCATTAAGTTTGCTTAGTTCCTCAAGTCGTTTATCCCATTCCTTTTTAGTGTATATAACAAGGTATTTTTCAAACCCGCGATTGATCACCAGGCCTTCAGTTTCAAGCTCGGGGAGCTTTTTCTTTAGGCCAGCCGGTATCATCATCCTAAATTTAGGATCAAGCTTACACTCAAATTCACCGGTTAGAAACGACATTATATGACTTGGGCAATTTTTTAACTGTAAAAGTAAATACTTTTACCACTTCTTACCACTTTACCCCACTAAAAGTTTTCAACAATTTTTAGCGAGCTTGGTTTTGGGTTTTTGATAGTTTTTTTCGGCTGTGATTTTTTTTTAAAAACCCTAAAAAACAGGTAGTTAAAGCTAATCGTAGCCGTAAATTAAAAATGTGTTTTAAAGTGGGAGAAAATCCCAGATTTAATGTCTGAATCAGAATTTTCAGAATGATAGAATGAGCAGAATATTCGTCTGAACCGGAATTTAGGGGAATTAAGGAATGAGCAGAATAAAAAAAGTCTGAATCAAAATTTTCAGTTTAAAAAAATTCTCAGAATTTATTACTTCAATAACATTCTGCTAATTCTAAAATTCTGTAAATTCTGATTCAGACAATCAACTGCCAGCTGCAAACTAAAAACTGCCAACTGAATTATGGCGTTGCCTGCGGCCCGGGCTTTCCGTTGCAAGTCCTCGCCTTGCCAGCCCGCATGCCCGCCCGCGCTGTGGGCTTTTACACTACAATCCCTAACGCTGGCCGATGCGCAATTACCGTTTCGCAAATATTTCATTTAATAATACGGATTTTTTCCGTACATTTATAATATTAAAAACGAAGGCAATGGGAAAAGTAGATGCAACAGAGAAAAAAGCGAGATTCGATACAAAGCTAACGTTAGCTCAGAAAGAAACCTTTGAGCGCGCGGCTAAATTAGGTGGGTACAGAACACTGAGCCATTTTGTGATCTCAACTGCGGATGAAAAAGCAAAAAGTATTATCGAACAACACGAAGCTGTTTTAGCATCGGAGAGAGATAAAGAGATTTTTTTTGATGCGATCATGAATCCGCAGCAGCCTGGGAGAAATTTGCAAAAAGCTGTTGAGCGCTACAATCTACTAAACAATTTACCTGAGTAAGCTTAATGAAATACCAGATTGTAGCACTGAACTCCGGGCTTGATAAGAAAAACTTCGATTGCGGAAACGAACAATTAAATAATTACCTGCACAAACAGGCCGGGCAAGATGTAAAAAGAAAGCTTTGCGCCGTTTCTGCAATAATTGACAACAACAGGGTGATTGGATACTATACCTTATCCAACACCAGCATTGCCAGAGAAGCAATACCCGAAGAACTACGCAAAAAAATGCCCCCATCCTACTACAACCTGCCAGCTACACTGTTAGGGAGATTGGCCATTGACCTGCAATACAAAGGACAGGGTTTAGGAGAATACCTATTGATCGATGCCTTAAAAAAGAGTTTTACAGCCTCGGTTGAATACATAGGATCAATGGCTGTAGTAGTTGATCCGATTGACGAAGCCGCGACAAATTTCTATTCAAAATATGATTTTATTAAACTTCCTGATTCGGGTAAAATGTTTCTTCCAATGCAAACGGTAGCGCAGCTTTTTACCTAAGCCGGAACAGCTGCCGTTCTGCTGCGCACAGGCTTTTTCTTCTTTTTCTTACCCACACCTATCCTGTTTAGCCACATCATTACCCCGGTTACCGGGAAAATAAGAGATACCAAACAAATTATGAAAGCCAGAATTTTAGTGGGCCAGCCATAAATAGAACCTGTATGAATGGGTTTGATCACGCCCCTAATGCGCTGCCCCAGGTTTTTATCGGCATAAATAACCGATCCTGCTATTTTACCGCTGTATTGATCTACGTAATAAACATCCGTTGCCAATTCTACAGATCCTTTTTTGAGCACGCTGAAAATATAAGCAGCGGCGGTGTCTTTTGGCAGCTTAACCGAATAAGATTCGGCATTGGCAATTTTATCACTTAGTGAAGCTGCGGCAAGCTCCGGCTTTAAAGCTTTAATGCCCGGCTGATAAACGGATAAAGGCGCTTTGGTATCCTCTTTACCAACCACTTTTGATCCCGTAAGGAAAAACAGTGTATTGTTAGCCCATTTAAAAGTCATGACCAAACCCGAGGCCGAAATAATGATCAAAAATATCGAAGTGTAAAAACCGGTAACGATATGCAAATCATTAGTGAGGCGCTTACCGCTGCCATCCCATTTTATTTTGAGCCTTTGTTTCGTGATGGCTTTGGTTTTTGGCCACCATAGTATTACACCGGTTATTAGTATCACCAGGAAAAACAGGGTTGAAATACTGATCACCCAATCGCCTACACTATCCCTTTTGCCCAATAAAAAGCGGTGAAACATCTCTACTGAATACAAAAATGTTTCCCGGCGGTTAAACTGTTCAATAATTTGCCCGGTGTAAGGGTTTATCATCACGGTTAGGTTGGCCCTGTCGGCTTCTTTGGGCTTATCGTCTTTGCCGCCTTTTTTTTCTCCGGCTTTTTTTTCCGGTGCGGGTGCGCCCTCCTTTTTCTCCTTTTTTTCGGGCAAAAACACGCTGGCCTCTATCGATCGTTCCGGATCGGTATACACCATTAGCGAGAGCAATTTGGCTTTAGGTAATTCGTTTTTTAGTGTTGCTTTGATGGCCGACAGCGGGATCCGCGTTTGCCCCCGCTCTACAAAATAGCGGTTATGGTGCAGAGCCTGCTGGATATCCTTTTCAAACACCAGCATAGTACCGGTTAAGCAGGAGCAAAAAATAATTACCCCGGCGGCGAGGCTTAAATAAAGATGAATGGTGCGGAAAAATACTTTCATGGGGCTATAAACTATAAAACCGGGTATGTTTATCATACCCGGTCAATATCACTTTATTTAAAACTTATACGTTAGCGTAGTTAAAAACTGGCGCGGCGGTATTGGGTTAACGCTGTAATTTTCGTGCACGTTGTAGTTAAGCACGTTGCCAATGTTTGATATTTTGCCAATAATGGATAGCTTTTTGTAACTGTAACCCACAGATGCATCAACAGTGGTAAAGCCCGGCACGTATACCAAGCGCGAAATGGTTTGGGGTTGGCCAACCAAATTGGCATTACCTGCAACGCGGTTACCTAAGTAATACATAGATGCACCTACTTTAAAGCCTTTTAAATCACCATTGTAAAAGGTGTAAAATACACTTGTATTTGCTGTATGCTTAGGAACGTTCAGCAAAGGCTGACCTGCAAAATTGCTACCAGGGGCAGTACCCGCTTTGGTGTATTTGGCATTGGTATAACTATAACCCGCCAATATATCCAAACCCTTAACCGGATGACCGGCGATATCCAGTTCGACACCATCACTTTTAGTAGCCCCGCCTATTACTTTAATATTAGCATTGGTATTCGGTGTAACGCCATCTAAGGCGAAGGGTGCCGGCTGTGCCAGGTTATTGTTTTTAATACGGTACGCAGTTAAATTTACCGACAGGTTACCGTTAAGGAAATCATTCTTAACCCCAACTTCGTACTGGTCAACCAATGATGGATCGATAGGTTTGCCATTTACATCGCTACCTGTATTTACTATAAATGAATTGGAGTAGCTGGCAAACAAAGCCGTATTGTCTAAAGGTTTGTAAACAAGTCCAACTCTTGGTGAAAAAGCTTTATCTTCTTTACCTGCTGCCTGCGCCGGCACTACACCGGAAATATTAGTATAGCTTGTTACATTGGTTGGCGATATATACTGGTACGACCAACGCAACCCAGCCAACACTTTAAATTTTTCCGACAAACTGATCAGGTCATTAAAATAAGCACCAAAACGGTTTGTGGGTGTAAGGATGCTGTAAAACGGATTCATCTGAGGTTTATCGGTACGGAGGGTGTATTTATTCGGATCGAAAATATTGATCGTATCGCGAGTTGCTTTTTGTAAAGTCCCGTTTTGGTCAATGTTGCTTGATACTTTGTTTACCGTAGCTACATAAGTATAAGCATTGTTACGGTACCAATCGGCATCAACGCCGGCTAAAATATTGTGTTTAATTGCGCCGGTGTTAAACTGGCCGGTAATGTTAAACTGGCCGGTGTAATAATCTTCCAGCGTTTCGGCACGGTTAAGAGTACGGCCCCAATCGCCGTTGGCATCGGGCAATACACGCTCGGTGGTTTGGTACTGGCGGTTAAAGTGCTGGTATGAGAAGCCGCCGCTTAATTGCCATAAGCTGTTAAGCTGGTGGTTGATAGTTGCGGTAGCCGTAGTTTGCTTGGTATTACCGGTAGACCATGATGCACCCAAATACCTGTTACGCGGCACTTTGGCAATTACGTTATTGATTTGGCCGGTACCAAAATCGGGGGTAAAATCGTAGTTCAGGTAGTCACCTTCAACAATCAGGGTTGTTTTGTCACTTATTTTATACAAGAACGATGGGTTGATGTATTCGCGCTTTGATTTTACGTTATCACGGTAGCTATTAGCATTTTCGTAAGTGCCGTTTACGCGGTAAGCCAGTTTGGATGATATCGGACCGTAAACATCAAACGATGGGCGGTACAGATCATAGCTGCCATAAGTCATGGATACCTGGCCGCCCTGCTCAAACAATGGTTTTTTGGTTACCATGTTCAGGATGCCGCCCGGTGCAACGTTGCCGTATAATAAGGCAGCGCTGCCTTTTAATACTTCCACACGCTCCAATGAGCTGATTTCAGGTACTACGCCCGAGTTAACACGGAAGCCGTTTTTAAACATATTGGTACTGCCGAAGTTATAACCGCGGGCTGCAAAAGTTTCCTGGGTATTACCGCGTGCGCTGTATAGGTATACGCCGTTTACGTTTTTAATCACATCGCTTAAACGCAGTGATTGCTGCTGCTCAAGTACGTCCTTACCAATTACGGTAACGCTTTGCGGCAGATCCATCGGCGCAACGTTCATTTTGCCAATGTTCAGTTTTTTACGGTTAATGGTTTTGGTTGATGAGATCACAACCTCATCCAGCTGGGCCGAGCTTTCGTTAAGCTTAAAAGTAACCGTGGTAGTTTTGTTGGCATAAACCGTAACCGATTGCTCTTCGGTTTTGGCACCAACGTATGATGCTACCAGCGTATAGGTGCCGGGTTTTACGTTATTAAAGGCAAAAGTACCATTATCAGTAGTGGTGGTGGTTTTGTTAAGGCCTTTAATGGCTACGTTTACGAATGAAGCAGGCTTATCGTCGCTGGTTTTAACAACGCCGGTTATTTTGCCGTTGCTGCCGTCATCTTCGGCTTTTGCTATCAGTATTGCAGAACAGAGAAATAAAACAAGGAGTGTAATTTTGTGCAGGTAGTGGTATAAGTTTTTTTGCATTTTTATTTAGATTGAGTCTAATTAAGCGCAAAAGTAAAAAAACGAACGCTATCTGCAAGCTTTATTTATAATTAGTTTAAATAACAACAACCACACAAACGCCGGTCTGTATCTATTCAAGCACAATCTTCTCTGGCCCAGACACTTTATCAATATGGCAGTTGCAGCCTCCCGAAATTTTGAACAACGTGATTTTAGTTTGATTAGTTGTAGCATTGGTAGCAGTAAGTTCCACATCATCGCCATCAGCAGAAAATTCATTTTTATTGTTATCCGTAGCGATGGTGAAAATATTGGGGCCAACACCCGGAACCGCGGGACCGTTACTGCTTGCGATAATTTGCTTGCCGGTACGCTTGTTAATCGCTTTTACATCTTTTGCCGGCACCGGTTTTCCATCCTTATCAACAAAATTTACTGAAATAGAAGCAAACACATAGGTACAGGCTTTAGCCGGACACCCATTTTGGTTATGTTTTTTACAAGCCGGCATTAAGGCTATCAGCAACAAAAGAAACAAATATTTATACATGGCAATTGTTTTATAATGATTTACGCACATCACCCTGTAAACGCAACAAGCCCCATGAAAATTCACGGGGCTTGTTGCGTTTTATAAAATTTGCTTACTCGGTTACTCTTATTTTTAAATAGCTCGGGCTTGCTTTTGAGGTATAAACCCTGTGCGTGGCCTTTTTAAAATCGGTATCCTTAGCTTTCATAATATCCTGAAACTGCTGGGTATTCCTGTCGATAAGCGGGAACCAGGTGCTTTGCACCTGCACCATAATGCGGTGGCCTTTTTTAAAGGTGTGCAACACATCCTGAAGTTCGAAATTTACCGGGGTTACTTTACCGGGCACAAAAGCTTCCGGTTTATCAAAACCGTTGCGGAATTTGCCACGCATAGCCTCGCTGCGTACCATTTGCTGGTAGCCGCTCAGGTACACATCCTTACCTGCCCATTTGGTATTTTTTGTCGAATCGGGATAAACGTCAATCACCTTTACTACCCAATCGGCATCGGTGCCTGTGGTTGATACCTTTAAATTAGCCCAGATATTACCGGCTAAGGTTACGTCGTTATCCAACACCCCGGTTTGATAGGTCAATACATCCGGACGTTGCGAAGCAAAACGCTGATCGGCGGTCATGTACTCGCGCTTCATGTCCATATCAATGCTGTTGATGAACGGCACCGGTTTTTTAGGATCGGATACAAATTCATCAAAAGTATTGGCAACTGTTGCCGGAGCAGTAAACGACAGCTTGCCACCCGGTAAAAAGTAAAGGTTTTTCTCTGTCGATTCTTTTGGCGGCCAGGTGTTGTAGTTTTTCCACTCGTTAGCACCTGTTTCAAAAGTTGATACCGGTTTCAAATCCAGATCGGTTCCTTTTAAATAATGGCTGAAGAAGTTAAACTCAATTTTTTCACGATAAAACGGACCGGTAGGACCACCAAAGCCAACATCACCTAAATGATCGCCCTCTCCCCTGGCCCAACCACCATGTACCCATGGGCCCATGGCAAAATACACCGGTGTTTTAGGATTCTCTTTTACCAAAGTTTTGTAGGTATTGATGGCGCCATATAAATCTTCGGCATCATACCAGCCGCCGGTTACCAGCACGGCCGTTTTAATATCGTGAAGGTGATAAAGCACATTGCGGTCTTTCCAATGCTGATCATAATTAGGGTGATCCAGCATTTCATTCCACAGGCGGATAGTATCCTTATAGTATTTTGTATTGGAGTTTTTTACCGAACCCATTTTCAGGAAAAAATCATAACCATCTTCGGTACCAGGGTCGAAACCTTTGCCGCGGCGCTGGGTTGGCTTATCATCCTGCCTGTTGGTAAAGCCGGGATAAAAACCAAAGTTGGCAACCAGCATAAAGGCGCCGTTATGGAAAGCATCATCGCGGTATAAATCGGCAATTGGTGCCTGCGGCGAGGCGGCCACTAATGCAGGGTGGCGGCTTAGCAAGGCAGTTGTGGTATAAAAGCCGGGATACGAAATACCCCATACCCCTACCTTGCCATTGTTGTTCGGAATGTTTTTCAGGAGCCAGTCGATAGTATCATAGGTATCGGTGCCTTCGTCAACATCCTTGTTGGTTTTATGATCTTCCCTTTCGGGGGTCATCTCTTCATAAATACCTTCGCTCATCCAGCGGCCGCGTACATCCTGGTAAACAAAAATGTATCCATCGTGCGCGAATAATGGTGATGGACCAAGGCTGCCTTTGTACAGTTCGGTACCGTAAGGTGCAACGCTGTAGGGCGTACGGTCCATCATGAAGGGATATTTTTTGGTTTGATCTTTGGGTACGTATACTGATGTGAACAGTTTTTTACCGTCGCGCATCGGGATTTGATACTCGTATTTTTGATAATTGGCTTTGATATATTCCGCATCAGGCGATTTTGGCTGAGCGAACGCGCCTAAGGCTGAAAGCAAAAGGCAGAAAGCAAAAAGTAGATTTTTCTTCATAAAATTTTATCAGTCAAATCAAAAGTAGTTTATTAAAGTATAAAGGGCAAAAAGCAATTGGATATTCGATATATGGTAACAAAGAATTTTCACACGATATTTTTCAGGGAGGGTCACAGTTATCCGAATTATCCACGCGTCTGGCGCAAGTCTTGTGGGCGGGATGAGGCTGGGATGACTTGTGCCTCTACAAACTAACTATTTATTTTAATAAACAGCCTGTTATTATGCTGAAGCGTGGACCAACATATATCTTTAATAGCATGATAAACTTCAGCATCTTCAGAGTTATAATCATTTTCAATCATCACTAATTGATCATAAAATTCCTGGAGTCTCGTAACTTGTGAAAAATCAGCCCCCCATTTCAAATCGAGATTTAAGATTCGTACCGGGTTTTCAGAATGTGAGGTTTCATTATAAGGGATCCAATCGACAATGCTGTTAAAATCAGCTTGAAATAATTTCAACTCGTAAATTATCTGATCAGACCAATTCCTTTCAACTAAAACAGCCTCCAGTTCTCCTATGTAATTCTCCGTATATAAATCAACTAAAATCATTGTTTTTTTAACGTCAAACCATCTCATCTATGAAATCTGAAATGACAGGCAGGACTGGCCGTTGTTTTTTAGCTAAATAATCTTTTATTATTAATGGCTAAAGTTTTGAAGTACTGAAAACAATGGTTTACACTTATATTTTATTTACCGTTTCAAATAATTTAATGCTGTCGATAAATTTATAATCCTTTACATTGTAAGTAAAAAGCTTCAAATCTAATTCTATAGAAGTTGCTGCAATAATAGCATCCGGCAAGGCTAAACCGTGGGCTTAAGGAATAGTGTTTAATAAGCTGAACAGCATTGCTAACAATCTCGTCGCCAATGCCAATCACTGTAAACGTACTAATATTTTTATTGATTTTTACTAACTCTGCTTTATTAAAAGCGCCAACCAGAAGCTCCATTTGGGTTATTGCAGATATCCAAACATTATTTCGGCCGATTATATTGTCAATGATCTGCTTGGTGGCTACGTGCCTAACCTCATTAGTATTCCAATAGTCAATTAGCACATCGGTGTCGCAGATTACTTTGTTCGTTGCCACGCTTTTCTTCTTAATTCAGCAGCATCTAAATTTCTATCTGAAAAAATTGCTTCCATTTCCGAATTATTGATAACGCCCTCGCCGGGCGTGATGGTTATGCCCTTTATCTTAAAAGCTTTATTTTTCGGATCCGACACCTCAAAATCAAGATACTCTGCTAACTGCTTTAATATTTTCAGGGTTTTTGTTTTTTTATATTTTACAACAACTTCCGGCATGGCTCTCTTTTTATATAAAGTTAAGATTTTTAAATGAAAAACCAATCAGCCGCAGCTTCGGCTTATCGATACTCCATCAAATAATAATCCCCCAAATCATCACTCCCCTCACCAACAACCAGCCAACCCTGTGACTTGTAAAAGCTAAAAGCCGCTTCATTTTTAACAAGGCATTTCAACTTAAGCGGTGCAGGATACCTTTCAACCGCCATTGCCAATAACGCCTTCCCTATTCCACCGGCCCTATAAGCAGCATCAACATACAAATGATGAATAAATGAATCCTGAATCCAAACGGCAATAAAACCGGCTATTTCATTGCCCGATAAGGCCACATATACCTCTTCACTTTCGGTATCAGCATTAAAATCTTCGAGATGAAACTGCTCACTATCGCACCAATAAAATGCCTGGATGCGGCAAAGCAGATAAATTTCGCTGAGCCTCTGCCTGTCGGCCTCAATAAACGGACGGATGCTGATATCGGTAGCCATATTTTATATTTAAACTAATGCAAAGAAGGCCAGATTGTTTATCACAACCGGGCCTTCATTAATATAATGCATTAAATAATTAGTCGTTAATTGCTTTAACGCCCGGCAATTCTTTACCTTCCATATACTCAAGCAAAGCACCACCACCGGTTGATACATAGCTTACCTCATCGGTCATGCCGAATTTAGCTACAGCTGCGGCCGAATCACCACCACCAATCAGCGAAAAGGCACCGTTTTCGGTAGCTTTAGCTACAGCCTGTGCAATGGCTTTGGTACCGCCTAAAAATTTTTCCATTTCAAACACTCCCATCGGGCCGTTCCATAAAATGGTTTTTGATTCTTCAACCACTTTGCTAAACAGCTCAACCGTTTCAGGACCGATATCCAGGCCCATCCAATCTGCTTTGATCTGGCCGGTTTTAGCAATATCTGTGTTGGCAGTTGGCGAAAACGCGTCGGCAATGATATTATCTAAAGGCAATAACAGGTTAACGCCTTTTTCTTTTGCTTTTTGCCTCAGGCTCAGGGCCAGGTCAAGTTTATCCATTTCAACCAGCGAAGTACCAATTTCGCCGCCATCAGCTTTGGCAAAGGTATAAGCCATGCCACCACCGATAATCAGGTTGTCAACTTTATCAAGCAAACGCTCAATAAGTTCAATTTTATCAGATACTTTCGAACCGCCCATAATAGCTGTGAATGGCTTAGGGGCATCGTTCAATATTTTTTCGGCATTGTTCAGCTCGGCAGCCATCAGGTAACCGAAGTATTTGGCTTCAGGGAAAAACTGTGCGATGATGGCAGTTGAAGCGTGGGCACGGTGTGCTGTACCAAAAGCATCGTTTACGTAAACATCGCCTAATTTTGAAAGCTTTTCGGCAAACTCAACGTTACCTTTTTCTTCTTCTTTATAAAAACGCAGATTCTCTAACAATAAAACCTCGCCATTGCCTAAAGCTTTCGCTTTTTCAACAGCCTGTTCGCCAATGCAATCATCGGCAAACTGAACCTGCTGACCCAACAGATCGGATAAATGAGGCACCAGGTGCTTTAATGAATATTTTTCTGTCGGACCATCTTTTGGTCTGCCCAGGTGCGACATCAGGATAACTTTACCGCCATCTTTAAGGATTTTTTTGATGGTTGGCAAAGCAGCCGTCATGCGGTTATCGTCGGTTATATTGTAATTTTCATCAAGAGGCACGTTAAAATCAACCCGGATAAGGGCTTTTTTACCGGCAAAACTAATTTGATCTACTGTTTTCATACTTATTAAAGGGTCATTGTATTGGACGGGCGCAAATTCAGCATTTTAATTCTAAATTCTTAAGGAAAAAGTAAAAAAGCTGCTAAAAACCGGCAAAATTTCATTTTATTTTAACATACATTACATAGTGCGGCCCAATGCCTGGCACCTCAAATTGGGGCGAAATAATTTCAAGTCCTAACCCTTCATAAAACCGTACAGCCTTTTCGCGGGCATTACACCACAGGTAATCTGCCCCCTGTTGACGCAAATAATTTAAAGCAAATTTTACAAGTTGATTGCCCAGACCCTGGCCGCGGTATTTTTCGGTGGTGGCCATTCCTCTTAGCTGGTAGCCGGTGCCGGTATAATCACCATAAGCCTGGGGATGGAATGAAGCAATGCAGGCCAGTTCATCATTTATAAAATAACCCAAATGAAAATTTCCATCTACGTTATCTGATGGGAAACGGCATTCATCGGGTGTAAGCACCCCATTACGCAACACTTCGTTGCGCAGCTGCAACAGTTCATCAACCTTTATAAACTTTATCATGTGGGCAAAAATGAAAAAAATAAACGAGTGGGGAATTTTTATCCCACTAAATCAACAATTACACGCCACAATTTGCAATATGCGGTTAAACATTCAATCTGATAGTTAAAATATTTTACCTCTCAATTAGTATTCACACCCAAAAGGAGTAAGGCATAGTTGTTGCAAAATACCTTGCAAAAACCCTGATAATTAAAATTGACATGAAAAAATTTATTACACGCCTATTGATAGCCGCTACCGTAACTACAAGCCTTTATAGCTGTAAAAAATTAAATGATGTAGTACCTAACCCTTCAAAGGGAAATAACACCAATACGGAGTCGGGTTCAGGTTCAGGTTCAGGTTCGGGCACCGCATCGGCACCAGTAAAACTTGATATTGCCATACAAGAGGTAAATACCAAAGTAAGCAACGATACCCTTTATTTAAATTATACCGAAAAAGTAAACCTGCTGTTAAATCCTGATGATTATCAAAACTCATCGGCAATACATTTTAAAGAAGATTTCTCTAAATCAAGCCTCGCAAACTTTAGTTTCACCACAGTTAACAAAGAAAATCAGTTGGCAACAAACTACCTGGACGACAACCTAAATAATGTGGCTATTAAATCAGCGTCTACGGTAACTATTGATGGTAAAAAATTCACCAGACTGGTATTTGAAAGACTGATTATATTTTCGAAAGCCTATAAACAAAACGGCCTTGCTGTTGAAGCGCAAACCAATATAATGAAGCAAACCAGCGAGGTGATTGGCTTTTCATCATACTACTATATCAATGGCAAAAACTCGGATACTACCAAAACAACGGCTACTATTCTTTACAAAAAATAATTAACACCTATTAACTGACAAAGCCGTCACTGTGAAAGCAGGAGGGCTTTATTGTTTAGCCTCACCCTAAATCCCTCTCCGGAAGATAGGGACTTTTCACGCCGGCTGTTTTTTCCAACTCAGCAATCTTCATCACCAAATCGGCCAGGCGGCTGCTGTAACCCATTTCATTATCGTACCAGCCAACCACTTTTACCAGTCCGCCAACAATAGAGGTAAGCTGGGCATCAAAAATGCAGCTGTGCGGGTTATCGAGGATGTCTGTTGATACGATCGGATCTTCGGTATATTCCAGCACATTTTTCATCGGGCCGGCGGCGGCTTGTTTAAAGGCTTCGTTAATTTCTATTATGGAGGGTTGTTTTTTGAGGCTACAGGTAAAATCAGTCAGTGAACCGTTTAGTACCGGTACGCGGATCCCGGCACCGCCAAGCCGGCCGTCTAAATGCGGAAAAATAGCGGTTATAGCCTTGGCCGCGCCTGTAGTGGTAGGGATGATGGATGCCGAGGCGGCTCGTGCCCGGCGCAGGTCTTTATGCGGTGCATCGTGCAGATTTTGATCCCCTGTCATAGAGTGTACGGTGGTGATATAGCCATCAATAATCCCCCAGTTTTCATCAAGTATTTTTACCATGGCAGCCACGTTATTAGTTGTACATGAGGCGTTCGACAGTATGGACGCCTGCAGATCGACTGTATCATCGTTAACAGCCAATACAACCGTAGGCACACTTTTATCTGAGGATGGGGCGGAGATGACTACCTGCTTAGCACCGGCGGTTAAGTGCATTCCGGCCCCGGCCCGGGAGGTGAATTTACCTGTCGATTCAATTACCAAATCGATGTTAAGGGTAGCCCAGGGCAGCTTAAGCGGATCGCGTTCGGCCAGTACCTGTATCTTTTTGCCGTTTATAATGAGGTTATTGTCATCAAAATCAACCGTACCCTTAAAGCCCCGGTGAACAGAATCATATTTTAATAAATGCGCAAGGGTTTGCGTATCGGTCAGATCATTAATGGCAACCACGCGGATCTCTGGCTGCGCTAAAATATTCCTTAAAAAAATACGGCCTATCCGGCCAAATCCGTTTATAGCTATGTTCATGATATGCTCAGAAAGCAACAAAGTTACTGAACATACAACTTATACGGGCTTATTTTAACGGAATACTACACAGTGCTTACACTATGCCCGGCATGAAAAAGCTATACAAACAGGTTGCGCAGCGCCAGGTTCTCCCGTTCTTTGGAGCGGATAAAAAAAGTGATCATCCAGTTAAAGAATACTGAAAGAAGCAGGATCAATACAATAAGTAATGAATTGCTAACCTCTGTTAACGTCAGTACCACAACAATAGATACGATATTGATACCGGCCAGTATCATGGTGGTTTGCAAATGCGTTAAACCAAGTTGTAGTATGCGGTGATGGATATGATTACGATCTGCCTCGAAGGGAGATTTGCCTTTTAAAATGCGGAGCGTGAATACCCTCAGCGTATCAAAAACCGGCCCTATCAATATAGCAATGGTTAACGCAGGAGCCGTAAAAGTAAAAGGTAATTTACCCGCCGAAACTTTGCTCAGCTCCATAAATTTAATAGCCATTACGGCCGATAACAGACCAATAAGCAATGCTCCTGTATCGCCCATAAATATTTTAGCAGGCGTAATATTATACCTTAAAAAGCCTGCAATAGCACCAACCATGGCCAGCGATATAGCTGCCAGCTCGTATTGCTCCATATAAATAAACAAGGCTGCAAAAGCGCTGTTAACAATAATACCGGTTGTTGCAGCCAGGCCATCAATACCATCAATCAGGTTAAATGCATTAATGATGAGCATAATGCCCAGCACAGACAATATTACGCTGGGAATATAGGGCAGGGTAGAAATATTAAAAATACCATACATGCTTGTAATGCGGATATTGCCCGGAATTACCAGAATAGCAGCAACAACAAACTGGATAAGGAATTTGGTACTTGAGTTTACGCCCGAAAGATCATCTTTTAAACCCATGGCAAACAATATAATGCAGGCCGTAAGCAGGAAACTCAGGGGTAATGACTTATCAATAATACTAAATAATAAGGCGGTAATGGTAAAGCTTACAAAAATAGCTACGCCGCCCAAACGCGGTATGCCATGATCATGCTGCTTGCGGAAATGGCCAACATCATCATATAAATGCCTGGCGCGGGCAACGTGTAATATAGAGGGGATACATAATAACGTGATTGCAGTTGAAAAAACAACAATAAGCACATTATAAACAAAATGATAAGAGCGTAAAAATTCAAGCATATGCTACAAGGTATTTCTATTAATCAGCTTTTTCATTCTACAACCTTTTGTACGGATATAGGAAACAAAGGTTAACCTATAATTAAAGAAATTGATAGATTTTTCTTAGCGGCTTTAAGGCAAGGGCTACTGCCGGAAACCTTACCCCGTTTTTCTCCATAGCTCTAAAATCAAATAACCAGGCTTTAACACGGTTTGCTAAGCTTTTATTACTTACCCCCCCAATTTGCATTTTAACCATTACTTTATTTAAATAAAAGCTTTCGACTTTATGTTTATGCATAAATCTTACCATCAGCTCGTAATCGCCGGCCGAACCATATTCAAGCTGATAAAAACCCAGTTTTTTAAACAAATGCCGCCTGCAGTAAAAAGTGGGGTGCGGGGGCATAAAACCCCAATTAAAGGAAGTTTTTCCACACTGCCTGCTGTGCCACTTACGGATAATTTTGCCTTCCGGATTTACAAAATGCAGGTTTCCATACACAATTTCGGTATCCTGAAGGGTAAATGCCTGCACTACCGACAATAGAACATCATCAGTATTAAAAAAGTCGTCGGCATTAAGGGTACCAATAATTTCGCCGGTGGCCAGGGCAATGCCTTTATTCATGGCATCATATATGCCTTTATCCGGTTCGGATACCAAAACGTGAATGTGCGGGCGATACTGGTTAATTATTTGCAGGGTGTTGTCGGTTGAGCCGCCATCGATAATAATATACTCCACATCGGGATAATTTTGCCCGATAACCGATTCGATACATCTTTTAATGGTATCCTGGGCATTATAAACTATAGTGATGAGCGAGATTTTCAACCTTACAACTTTGGGTAAAATACACGGTATTTATAGCCGCAAATTATGTAATTTTGAGCTTACAGCCTAATTATATTAAATATTACCAGAACTTTAAAGTTAAATATGCGAAATTATATATCTATCTATTTGATTATCTGTACATTTTTAATATTATCATCCTGCGGCCATAAGCAATACCAGTATCTTTTTGAGCAAAAAATATCTACTACAGATACTGTTGCCAAACGCAGTGATGCAGTAACAGGCAGTTATCGCATTAAACCGCAGGATATTTTGCAAATAAAAAACCTGCAAAACATAAAATATATTGTTGATGAATCGCCCAATCCGGGCCAAAACAACGGAGGCGGAGGCGCGTCAAACACGCCGGGGCAAACCTTCCAGGTTGAAGATGATGGTACTGTTGCCCTCCCGGTTATCGGCCATATTAAGGTTGCAGGCCTCACCCGGCCCGAGGCAGCAAAACAAATTGAAGATCTTTATCGTAAAAATCTTTTAAAAGACCCTATAATTGAGGTAAAAATAGTTAACCTGAAAGTAACCTTGCTTGGCGAGGTAAAAAGCCAGGGAAATTATCCCTTAACTAAAGACCGCACTACTTTGGTAGAAATGATAGGCCAGGCAGGGGGGCTTACAGAAAAAGCCAATGAAGCAAATGTAAAAATAATAAGGGGCGATCAGCTTAATCCTGATGTAACCGAAATTAACCTCAGGGATCTCCAGTCAATAAACGACCCGCGCGCCATCCTTCAAAACGGAGATGTTATTTATATTGCACAAAACAAACGCGCTATACGTAACGAAAAACTGCAAAACCTATCCATTATTTCGCAACCTGTATTGCTGTTGCTTAATACAGCATTAATTATTTTAACGCTCTCGCATCGGTAAATGGAAGAATTAGAGAAAGTACAGAGAAAGCTGCCCAACCAGGAAATTGATTATTTTAAAATCGGTAAAATACTGGTTAGCCGCTGGTATTGGATAGCGGCATCGGTAATTATAGCTTCGGCTATATCCTATACCTATTTATGGTACACGCCAAAAATATATGCCACATCGGGCACCTTAAAAATTGAAGAAAAAAAATCAGAAATATCTGATCTGATTACGGTGATGACCACCCCCGAGCGTGGGCAATCAAAAATACAAAGCATTACCTCTGTATTAACCAGCCGCAGTTTGGTGTTAACAGCCATTAAGGATATTGATTACCGCACAAGCTTTTACATATCGGGCAGAGTACGTACAACCGAAAGCTACCCGCAAAAACCACTGGATATTAGCCTGGTGAAATTTGATAGTCTTAATTTTTACCATAGTCTTATTACTTTTAAACCCATTAACCAGCAAACTTATAATCTGAGTTATCAACTTAATGGTAAGGATATACAAAACAACCATAATTACGGCAGCCTGGTGGTGATAGGCAATACCAGCTTCAGGATAAAATATCCCGGCGTTATTCCTTCAAAAACCATATACCTTTTCAGGTTTAACATTCCTGAAGATTTTATAGGCCGGGTGCAAAGCGGGCTGTACGCCGGCGAAACGGCAAAAAACTCGAACATTATTTCGATACAGGAAACCGACTCGAACCCGCAGTTTGCCGCCGATATGTTAAACGCCATTATGAACGAGTATCTGGCCTTCGATCGTAATCAAAAAGCACAATCGGCTTCGCAAATGATTGATTTTATTGACAGCCAGCTGGCTTACCTTTCAACTGAGGTAAAAGGCTCGGAAAGTTCGATTGCAAGCTATAAGAAAAAAACAAAGATTCTTGATGTGGCATCGGCTTCAAGCACTTCGGCCACCAAAGCCGCCGAAATTGAATCGAACAAAACGCTGTTAAAAATACAGCTCATTGCACTTAACCAGCTTATTGAGCAAATCAGCAAGGAAAAAGCCAACGTGACGCTCAATTTTAACGTAGGCGGAACCAACCTGCCATCTATCGAAGCGCTTGTAACCCGTTTAGACAACCTGATAGCCGAGCGGGCCGGGCTGCTATCTACCTATAATGCCGATTCGCAGCCCATTCAAAACATCAACCAAAGTATTTTACAAATTAAAAACACCGCCCTCAATAATATCAGGCAAATTAAATCGGGCATTGAAAAAAACATTCAATATCTTGATAGCCAGCTGGGCGCGGTTAATTCCACCATTGCGGCCCTCCCCGCGGCCCAGCGCGATATGGTAAGCCTGCAGCGCGATTTTGAAATTAACGATAAGGTTTACTCCTTCCTGTCCGAAAAAAAGCTCGAAGCGCAGATCAGCCGTGCCGGCATCCTGCCGGGAGCAACCATTATTGAGCTTGCACAGCCTAACTTTACCCCCGTTTCGCCCAACGATCAAAGCATTCACCGCACCGCCATTATTTTAGGTTTGGCCATAGGTTTGGGGATGATTGTATTGATCAGGGTGTTAAATCCTTACATCTATGATAAGGAAACTATCGAAAGCCTCACCTCCATACCGATAATCGGGGTGATCAGGAAGTTTCCCGACAGTGTTGATGAAAACAGCAAGCAGGCCCTCGCGGTTAGCAAGCCCAAATCCATTTTTGCCGAATCAGTACGTTCGGTGCGTACCAACCTCAGCTTCCTTGCATCAGAAAAAGCCAACAAGGTGATCTGCATTACATCGGAAGTAGCCGGCGAAGGAAAATCGTTTGTGGCCGTGAACCTGTCAAGCACGCTTGCACTTATTGATAAAAAGGTGATACTGATAGCTGCCGATTTAAGGCGGTCGCGTTTGCATAAAGCTTTCCAGGTGCCTAACGATGTTGGCTTAACGAGTTATCTGGCACACCAGGCCGAGGTAGATGATATTATCCTTCACTCAGACACGCAGCACAATCTTGATTTTATTGTTTCGGGCCCGGTGCCGCCCAACCCTTCCGAGTTATTGCACAGCAACAGGATGCACACCCTGGTTGAACAACTGAAAAAAAGGTACGATGTAATCATGATCGATACAGCCCCTATCGGCCTGGTATCTGATGCTATCCCGCTTATCAGGATGAGCGATATCAATGTGTTTGTGATCCGCTCGGGCAAATCAAAATTTTATGCAGCCACGGTACCGCAGCGCATAGCGCAGGAATACCAGCTGGACAACACGGTGATTGTTTTAAATGCCTTTGAAGAAGACCTGCTGCACTCAAGGTATTACACCACCAAGTTTACCGGCGAGTACACCGGCTCGCGCTATTACTATTATTCGGATTACAGCGGCTACGAAGGCTCGGGCTATTACCTTGATGATGAAAAGAAAAAATGGTGGAACCCCAAACGCTGGTTTTAAATTAACCGGCCGATAAACACTGTTTCAGAAATTGCGTATGGCAGTAAACAAATGGTACCCGGTTTACACCAACCCAAGGGCCGAAAAAAAAGCATACGAAGCATTGTTAACTAAAGGCATCAACGCTTATTTACCCCTCCATCGCCAACTTAAGCAATGGAGCGATCGTAAAAAGTGGGTTGAGGAGCCATTCATAAAATCGTACCTGTTTGTGAACATTGCCGAGCACGAACAGGCCGAGGTATTGATGACCAAAGGCATTGCACGCTTTCTTTATTTTTCGGGCAAGCCTGCCGTTATGCCGGATAAACAGATCAGCGAGCTTAAATTGCTGATGGCAAGCCCCTACGAACTGGAGATAACAGAAGAGGATTTACAACCGGGCGAAAAGATCATCATCAAGGCAGGGGCATTGAAAGGGATGACGGGCGAAGTGGTATCGCGCAGATCGCAAAAACAACTGATCCTGCGCCTTGAAACTATCGGTTATTCCATTATTGTGCATGTTGCAGCCTCGCTTATTGAGCGCTTTTAAAAACAGAAAATTGTTTGGGTCTGTAGATTATATTTTATTATTTGCGACCATATTAGATAGATACTTGCGTTTGTGACCCCCGCAGCATAAACTTTTAATAACTAATAAGTTACAAAAACACACTGTGACTTACGGGGCGAAGCTATGAAAACCAACCAACCATGTGCCGCATAGCCGGAATTGTTTCCGGCAGGGTACCCTCCGGCGAAATCCGGATTAAAGTAAAATCGATGTGCGGGGCGCAGCAACACGGCGGCCCGGACGATGAGGGAGTTTTTTATGATGAAACAGCAGGGCTGGCTTTCGGTCACCGGCGTTTATCCATCATTGATCTGAGCCGCAACGGGCATCAACCCATGGTGGATGCCGGCCAAAAAGCATGGATCAGTTTCAATGGCGAAATTTATAACTACCCCGAACTGAAAGCCGAACTTATAAAACTTGGTGCACAATTTAAATCAGGCACTGATACGGAGGTTATTTTGCAGGCTTACCTTTATTGGGGCACCGCAGCTTTTTCAAAATTCAGGGGCATGTTTGCCTTTGCCCTGTATGATGTTGCAAAAGCAGTAACCTACCTGGTGCGGGATACGGCGGGTATAAAGCCTTTGTATTACTCCACAACAAACCAAACGCTAAGTTTTGCATCGGAGGTACGGGCATTTAAAGCGGCTGGCTTGGGTGATGAAAACGACCAGGACTGGCAGATCAGGTTATTAGCATTTGGCCATATCCCCGAACCATATACCACGCTGAAAAATGTTTTCAGCTTACCTAAAGGGCATTTTTTACTATGGGAACATGCAAGTGCCCGGTATACCATCAGCAGCTATCAAACTGCAGATACAGTAACGCAGATAACTGATATTACTGAAGCCCGGCAACTCATTGCCGGTACGCTTAAAGCAGGCGTAAAAAGGCAGCTGATTGCTGATGCTCCTATCGGTGTATTTTTAAGCGGAGGTATCGATTCAAGTTTGATCACGCTGCTGGCTAATCAATATAAAAAAGAGCAGCTTAAAACCATCTCGATATTTTTTGATGAAAAAAGCTATGATGAGCGGGGCTATCAGCAAATCATCAACAATAAAATAAGCGGGCAAAACTTTTCGCACCTGGTAACACAAAGCGATTTTGAAGTTTTTTTTCCGCAGATCATTGCCGCCATGGATCTGCCCACTACAGACGGTATAAACAGTTGGTTTATCAGCAAATACGCTCATGACGACGGCTTAAAAGCGGTACTATCAGGTATTGGGGCCGACGAACTTTTTGGTGGGTACCCATCATTTAACCGCATAAAGTACCTGGGCTATTTACGCAAGCTGCCGTCAAAAGTATTTTCGGCGTTCAGCAGTTTTGCGCCCGATCATTATAAAAAACTGAGTTTTCTAAGTGTAGATCATCCTGTGGCGGACTACCTTGCATTAAGAGGCTTGTTTTCGCGGGGCGATATTGCAGCTATTTTGGATACTGATACCCGGCATATCAACGATGTGTTGTTTGCCTCGCCGGGCACCGGAGCACCACGTAGCTACAACGAGGAACAAGCGTCCTGGTTTGAAACCAACCTGTACATGCAAAACCAGCTGCTTCGCGATACCGATGTGATGAGCATGAACCACGGCCTTGAAGCGCGCGTGCCTTTTTTGGATGAGGATTTTACCAACGCGGCTCATCGTATTGCACCGGCAATCAGGTTTAATGCCGGGCAACCTAAAAAACTGTTGATAGATAGCTTCAGCAGCCTCATCCCGCCCGAGATCTGGAACCGACCGAAAATGGGATTTACATTCCCGCTGCAAAAATGGATGCGCGAGCATGAGCAGATTAGCAATGTAAACATGTACAAGGGTAAAAAAGCCCAAAACATTATACAGCAATTTAAAACCAATACCCTGCACTGGTCTAAGGCGTTTGCCTTGTACCAGGTACAAAATCATGGCTAAAAAAGTAACCCTGTTTACTTTGCAAACCTTTGGTGCTACAGGCGGCATTCAAAAAATGACCCGCACGCTTGGGCATTCGCTGTACCGGGTGGCTTTGAAAAATAAATGGCGCTTTGAACTATGGTCGGCTTATGATAAGCAAACCGATTTGATGCAGCAATATCTACCTCCGGCCTGTTTTAAAGGCTTTGGTATTAACCGGGTGAGCTTTGTTTTAAAAACCATTTTTAACCCCGTAATACTGGATGTAGCTATTTTAAGCCATGTTAACCTGGCTATCCTTGGCCACATATTAAAATTCATTAATCCGCACTGCCAAATTTGGCTGGTGGCCCACGGTATTGAGGTTTGGCGACCTCTTTCTTTTTTTAAGCGGGCATTGCTCAATAACTGCGATAAGGTGATTTGCGTGAGCAATTTTACCATGCAGCAAATGGTGAGCAGGCATGGCATCAGCGAGAAAAAATGCGTTGTGCTTAACAATGCCATCGATCCTTTTATGCAGTTGCCGCATGCCTTTGCCAAACCCGAAAAACTATTACGGCGCTACGGTTTGAACCACGACGATGTTATTATTTTTTCATTAACCCGCCTGGCCTGTACCGAGCAATATAAAGGTTACGACCAGGTGATCAGAACTTTAAATCATTTAAAAACAAAGTTCCCTCAAATAAAATACGTACTCTCGGGCAAATATGATCAGCAGGAACAAATCCGCATCCAGAAGCTGATTGATGAATATGGCGTTAAAGATCAGATCATCCTTACCGGCTTTATTGACGAGCAGGAACTGGCCGAGCATTTTTTACTGGCCGATTTGTTTGTTTTACCAAGTAAAAAAGAGGGTTTTGGTATAGTATTTATTGAAGCGATGGCCTGCGGGCTGCCGGTTATTTGCGGGAACGTTGACGGCAGTGTGGATGCCATACGCAACGGCGAGCTGGGCGAAGCTATTGATCCCGACGATCTGGATCAGCTTAGCGAAGCCATATCAAGGCATCTTCAAAACCCTTTAACAGCCGATAAACGCAAAACGCTGCAGAACCAATGCGTAACCTACTTTAACGAACACGATTACATGACCAAACTGGAACGGCTGATTAATGAGTAATGTAACGCCCGAAAAGTGGGATTTTGAAATAAACGCCAAAAACAGCCTGCTCGATCTGAAGCTGAAAGAACTGTGGCATTACCGCGACTTGCTGATACTATTGGTGCGCCGGGATTTTGTTTCGTTTTATAAGCAAACCATTTTAGGGCCGATATGGTTTTTTGTGCAGCCGATAGTAACCATAGCGTTTTATACCATTGTGTTTGGCGGTTTGGCCGGGATCCCGGTAGATGGTTTGCCCAAAGCGTTATTTTACCTGGCAGGCACCATTGTTTGGAATTATTTTTCTGATTGCCTTATTAAAACGTCAACTGTATTTAAAGATAATGCCGCCATGCTGGGTAAGGTTTACTTCCCGCGGTTAATTATGCCGGTTAGCATCGTACTGTCAAATCTGGTGCGTTTTGCAGTACAACTGTTGCTTTTTGTTGCGTTATACATGGTATTTTTAGCAAAGGGCGAGCAGATAGCGCCTAATTATTTCGCGTTGCTGCTACCGGTGCTTATCCTGATGATAGCTTCGTTGGGATTGGGATTAGGGATGATCATATCAGCCGTAACCACCAAGTACCGTGATATCGCTTTTTTGGTAACCTTCGGTGTGCCGCTTTTAATGTATGCCACTACGGTAATCTATCCTTTATCAGTAGTACAAACCCAACATGCAAAATACGCCTGGATCATCGAGGCTAATCCTATTACAGCTGTAATTGAAATTTTCAGGTACGGCTTTTTAGGCAAGGGTAGTTTTAGTTGGGAACTTTTAGGCTATAGCGCGCTAACCACAGCTATTATTTTGATAATAGGCACAGTGGTATTTAATAAAGTTGAAAAGGCTTTTGTTGATACGGTATAAATGAGCACGGTTATCAAAGTCGAAAATCTATCAAAAGCCTATCAACTGGGTGATTTTGGCACCGGCACCATCTCGCGCGACCTGGAACGATTCTGGGCCAGGCTCCGTGGTAAAGAAGACCCGTTTTTAAAAATAGGCGAGATCAATGACCGTAGCACCAAAGGTACCAGCGATGTGGTATGGAGCCTTAACGACATCAACTTTGAGATTGACCAGGGCGATGCGGTTGGCATTATCGGCCGTAACGGTGCGGGCAAAAGTACCTTACTTAAAATTTTAAGCAGGGTTACCTCCCCTACCACCGGTTCGGTAAAAATGCGGGGGCGGATAGCCAGTTTGTTGGAAGTGGGCACCGGATTCCACCCCGAGTTAACCGGGCGCGAAAATATCTACCTGAACGGTGCTATTCTGGGCATGCGCAAAGCCGAAATTAAACGAAAATTTGATGAGATAGTTGATTTTTCGGGTGTTGAGCGTTATATCGATACACCGGTGAAGCGTTATTCATCGGGCATGTATGTGCGGCTGGCCTTCGCGGTGGCGGCGCACCTGGAAAGTGAAATTTTAATTATCGACGAGGTATTGGCCGTAGGCGATGCCGAATTTCAGAAAAAATGCCTCGGCAAAATGGGCCAGGTAAGCAAAGGCGAAGGGCGTACCGTTTTATTTGTCAGCCACAACATGGCCGCAGTGAAAACGCTTTGCAATAAAGGGATAGTGCTGGCCAACGGGCAACTCATTTATCAAAACAAACAACTGGAAGCCGTCAGCTTTTATCAAACCAACAACAATACAAAATCAAGCTTTCAGCATCATGGCGATTTGGATTCGGCACCGGGAAATGAAAATATCCGGGTATTGAAATTTGTGATCCAATCCCTTGAGGGTGAAAGCATTTCGATATCAACCGGATTGAGCTTTGAGATGACCTTTTTTAATAAAAAGGCAGGTATCAACCTCGATGCTACTTTCGAGTTAAAAAACAGCGATGAGATCCCGGTATTTCATAACGGCACGCTCATCTCCACCAATAACGATTCAAAAACCGGTTTCTATACCGTAAAAGGAATCATCCCGCCCAATTTATTAAATGCGGGAAATTACGCGTTCAAGCTTATATTTGGTGAAAACCAGCGCTATTTGTTGTTTGGTACAGATGATTTTATCGGGTTCGAGGTTGAAAACGAAAGCGAAGGTAGCAACAGCTTTTTAGCACCGGGGGTAATCCACCCCAAAATAAACTTTACCGTTAATTACCAGGCTTAATAAAAATATGGAAAGCCCGTACATTATTCAGTTGCCGAAATTTTTAGATGACAGGGGAAACCTCTCATTTATTGAAGAGAACAACCATATCCCTTTTAAAATTGAGCGCACCTACTGGATTTATGATGTACCGGGCGGCGAACGCCGGGGCGGCCATGCCTACCTGAGCTTGCAGGAGTTTATAGTCGCCTTAAGCGGCAGCTTTGATGTAGTGCTGCACGATGGCGATAAGGAAATGCGTTTCAGCCTTAACCGATCGTACTATGGTTTATATGTACCGAAAATGATGTGGCGCGAGATTGAGAATTTCTCAACTAATTCATTAGCGCTCATTTTGGCGGATGGAAAATATGACGAACAGGATTATATCAGGGATTTTGACCGGTTTGTAAGCAAAGCCCATGAACAGTAAAACAAACACCGTTTTTGATTGCAATATCATCCACCTGCGCCGCATTCATAACCGGGCAGGTAACATTACGCCGGTGGAGAACAACATCCATGTGCCCTTTGATGTAAAGCGGATTTACTATTTATATGATATCCCCGGTGGCGAATCGCGCGCGGCGCACGGGCATAAACAGTTGGAGCAATTTATTGTAGCGGCCAGCGGTAGTTTTGATTTGACCATTGATGATGGCATCAACAAAAAAACCGTGCAGCTAAACCGCCCCTACATGGGCCTGCATGTAAAGCCTGGCATCTGGCGTGATATTTCAAATTTTTCATCGGGCGCTATCTGCCTGGTATTGGCTTCGATGTTATATACCGAAGAGGATTACCTGCGGGATTATACTGCCTTTAAACAATATAAAAACCTGTGATAGCCTTACCCGCTCACCGATACGGATTAATTTTCAGGCTGGTTGAGGAGCATGACGCCGGATTTATTTTGAGCCTTCGTACCGATCCTAAACTATCCAAACATGTTTCGCCGGTAAGCAATGATCTGGAAGCCCAAAAAGCCTGGATCCGTAATTATAAGGAGAGGGAATTACTGGGCGAGGAATATTACTTTTTATATACCGATGCAGAGCATGAACCTCAAGGGGTTTTCAGGCTATACAACATCGATGGCGATACCGTAACTTCGGGCAGCTGGCTGGCCAAAAGCGGCGGCGACGAACTAAACCCCATTAAAGCCGACCTGTTTTTAACATGGGCTATTTTTGAAGGGTTTGGTTTTGAACGCTGCCTGATCGATGTGCGTAAAGACAATAAAAAACTGGTACGCTACCACAAAATGTTTTTTACCCAAACCGGCGAAGACGAGCAAAACATTTATATGGTGATGCACCGCGACGGGTATCAGCGGAAACTTAAATTTTTAACAGATATTATCGACCCCAAATAACAACAGCCATGAATATTGAAACATTTGTACAGGAATTTGCCGAACAATTTGACGAGATCCCGGCCGAATCATTCGCAGCCGATACGCTGTTTAAAGAAAACGACGAATGGAGTTCGATGACGGCACTATCGGTTATTGCCATGGTTGATCAAAACTACTCGGTAAGGCTCACCGGCGACGATGTGCGCAAATCATCAACCATTACCGATATTTATAATATTGTGCTTTCAAAAGCAAACGCGTAAATGGCATATCTGCATATTAAAAATGTGGTAGTTAAAGGTGTATCGGCTTGTGTACCTGCAACTGTGCAGGAAAACACCGGTCTGACCGGTATCCCGGCTGCCGATATGGAAAAGCTGATTAAAACAACCGGCGTTGAGCGCAGGCATATTGTAAGCGAAGGCGTCTGCACTTCCGACCTCTGTTTTAAAGCTGCCGAAAAACTGATCGACGAGCTTGGCTGGGATAAAAACGACATCGGCGGGCTGGTATTCGTATCCCAAACCCCTGATTATATTTTGCCCGCCACCTCCTGCATTTTGCAAAACAGGCTCGGATTACCTACCGATTGCTTTACGCTGGATATTTCATTGGGATGCTCCGGTTTTATTTACGGATTGAGCACACTTGCGGGCTACATGCAATCGGGCATGATTAAGAAAGCTATCCTGCTTACCGGCGATACCTCATCCATCACCAGTTCAAAAAACGATAAAAGCACCTACCCCCTTTTTGGGGACGCAGGCACCGCAACGGCCCTTGAATTTATTGATAGTGAAGAAGGCCTGAAATTTCATTTAGGCAGCGATGGCAGCGGTTACCAGGCTATTATTATTAATGATGGCGGCTACCGCAACCTGTTTACTGAAGCATCGGTAGTTGAAAATACAGTTTCGGAAGGGATTGCCCGTACCAATCTGCATTTGGTATTGGATGGCATGGATGTATTCTCGTTCGGGATCTCGAAAGCCCCGGAATCGGTGAATGCATTGCTTGGCAAATTTGAAATAGACAAAGAAAATATTGATCATTTTTATTTTCACCAGGCCAACCTGATGATGAATGAAAGGATCAGGAAAAAGCTGCAGCTGCCGGAAGAAAAAGTACCGCTTTCCTTACGGGATTTTGGCAATACCAGCAGTGCTACCATCCCCCTCACCATGGTTACCCAAAGCGCCGAAAGCCTGCGCAATGGTAAAAACGAAAACATAGGTTGCGGTTTTGGCGTAGGCCTGTCATGGGGCAGCGTACATTTTTCTACAGAAAATTTAGTAGTTCCGGATTTAGTTTATCATGATTGATTATACTTACAATTTTAGCGGTAAAACAATCCTGGTTACCGGCGCATCATCAGGCATAGGCAAACAGATCAGTATGGATTGCGCTAAAGCCGGTGCCACGGTAATTATGCTTGGCCGCGATGAAGAACGGCTTAACCAAACGCTTTCCCAATTAGAGGGCGATGGCCACCAGGTAATAACCGGCGATTTGAAAGACGAAAAATTTATTGAAAGTGCCTGTAAAGCTTTACCTCCGCTGGATGGCGTAGTACAATCGGCAGGGATGATGAAACTGGTTCCCTTAAAATTTATCAACGCCGCTTTTATTGATGAAATGCTGGCTATTAACCTGCGTGCACCTATCCTGTTGGTCACTACACTGCAAAAGCTAAAAAAGATAAAGCCGGCATCATCCGTAGTGCTGCTTTCGTCCATAAACGGGGCGGTGATCGGCTCACCGGCTAATTCGGTTTATGGCGCAACTAAGGGCGGATTACAATCCTTCTGTAAATCGGCATCGCTTGAGCTGGCGAAAACCAGCATCCGCATCAACTGCATAGCACCGGCCATGGTTGAAACCGAGGGCACAGCAGTAATTGGCGAGCACGTATCTGCCGAAGCCATCGAAGCTGATAAAAAAAATTACCCCTTAGGCCGTTACGGCACACCTGCCGATATTGCCGGCTGCTGCCTGTTTTTATTATCAGGCGCAGGCAGCTGGATTACCGGCACCACCATTACTATCGACGGCGGTTTCACCGCCCAATAACATGAATGCTTATATCAAAGCTATTTCCTACCATCTGCCGCAAGGCCAATTGGATAACGCGGCATTATCAGCCCTGTTCCCGGAATGGGGTGTAGAGAAAATAGCCAATAAAATAGGGGTAGATACCAGGCATATAGCCTCAGTTGATGAATTTGCATCGGATCTGGCTATTGCCGCGGCTCAAAAACTTTTTGCAGAGTATAGCATCAACCCGGCCGAAATAGATTTCGTGCTCTACTGTACCCAAAGCCCCGATTATTTTTTGCCAACCACGGCCTGTATTATCCAGGATAAATTAGGCATCCCGGTGAAAGCCGGGGCGCTTGATTTTAACCTCGGCTGCTCGGGTTACATTTATGGCCTGGCTTTGGCGAAAGGTTTGATAGCTGCCGGGATTGCTAAAAACATACTGCTGCTTACCTCCGAAACTTATTCAAAATTTATCCACCCCGGCGATAAGGGCAACCGCACCATTTTTGGTGACGCTGCCGCTGCTACCCTGGTTAGCACTGATGGCTTAGCAGCTATTGGTGAGTTTGAATTAGGCACCGATGGCAAAGGGGCCGAAAACCTGATGGTGAAAAAAGGAGCTGTCCGCTACCCCGATAAAGGGGCTGATAGCATCAATGACGATTATGGCAATGACCAATCGCCGGCACATTTGCACATGGACGGGCCCGAAATTTTTGCGTTTACGTCAAAAGCCGTTCCCGGTCTTGTTGCCGATACTCTTGTTAAAAACAATCTTGAAAAAGCCGATATCGACCAGTTTATTTTGCACCAGGCCAACCAGTATATGCTGGAACATCTGCGCAAAAAGATGGAGATCCCGGTCGAAAGTTTTTATATCTACATGGCCAACGTTGGCAACACGGTATCATCAACCATCCCCATCGCGCTTTACCATGCCATGCTCAACAAACCGGCCGCGCCTGGTACCAACTGGCTTTTGGCCGGCTTTGGCGTAGGTTACTCTTGGGGAGCAACCGTAATAACCTTTTAACCTTCCTGATGACTATCCCCTTTTTATCGTTCACCGCTCAGAATAATTTAATCGAAGATGAGATCCGCGCGGCATTTGAGCGCGTTTTTCAAAACAAATGGTATATACTGGGCAAGGAAGTATCTGATTTTGAGCTGGCTTATGCGCAGTATAACAACGTAATGCATTGTATTGGCGTAGCTAATGGGCTGGATGCTTTACACATCGCCCTAAAAACACTCGGGATAGGTGAAGGCGACGAAGTAATAACCCCCTCAAATACATTTATCGCCACGTGGCTGGCCGTATCGCAAACGGGGGCAACCATAGTACCTGTTGAACCTAATCCACAAACTTATAACATCGATATAAATCGCATCGAAGCAGCTATCACCCCAAAAACAAAAGTGATAATGCCCGTGCACCTGTACGGCCAGGCCTGCCAGATGGATGCTATTATGCAGATTGCTGATAAGCATAATTTACTTGTTATTGAAGATAATGCACAGGCACAGGGCTGTACCTACAACGGTAAACTTACCGGCAGCTTTGGTAATATTAACGCCACCAGCTTTTATCCAACTAAAAATCTGGGTGCCTATGGCGATGCAGGGGCATTAACCACCAATGATGCAGAACTGGCGCAAAAAGCCAACCTGATTCGCAATTATGGATCGGAGAAAAAATATTATAACGATATCATCGGCGTAAACTCAAGGCTGGACGAGTTACAGGCCGCCTTCCTTTCGGTAAAATTAAAATATCTGAACAGCTGGCTTGATGAAAGAAAACAGATAGCCACTGCCTATACCAAACAACTTGCCGATATTCCGGGCCTTATATTACCGGTTACGGCTCCGGACGCAGATCACGTTCATCATTTATATGTGGTACGTACAATCCGGCGCGACGCGTTAGAACAGCATTTAAACCATAACGGCATCGGTACCGGCATCCACTACCCGGTAGCGCCGCACCTGCAAAAGGCATATCAGCACCTGGGCTATAAAAAAGGCGATTTCCCGATAGCGGAAGAGATAGCCCAAACTTGCCTCAGCCTTCCCCTTAACCCGGGCATGACTGATGATGAGATAACCTACGTTTGCAAAGCTATTCGCCGGTTTTATGAATAACATCCTGATCATCAGCAACAGGCTGGGCATTGGCGGGGCCGAAAAGTTATTGCTCGAGCTGGTTTTCTTCGCCCAAAAAAACAATATTAACCCTACCGTGCTGATATTGGATAGCTACGAACACGAACACTATGATGGCATTTTAAAAGCCAAAGGTGTTAAAGTAGTGCGCACACGTATCAACACCATAAAACATTTCAGGGCACCTGTTAAAATGATCCGCTCGGCGTGGTGGGCTGTTAAACTGAAATACCTTGCAGCAAAATATTATAAAAGTATCCACACCATCGGTTTGTATAATGTCGACAAGGTATTTAACACGGTGCCTCATCCGCACCGTTTTTTTTGGAACGTGAATAACGCTATTCAGTATCCAAACCGCGAATACGCCTATCAACAGGAGCTGTTTGGCGATAGCAATGATACCATCATCAATATTAATAAATACCAGGAAACCGAGCTTCGCCAACAGTACAAGGATGCCATAAAAGCCAAAATGGTTTTGGCAAAATTATTTATCAATGCTCCGGGTTAACCTGGTAGCCCGCATAGCCGGGGATAAAAACTCCTTTCCCGACCTGGTTAAGCTTGCCCATCAACTTAAACAGCAGGGAGTAACAGATTTTTTGGTAACCTTTATCGGCGCTATTGAAGATCAGGGCATTTACCAAAATATTATCACAATAGCCGAACAGCTTGACGTAAGCCATCATATTGCTTTTACCGGAAAGTCTATCCCAATGGCTGAGTTAAGCGACGAGCTTAAAAGCGGCTACTTCCTCAATTTTACGGTTGGCAGTTTTATGGGCTATTCATCTATTGATAGCATCAACCTTGGCTTTAAAACTATTTTTTGCAATTGCGATGCGTACCTAACCGGCGAGCAATATGATTACATCAACGTTTGCCGCAACCTGGATGAGGTGGCTAACCTGCTTTTATTAATAAATAAAGATGCCGGTACTGTTGATAAACAGATCATGACCAATAACCAGCTCATGAAACAATCGTTTTTGTTAACTGCCGCCGAAGCCTCGCAACTCAAAAACTTAATGTTACCCAATGGCTGATCAGGCCGGCATATCTGTAATTATTTGTACTTATAACGGCGCTTCGCAATTGCCGCAAACACTCAGGCACCTGGCCTTACAACAGGTACCTGCAGAAATTAGCTGGGAAATCATCGTTGTAGATAACAACTCTGCCGACGATACCTTTAACAAGGCAAAACAAATTTGGGAAGCATACAAGCTGCCCCAGATTAAGTATACCGTTTTAAGCGAACCGAAGCCAGGGAAACACCATGCCCTTACAACGGGAGTGCATTATGCCGGTTATGAATATATTGTTATTTGCGATGACGATAACCGGCTTGCTGATAACTACATAAAAGAGGCTTATTTTTTTATGGAGGCTAACAGCGCATTTGGCGCTGCGGGCGGGCAGGGTATAGTTGCTGCTGATGTTGAAATACCTGCCTGGTTTTGGCAGCATCAACGCAGCTATGCCGTAGGCAAACAAAACCCTGTATCGGGCGATGTAACGGCTAATGGATATTTATGGGGTGCCGGCATGGTGTTCCGCAAATCGCTTTACATTAAAGTATACAGCAGCATACCCGCCATACTGGCCGGCCCCGACGGAAGCGGGGCCGGGCGCGGTGAAGACGTAGAGCTTTGTATGCGCTTTATTTTAGCCGGATACCGGTTATATTATCATGATGAGCTTGTGTTTACGCATTATATGCATAGTAACCGGCTTGGTGATACCTACAGGCTGCAGCATTTAAATTTAAACCCAAACGAAGAGCGGATCCTGAACCTCTATCGCAAGCAAATTCAACTTAATAAACTTTCGGGTGCAGGTAAACTGCTTCTGCTTTGTACAAGCTTGTTTCGCTACCTGTTCAGCAAAACATTAGCGCAAACCTCAAAATGGCATTATTTGTACGAGGCGGAAATTTTTTTTTTGCTAAGCGGAATCAAACTTTCGCAGCTTGCTGCTGAAGTGGCTGGTATCAGAAAACTAAATCAAATTTTAGCGAAATAAGTATTGCTTAATATTTACACACATTCGCATTTTATTGCCGATGCCTTTGGTCATGGCGGCAATAAACGAAGTGCCCAGATAGCTTACTTACTCAACCAGGCTGGTGTAACCGCCAATCAGGCCGACCTTAATTATGCTGTTGCAAAAGGGAGTAAGTTATCCCACTATTTAACCGGGCTAAAAAAGAATCCGGCACCGGGTGCCGGCCATAAAAGCAAATATGCCATAGGGCGCTACACTGCGGTGATAGAACAATTTATAAAAGAAAAAAAACCGCAGTTATTTATCTGGGAATCGACAGTGGCATACAACCTGTTACTGGCCGAAATATTTCACCGGTACGGGATCCCGGTAATTGCGCTTCCTCATAACCTCGAATCGATGGTGGCCGGTAATAAAAGCGTGTTTTCAAACAAGCCCTCTCCAAAATGGCTTTTTGAAGAGCTTGATTACCTTAAGCTATGCAAAAAGGTATTCACCATCTCGCGTGGGGAGCATTGGTTGCTGGCCAGCTACGGCATTAACGCCGCTTACCTGCCTTACTATCCAGATCTTGCTGCGGAGGCTTTTTTATCAGAGATCCGGAAAAAACGAAGTTTGGCAATCAGCGAAGCAAAAAAAGATGAACAAAGCATCTTACTGCTCGGAACATTTCATAACCAGCCAACCCTAACCGGTTACACCGAATTGCTACAAAAAATTGAGACCATCAAAGACCTCAACATCCATGTTGCTGGTTTCGGTTCGGAAATGTTAAAGGATAAATTTAAGGCAAAAAATATCCGGGTATGGGGATCGGTAGATAACGATACCTTAGCACAACTGATAACAAATTCGGATTGCGCGGTGATCCATCAGCAGCCATCAGGCGGAGCATTAACACGAATCCCCGAATTATTAATTGCCGGTTTGCCGGTTATTGCCAATACCCATGCGGCCCGGAGTTGCGATTTATCCACGGGGATAATCATATACGACAGTTTTGACGAATTAATAACGATCTTATCATCCGGAAACTTCAACCAGCCGCCGCATTTAAACCGCCCTTATGAAGAGCAGGCCTTTACCGCTTATATTAAAACTTTAACAACAGCGCTTTAAAATTGAATCTGCCCGATCTTTCATCTTACCGATCAAATTTTATTAATAAAGGCCTTGGCTTGCCCTTACCTGTTATACAGCATAACCCCAACGGATTGCTTGGCATTTTACCCGCCCCGCCACCCGGCAAAACCGGCTGGCCCTGGGACAGGCAAACCGATCCGGCCAGGTATGATGAAAAAATAAACTGGCCAAAACTTACCATCGTTACGCCTTCATACAACCAGGCCGCTTTCCTGGAGCAAACCATCCGGGCGGTGTTGCTGCAAAACTACCCCAATCTTGAATACATTGTTATGGATGGCGGCAGCAACGATGGTTCTCTACAGATCATCGAAAAATACGCCCCCTGGATCAGCTACTATCAGCATGAAAAAGATCGCGGACAAAGTCATGCCATCAACATGGGTTTCAGCCTGTCGTCGGGCAGTTATCATGCATGGATCAATAGTGATGATTATTACCTTGAGGGCGTTTTTCATAAAGTGATTACAAGCTTTATAAAAACCGCGGTTGATTTTGTGTACGGTTACGGCATTGATCACAATGTTTTAACCGGTGAAGATAAACTGAACCGCATCCTTCCCTTTACCGATTATTTTATCAAAATACCGGGGTTAGTACAGCCATCAACGTTTTGGAATTCACAAATCCACGAACCCATCTGGGAAGAACTTCATTGTGCGCTTGATTATGAACTGTGGCTCAGGCTGGTAAAAGGGCACCGCAGGCTGTTCATCAAACAGCCTTTATCCGTAGCTCACATCCATGACGAAGCCAAAACCCATTCGCCCAAAATGAAAGCACAATGGGAAGCCGATCATCAAAAAATTTGGGCGGCCGACGCGCACGGTATAGTTAGTGAATGGAAAAAAATAGTTTTTTTGAATAAGATAAGAACTAAGCTATACTCGTTATTTCGCAGTAAATAAACCTTTCGGTAATCCATGAAAAATTGGCTAAGGCAGAAGGTATCCCGGTTATTAACCTATTTTATTCCTGAACTACAGGAATTACTATGGCTCAAAAATATCAAAGGATCAACCATTATCCCAAGCGAATTAACGGAATCTGAAACAGATAATGTAAAGATTTTTCCACCCTATCATATTTTTAAAAGTACAATTGGCAATGGAACGTACATTGCGCGTAACTCGTTTATCAGCTTTTGCGAAATTGGTAAATACTGTTCTGTAGGGCCCAATGTAATTTGCGGTTGGGGCATTCACCCAACCAATGGTTTATCAACATCCCCGGTATTTTATTCAACTTCAAACCAGGCAGGTTTTCACTATGCTAATGAAAATAAAATTGACGAGCGCAAGCCTGTAAAAATTGGGAATGATGTTTTTATAGGGATGAATGTTATTATTTTAGATGGAGTTACCATTGGCAACGGTGCAATAATAGGTGCCGGGGCAGTTGTATCAAAAGATATCCCCGCTTATGCTATTGCCTATGGCTCTCCCATCCAGATAAGGAGATTTAGATTTAGCGATGAGCAGATAAAATCGCTCGAAAAAATTAAATGGTGGGATTTTGATGATGAAAAGATCAAAGAAGTTGAACGCTATTTTTTTGATATAGATAAGTTCATTGAAAAATATCAGCCCCCAATTTAAGCACCTATACTTGTTTAACTACATCAATGCTCTTTAACTCCCTGCTCTTTCTTTTATTTTTTGTAATAGTTACCATAACTTATTACCTGTTACCGCACAAATTAAGGTGGATGTGGCTTTTGGCTGCCAGCAGCTACTTTTACATGTACTTTAAGCCCGTTTACATCCTAATCATCCTGTTTACCATTGTAGTTGACTATTGCGCGGGTATCCTTATTCAAAACTCACAGGGTAAAAAGCGAAAGTTGTATCTTATCCTTAGTATAGTCACCAATGTTGGTGTATTGGCGTTTTATAAATATTTCAACTTCATTGCAGTCAATTTAAACCTTGTTTCGGGTTCATTCCACGGGCCTCAATTGCCCCTGGTTGATTTTATACTGCCTATTGGTCTTTCGTTTCATACGTTCCAGGCCATGAGTTACACCATCGAGGTTTACCGCGGCAACCAGACCGCCGAGCGCCATTTTGGTTTGTACGCCTTATACGTAATGTTTTACCCCCAAATGGTTGCCGGCCCTATTGAACGCCCTCAGCATATTTTACCGCAACTGCACCGCGTAAACAATTTTTCGGGCAAGGCACTGCTAAACGGCTTGTTTTTTATTGCCATGGGGATGTTTAAAAAAGTGGTAATTGCCGATAGGCTGGGACTGTTTGTTGATCCCGTATTTACCAATTCGCATGCACATTCTTCGTTAGAGCTCTTGATTGCCACCTATTTTTTTGCGTTTCAAATCTATTGCGATTTTAGCGGCTACTCGGATATAGCCATTGGTACAGCGCTTGTTTTGGGCATTCAATTGATGCAAAATTTCAATTTTCCTTACCTGGCAGCAAACGTTTCAGAATTTTGGAAACGCTGGCATATTTCCCTGTCAACCTGGTTTCGCGATTATGTTTATATTCCGTTAGGCGGCAGTAGGGTGAATTTTTTAAAAACCTGCCTAAACGTGCTCATTGTTTTTATGCTGAGCGGGCTATGGCATGGTGCCAACTGGAAATATTTGGTTTGGGGCGCCATTCATGGTTTGTTGCTGGTAGCTTATCAATTACTAAACAAATTTAACATCCGTGTTACCGGGTTTAAGTTTTTAAAATGGCTGCTTACCTTTAACCTGGTTTGCCTGGCCTGGATCTTTTTCAGGGCCGGTACCGTAGCCGATGCGTTTTATATCCTGAATAAAATATTCAGCGGCAGTAATTTCAATTATTTGTCAAACCGGCTAATGTCTGTTAATGAGCTTTGGTATTGCGTGTTTATCATTTTGGCGCTGTTATTAGGCGAACGTTATTTGCGGCAGGCAAAGGATTATCCGGCCATGCCTAAAATCATTATTATCGGTGCACTGGTTGCTGCCTGTTACTTTCTGGGGATTTTCAACGAAGCGCAGTTCATTTATTTTCAGTTTTAATGCGTAAGATAAGCGGCATATTTATTTTAATAGTTAGCCTTATAACGTTAGGGCTGGCCATGAACCAATCGTTCATCAACAAAATAAAATCTGAAAAGTACTTCGATCATCTTTACCCCAAAATGGCTACCGAAAATGCCCTGTATAAAGCCTTGTTCGTACACTCGGACAGGTGGCGCTATGGGGATTTATACGGGTTAAGCTATTTACATCAGTATAAGTTTGAACTTGAACCTTTTACACAATATCCAGCCAAAACAAACGGAAAAAGCACCAACCGGGTACTTTATATTATAGGCGATAGCTTCCTGGCCGATAAAACACTAACCGGAGCATTCGATGCTTTTGATAACGTTATTTTTCTTGACCGCCGCTTTCCTTTCGGGCCGGTACGACTTGATAGTACCAAACAAAACTACCTTATTATGGAGTTTACCGAGCGAAACCTGAACGGATACGACATCAATAAAACCGATGAAATAAAATGGTCTGCCGAACAAATTAAAACCGGGGCAAATTTCAATAAGCAGTCTCCCGCAGCAGGCACCCAATCACTGCCGTCATCGCTTACCGACAGAATAAACAAGATCCTTTTTAATAGAGATCTGAGTCGTAATCTTGAGCTTATCCTTTTTGATAACAAAACTGCCACACCCTTTAAAGAGGCAAAAGCAGCTTTAAATTACAAACTATTTGGCCGCGTTGCCAATGAAGCAGCGGTTAGTACGGATAAAGAACGGCTATTTTTAAACATAACTGTTGATACCGGCAGCTCACAATCAGCATTCAGGCCCAAAACCAAACAATCTGTCGATTCCATTGCCTCAAACCTCAACCTCGCGGCGGGGTACTACCGGTCAATCGGATTTAAAAAAGTTTTATTATCGGTTATCCCAAATTCGGTTTCCGTTTATGATCAAAACCGGATGCCTTACAATCATTTGCTTGAGCGGGTTGAACAGGCTGTCGGGCTGCCGGTAATCACGGTATATACAATATATAAAACAGATAAACGTAATCTGTATTATAAAAGTGATGCCCACTGGAATCCGGCAGGGATGCAGATCTGGGTAAACGAAACGAATAAGGTTTTAAATTCAAATCTGAATTGACACCTTTTATCTCCATCATCATTCCCCTTTATAACAGCGGTAAAACCCTGCGGCAAACGCTGGATAGCATCGCCGGCCAAAGCTTTAAAAACCTCGAACTGGTTTTTATCGACGGCGGCTCGGCCGATGATACCCAGTATATTGTAAGCAACTTCAGGAAAACCGCTGAGATGGCCGTGCAATTCATTTCCGAACCCGACAAAGGTATTTACGACGCCATGAACAAAGGTATCGATATGGCAACCGGCAGGTGGTTTTACTTTATGGGCGGCGATGATACGCTTGCAGGCACCAATACCCTGCAAACCGTGTACAATAACATCCAAAACGAGGCTGCCGACCTGGTTTACGGTAAGGTAACCGGGGCTGTATCGGGAATAACTTATACAGATGATACCTTGAACAAAGTCCTGTCGCGCGGCATCCATCACCAGGGCATCTTCTACAAACGCGAGGTATTTGATTACACCGGCAAATACGATCTTACTTTTAAAGTAGCGGCCGATTATCACTTAACGCTGAAAGCTTTTTGCAACCCTGCATTCAAAACGCGGTATATTGATGTTGATATAGCGCGTTTTGGCGAAGCGGGCCTAAGTTCAACCCTGTATGATTACCGTTTTTACAGTTATCGTTACCTACTTTTGGCTAAAAATAAAGCCACCCATAAAATTGGAGACCAGGTTGAGGTGCTTAATCAATCCATCTATTGCTGCCTTTACCTTGCTCAGCACAAACAAAGCATGGGCTTTGCCTGGAGTAATATATTATACTATATAACCCGACGTAATCCGCTCAGCATCGCTCAAAGGGCTAAAACATTGTTAAGAATGCTGGCCTGGACCATGAGATCATCCGGATGAATATTGCCCTCATCACACCCTATTTCCCCGACGAGCATACCATCGACAGCGGTATTGCCAACCACTACCGTTTGCTGGCCGAAAGCCTTGCTGTAAGGGGCAATCGCATCGTAGTAATACATGTGCGCGGCCGTTACGATGATGAGCAGGAGGCTTTCGGCGAATACGAGCTCTCACCAAACATTACTGTATTAACCTTTAAGGTTAAAGCCCCGGCACTGGTGTTGCGGCTTTTTAAAAATAAATGGGCTATTATTGATGCTGCCTTAAAACTGAAGTGCATGCGGGTTACCTCCCGTAGTTTAAATAAGATCATAAAGCAATACAACATTGATGTTATAGAAACCAGCAGCTATTTTTCGCTCTGCTATTTCACCCTGCACAAAAAAATTAAAGCGCCCCTGGCGGTGAGGGTAAGCACTACCTTTTCGCAAATGATGAAGGAGCATTACCCTTTTAAATCGAGGGGGATGGATCTGATAGCGGCTATGGAGATTGCGTTTATAAAAAAAAGCAAGCATTTAATCACACACGCCTATAGCCATGCCGAAGAGATAGGGCGGCTTTATGGCATTAATGCCAATCGTTTTGATATTATTCCGCATGGGGTAAACCTGCCCGAAACCGACGCTTATAAAAAAGATCATTCAACTATCAAAGTACTGTATACCGGCCGGCTGGAATACCGCAAAGGCACCGATGTGTTACTGGCTGCCATCCCGCTGGTGTTAAAGGAAAACCCCGGTATTTTGTTTGAGCTGATAGGCCACGATCCCAACAACCAGTACCAAACCTGGTTTGAGCAGGATAATGAAGAGCGTATTTTGCGGCAGGTAATTTTCAGGGGACGGATAGCCAGCAGCGATCTGGCCGATGCTTACCGCAACTGCGATATTTTCGTAGCCCCCTCAAGGTACGAATCCTTCGGTATTATTTTTATTGAGGCCATGAGTTACGGCAAACCGGTTATTGGCTGCGAGGTAGGCGGTGTTCCCGATATTATTGCCGATAATTACAACGGCCTGTTTGCCGATACCGCCGACGCACAAAGCCTGGCCGATAGAATATTAACCTTGGCAGCCGATGAAGCGCTGCGCGAACAGATGGGTGCCAATGCCCGCAAAACCGTCGAAAATAAATTTACGGGTCAAAAACTGGCATCTAACTCATTAAAATATTATCAAACCCTGCAGGCCCAAAGTTGAGAGTTTCCGTTATTATTTCCACGTATAATCCCGATGAAAAACGGCTTGCCCAAACGCTTGACGGATTAAAAAACCAATCGTTGGCAAAGCATGAGTGGGACCTGATCATTATCGATAATAACTCAACCAATAATTTTCATACACAACTTGATTTAAGCTGGCATCCCTTTGCTCAAATCATAACCGAAACCCGGCAGGGTTTAACCTACGCCCGCCTCAGGGGATTTAATGAAGCAGTGACCGGCATCATCGTGATGGTTGATGATGACAACGTGCTCCATACAGATTATCTTGAGCAGGTAGTATCCATATTTGATCAACACCATCAACTGGCAGCTATCGGCGGCAAATCATTGCCCTTGTTTGAAACCGAACCGCCTGCCTGGCTTCCTGAATTTCACCACAATCTCGCTCTCCGGGATCCGGGTAATGATGTTATTATTGAGGGATGGGACAACAAATATCCCGATGCTGCCCCCATTGGCGCGGGCATGGGCATCAGGTACAAAGCACTCAAGCCTTATATTGATAAAATCGCCTCGGGTAAAAGCACTATTGGTGATCGTACGGGCTCATCCCTCAGTTCGGGCGGGGATAATGATATAGTGCTCGAAATCCTGAAATCGGGCTGGCAGGTTGGCTATTTCCCGCAACTCCAACTAAAGCATATTATCCCGGCCAACCGTATGGAGGTGGCTTACCTCGCGCGTTTGGCGCACAATACCAATAAATCGTGGGTGCAGCTATTGCATCATCACGGCATTAACCCATGGCAGCAAATAAAGCCCGCAGGCGTAATGCCCAGAAAAATAAAAGCCTGGTTCAGCTACAAAGCCTGGCAAAGTAAGGCTGCCTATATTAAATGGCAGGGCGCTTGCGGCATGTTTGAAGGCCTTGCCGCCTTGCCTGAAAACTAATGCAGAAATTAATTAATTTTTTATACCGTATCCCCAAATCCAGGCTTAAAAACATCAGGCGCTTTGGCGGTTACCTCAATTACCGTAAAATGATGGCCTCGCGCAAGCTCATGGAAAAGGCGTCATTTTCCTTACCTCCGGTTATTTCGGCCAAGGAAGGCCTGCCGGTTTATTTTTTAACAGGCAAAAACTACCTGTATCAAACCTTGTTCTGCATCCGTTCGCTGGTTTTGGTGTCAAAAATAAAGCTAAGATTTTTGTTGGTTGATGATGGCAGTTTTGATGAAGAACTGATCAACCACATAAAAAAACAGCTCCCTGAAGCAACTATCATCACCAAAGAAATTATCGCCCAAAATCTTGAAAATATAATTCCCCCGGCTCAATTCCCGCACCTGCATCATAAAAGAGCTGTATATCCGCATATCAAAAAACTTACCGATATCCATACTATACCCGGCGACGACTGGAAGCTGGTACTGGATTCAGATATGCTTTTCTGGCGTGAGCCGCGTGAAATGCTGGAATGGCTGCATCATCCGCAACGCCCCCTGCACATGGTTGATTGTGATGAGGCTTACGGCTATTCGAAAAAACTGATGGAAGAGCTGGCCGGTAAAACCATTAAACCGCTGGTTAACGTGGGTGCCATAGGTTTAAACAGCAATGCTATCAACTGGCAAAATATTGAACGCTGGGTTGAGGTATTAGAGCAACGTGAAGGCACATCATACTACCTGGAGCAGGCGCTCTCGGCTATGCTGATAGGCGATGACAACGCCGTTGTGCTGCCTCCGGGCAAATACATTGTTAACCCCTGCAAAGCAACCATCGCCGCACAAAACGGTGTGTTGCACCATTATGTCGATCTCTCTAAAGAGGGTTATTATAAACTGGCATGGAAAAAACTGGTTTAAATCCCCGTCCCCTCGTTTCGGTTTGTATTCCCGCTTATAACTGCGAAAAATATGTGGGCCAGGCAATTAAATCGGTATTAGCCCAAACTTATGCTGATATTGAGGTTATTGTTGTTGATGATGGCTCCGCCGACGGAACTTTAAATGTAATTGAACAAATTGATGATAAGCGGCTTAAAGCGATTTCAACTCCTAATCACGGTGCTTCTGCCGCCCGCAACCTGGCCTATCAAAACGCAACCGGTCAATACATCATTTTTTTTGATGCCGATGATCTGCTTCCGCCCGATTTTATCGACAGGCAGCTAAACCGGATCAACGGCAGGGATGATGTTATTGTACTTTCGGGCTGGGGCCGTTTTTATAATGATGATCCCGGAACCTTTAAGGCAGAACAGATTCCGTACCAGGAAATGCAGCTTGCCGGCTGGATCAATACCTACTGGCGGGCAGGAGCCCCTATGACAGCACCGGGCAGGTCACTCATTCCCCGCAGACTTATAGAAAAAGCCGGCCTTTGGAATGAAGAATTAAGCCTGAACGACGATATGGAGTTTTATACCCGCATGTTTATAAAGGCCCAAAGCATATTATTTTGCCACGATGCCGTATTATATTACCGCTCGGGAATTGGCGGCTTATCAAGCCGTAAAGGCCCAAAAGCGTATAACTCCTTACTGCAATCAATTAGTTTATCCATTAACTACGCGTTGCAGGTAGTTGATAATAGTGATGAAATAAGGCTAAGCAGTGCTAATATGCTGCAAGGGGTTATTTATGAGCTTTATCCTCATCACCGGGAGCTTATTGGTAAAGCACAAAAGCAAATCAACCAGCTGGGCAGGCCCGATCTTAAGTTTATGGCCGGCGGCATTACCAGTTATATGGTAGCTGTTTTGGGATGGAAACTAACCAAATGGGTGAAGCTGTTTTTACAAGGCAGCAGTAATTAATTTATTTAGCAAACACCATTTTCCCCATGAGTCCGGGCCAAATCAGCATTGTAAGCCAATCGCACCTTTGCCGCAATCCGCGGGTGCTGAAAGAAGCAATAGCCTTGGCTGCGGCCGGTTATGATGTAACTATTTTCACCGCCATTTATAGCGACGATTTATACAGGCAGGATCTTTCCTTACTTACAGATACGGGTATCGGCTACAACATTTACAGCGATCTGCGGAAGCAAAATTTCAGCTCGCTTAAGGCCAGGCTAATCAGAAAGTTTTGGTTGTTTGCGCAAGCCCTGGGTATTGAAAGCCGGCATAGTTTGGGCTATGATGCATCGCGCTTAAAAAAACACATACTGGCACAGCCGGCCAATCTTTACATTATGCACCAGGAACTGGCAACCGTAACCGGCAGCCTTATGGTAAATAACCACAAAGTAGCCTTTGATATCGAAGATTGGTACTCTGAAGATCTTTTACCTGATGCCCGCAAAAACAGGCCAATAAAACTTTTAAAGCAGGCCGAAAAAACAGCCATCGAAAAAGGTGCTGCCTGTTATACCACATCGCAGGCTATGGCAAAAGGCCTTCAGGCTTTTTATAAAACGGTAAACCTGCCGGCTGTTATTTACAACTCGTTTAATGCCAACAGCAATACCGGGCAAAATGAACAGCACAACTTTTTACATTTATACTGGCTTTCGCAAACCATTGGCGAGGGCCGGGGCCTTGAGTTTTTTATAAACTGTATGGCCAAAAGCGCCATCAAATGTAAACTGAGCCTCAGAGGGAATGTATCAGAGGCTTACAAAAGCACTTTAAATGCGTTGCTGTCGCCCAAAGACAGTATTGAATTTTTGCCGATGCTGAAAAACAGCGAAATCCAAACCGATATGGCCCGGTATGATATCGGCCTGGCACTTGAGCCTGATAATCCACCTAATAAAGACCTCACCGTTTCGAACAAACTTTTTCATTACATGGCGGCCGGGTTGCCTGTTATTGCTTCGTATACCCGGGGGCAGGCCGAAATAGCGCAACAATCTCCAGATCTGATTTGGCTGTACAAACAAAACAACGCTGAAGAGTTAACGGCGATATTAAATAACCTCGGTGTCAAATTAAAAGCCGGCGAGCTAAACACTTTAAAAAAAACGGTACTGGATCATTATCAATTGCATTTTGATTGGCCCATCGAGGCTGATAAATTGGTTAACATCGTCAACGGCGCCCTTAAAACAACCTGATCAGCCTTAGTTGGAAAAACCTTTGAAAAAACTGCTCATCGTATCGCCTTACTTCCCGCCCGTTAATGCTGCCGATATGCAAAGGGTCCGCATGAGCCTGCCTTATTTTGAAAACCATGGGTGGCAGGCCGAGGTTGTTACCATAGATCCTAAATATTCAGACCTTGCACAGGACGAATTATTGCTGCAAAGTGTTCCTCAATCCATAAAAACGCATTACGTTAAAGCCCTGAGCAAAAGCTTTACGTCAAAAGTGGGCTTAGGGAGTATTGCCTTACGCTCGCTTTGGTATTATCGGCAAAAGGTAAACAGCCTTTTAAAACAGCAGCAGTTTGATCTCATTTATTTTTCAACCACCCAATTCCCGGTTTGCATTTTAGGCGCATACTGGAAAAAGCGTTTCGGCATACCTTATGTTATCGACATGCAGGACCCCTGGCACTCCGACTATTATATGAACAAGCCCAAAAGCCAGCGGCCGCCAAAATACTGGTTCGCTTACAGGCTGAATAAATACCTTGAGCCCATCGCCATAAAAAATGCTGATGGACTGATCAGTGTATCTTCCGGCTATATCAGCCAGCTTAAATCCCGGTACCCGGTAATTAAAAATATCCCGGACGCGGTTATTACCTTCGGCGCTTTTGAGCCCGATATGCTGATAGCACAAAATAACCGGCAGCAATTTTCGGCGCTTTTAAATAAGGAATCGATTAATATTGTATATGTTGGCCGCGGCGGCCGGGATATGCACAGGGCCATCAGCCCGGTGTTTGAGGCTTTTAAAGCCGCCCTTGAAACCGATTTCGAAAAGCATTCAACAATAAAATTTTACTTTATCGGCACCAGTTACGCACCGGCCGGGCAAGGTACAGCTACCATTTTACCGCTGGCACAACAGTTCGGAATTGAAAATTATGTTGTTGAAGTTACAGATCGTATCAGCTATTACCATACACTGCTTACATTACAGCAGGCCGATGCGCTTTTTATCCCCGGTTCTGATGATCCGCAATACACAGCATCCAAAATATTCCCCTACCTGCTTACCGGCAAACCCGTGCTGGCTGTTTTTAACAAAGCAAGTTCGGCCATAGGTATTGTGGAAGAATACGGTGTACAAGATGTTTATAATTATGACGAGGTAAGCCCAACCCGGCTTTTTACTTTTTTTGACCAGCTTATCAGCAAGCAACTTCATGACATTAGCTATAATGCCGATGCGGTAAAAAAATATTCGGCAATAGAGATGACACGGGCGCAATGCCGGTTATTTGATAAAATAGTTAATGCAGGCAGTTAAACGTACCATTGGTTTTATATTAAACCACCCGCTGGCAAAAAAACATAGGCTGAGGGCCTTCTGGAGGTTTGCCTGCTGGCAACTGCAATCGCGGCTTTCGGGATCGCGGTTCATCATAAAACCGTTTATCGGCAATGTTAAGTTTTACGCAGCAAAGGGCTTAACCGGCATTACCGGCAACATTTATACAGGTTTACACGAGTTTACTGATATGGCCTTCCTGCTTCATTTTTTGCGTCCGGAAGACCTGTTTTTTGATATCGGGGCAAATGTGGGGTCGTACACATTACTGGCTTCGGGCCATGCCGGGGCAAGTAGTATCACGCTCGAGCCCGTTAGCTCAACCTTCCAAATCCTCAGCAAAAACATCGTATTGAATGATCTGCATAACCAGGTTACACTAATTAACGCAGGCGCAGGTGCCGAAACAGGAGAGATCAGATTTTCGGCCGATCAGGATACCCGCAACCATGTGATAGCCGCCAACGAAACAAATAAAACAGATACTATAACGGTACGGGTTATCACCGTCGATTCATTAAGCACTGCAGCACCGCCGGCTTTAATTAAAATAGATGTAGAAGGGTTTGAAACCGAAGTATTAAAGGGAATGGCCGATACGCTGATGGCCCCCGAGCTAAAGGCCATTATTATTGAACTGAACGGCAGCGGCAAACATTATGGTTTTAATGAAGCCAACATTCACGAATTACTGCTGAGTCACAGTTTTAAACCTTTTACATACAATCCCTTTAAACGGGCTTTAACCCAGCTTAAAACATTTGGCAGTTATAACACCATTTATTGCCGCGATATTGATTTTGTAAACAACCGTTTGCAACACGCTGCAGCAATTAAAATAATGGGCCAAACCATCTGATGCAAAAGTTAGCCATCATTATTACTCACCCAATTCAATATTATGCCCCGGTGTTTAAACTGCTGCACCAGCGGCAAAACATCAGTATCCGGGTGTTTTATACCTGGGGAGAGGCTGCGCAGCAAAAATTTGATCCCGGTTTTGGCAAAAATATCAGTTGGGATCTGCCGCTGCTTGAAGGCTACCCTTATGAATGGGTGGAGAACATAGCCGCCGATCCCGGCTCCCACCATTCAAAAGGCATAGATAACCCCGGATTGGTTGCGCAGATCAATGCATGGCAACCCAACGCGATATTAGTTTATGGCTGGTTTTATAAAAGCCACCTCAAAGTATTACGGCATTTCAAAAACAAAATCCCGGTAATTTTTCGTGGAGATTCAACCTTGCTTGATGATACCGGCGGATTAAAAGGACTGTTAAAAAGCATTTTTTTAAAATGGGTTTACAGCCATGTTAATTATGCCCTGTATACCGGCGCCAACAATAAGGCTTATTTTAAGAAGTATGGCTTGAAGGAAGAGCAACTTTACTTTGCCCCGCATGCTGTTGATAACGATAGGTTCGGGATAGCAAGAGCTGATGAGGCTAATGAATTGAGAAAAAGCTTAGGCATAGGCCCCAACGAAAAACTGGTGCTTTTTGCGGGTAAGCTGGAAAGTAAAAAAGAGCCGGCTTTGCTGTTGCAGGCATTTGCCGAAATCAATATTCCCGGAACGCAGCTGTTGTTTACAGGCAACGGCATTTTAGAGATCGAACTAAAAAACCGGGTCTCATTGTGTAATAACGTTCATTTTGTGGAGTTTCAAAACCAACAGTACATGCCCGTAATATACCAGGCCTGCGATTTGTTTTGCCTCCCATCTAAAGGGCCGGGCGAAACATGGGGACTGGCAGTTAACGAGGCTATGGCCTGCGGCAAAGCTATCCTGATAGCTGATAAAGTAGGTGCCGGTACCGATTTGGTAAAAGAAGGCCAAAACGGCTCGATATTTAAAGCAGGCGATCTTACAGATTTGAAAAGCAAACTAAAAACATTGCTCGAAACTGAAAAAACCACGTTATTTACCATGGGGCAACACTCGGGGCAAATTATTGCCGACTGGAGCTTTACCAAACAGGTGCAGGCAATTGAACAATTAACAGATAAATGCAGGAAAACAGTAAGGCGATAGAGCGGTATATTGTGTTGTTTGTGCCATGGATGCTGGCCCTGCTGTGCAAAGGCGATAGCATTTTATCATACTTCATTGCCTGGCTCGGTTCATTTTTTATTTTCCTGATCAGCCTGAGCGGTTGGGTGCGCCCCATCCCTAAAGACCGCTCGATGGCCGAGCAGCTCATGCGGCCCATATTCATCATCCAGATCATATTTGCCGGGTATATGTGCTGCACATCCATATTTTATTTTATGAACAGCCTGGGCTATGAAAACTTCAGGCAGGTTACCTTTCACACGCTGCATGATCAGGATACCCTTGGGCTTATAGCCCAATGCCAGCGCTATTATTGCCTGGGGCATGCCTCCTTTGTTGCCGGGGTACTCATTTTTATGAATTATCCCATCAAAAAAAAATATCATATCGAAAATACCAAACTGGCTAACCTGCTCATGTTTGCCGCCGTGATCAGTTTCCCGGTATCGCTGCTGTTTTTAACTATACCCGGGCTTTCGCAGTTCTATTACCAGTTTAGTTCGTTAAGTTTTATAGCCGGTACCCTCGCCCTTGCTTTTGCTATCCCCCTAAAAAAAATCGGGAATACCCTCATTTGCCTGGCGCTGTATTCATTCAACTTTTACCAGGCGCTTATATCGGGGTTTAAAGAGCCTATTATTATCAGTGTGCTGGTGTTAGGCATCTTTCTTTATCCAACTTATAAAAAACTGGTAGCCATAACTTTTGTACCGCTTATACTGTTATTGTTTACGGTTTTGCCCACGTATAATCATATTTTCAGGTCGAATGCCTGGAACGGGGATGCCAACAGCGGCGATGCCTCGCAGGTGGCGCTAAGTGCGGCCCTTAATAGCGATGACGATGATTTAAAAGACACCAACTGGGAGTTTTTGGTATATCGTTTAAGCGAGATTGACATGTTTACCAAATTTGTGCAATCCACCCCAAAAACAATTGACTACTACGGTTTCGACCTTATCAAACAATCGCTCATAGCATTGGTTCCCCGTGTTTTATGGCCCTCCAAACCCATTACCGAAGATTTGATTATGCAGCGGGTTTACGATGCGGGCGTAATTAACCGCAACTCGGTTGTTTCGGCCAAACCGGCTTACATTGTAGATGCCTACCTTTCGGGCGGCGATTTCGGGATCTTTTTTTACCTGTTTGCCTACGGTGCCATAGCACAATTGATTTGTTTAAAAGCCGAAAAGCTTTTTGGGGGATATATACTCGGCACGGCGCTCATCTTTTCGGGCCTGTTCCAGATCATGTGGCGGGGTATCAGTTTCGAGTTTATGTTCAATACTGTTTTCTGGAGTTATATAAGTATGCTGGCTATCCATAAAATAATGTTAAGCACCCATATTTTAAAAGAGGTTTGAAAATACTGCACGTTGTAGCCTCATACAAACCCGCTTATGTTTACGGTGGCCCCATCATGTCGGTAGCTATGCTGTGCGAGCAACTTGTAAAAGCCGGGCAGCAGGTTGAGGTGTACACCACCACAGCCAACGGCGCAGCCGAACTTGATGTAACGGCAGGAAAATCCATTAATGTTGACGGCGTGCCGGTAACCTACTTTCCGCGTAAAACAAAAGATCACAGCCATTTCTCGCCCGAATTGCTTAAGGCCGTATACCGCGATGCCCGGCAGTTTGATGTGGTACATGTGCACGCCTGGTGGAACCTGGCGGTTGTTTTAGCCTGCTTTGCCGCCCTGAAGCGCGGTGTGCCTGTTGTGGTTTCGCCACGGGGCACTTTAAGCTCCTATTCATTTCAAAATAAAAACACGGGCTTAAAATCGCTTATGCACCACATCAGCATGCCATTTTTAAAAAAGAGCTATTTTCATGTCACCTCGGTGCATGAGCAGCAGGCGGTTGAGACGGTGGTTAAGGGCAAAGGCATCAACAATATCCCCAACTTTGTAAAGCTGCCGCCATTAAGGCACCATACAACCGAAAATGAAAGTCCGGGCGTTTTTAAATTATTGTTTTTTTCGAGGATTGAGGAAAAAAAAGGATTGGACATCCTCATCAGCTCGCTAAAACAAATCAATTCGCCCTGCCACCTTACTGTGGCCGGCAGCGGTAACGATGCTTATGTAAATGGGCTGAAAAAGCTGGCGGCTGATAGTGGTGTTGGCGATAAAATAACCTGGGCAGGTTTTGTTAATGAGGAGAAATTCGACCTGCTGAGCAAACATCACCTGTTTGTATTGCCATCGTACGATGAAAACTTCGGCAACGCGGTAATTGAAAGTTTAAGCGTTGGCACCGCAGTGCTCATCAGCAAGGGCGTGGGCCTGGCAGGCTATGTAAGTGATAACAGGCTGGGCTGGGTATGCGAAAACAACGAAACATCGGTTGCTGAGCATATCAATCATATCATCAGCACACAAAACCCCGAACTTGACCGCATCAGGCAAAGCGCCCCATCCATCATTTATCATCATTTTGAAGGCAGCGCCTTAGTAAAAAAATATATCAATATGTACCAGCAAATCATTACCGCATGAGCGAATACCAGGATTACGGCTACCCCGACGATAGCCCATGCCACATGGTTAAATACCTCGAGCAGCCGCTCATGTCATTACTGGATAAAAACACCAACCGCAGCATCCTTGATCTGGGCTGCGGCAATGGCTTTTGGGTAAATTATTTACTGAAGCATGGTTTTAACGCTTATGGCATTGATGCCTCCGAACAAGGCATCGCGATAGCTAATCAAATAAATCCGGGCAGGTTTTTTTTACATGATCTGTCGGTTCCGGGTTTGCCCAAACAACTGGATGGGATTAAATTCGATACCGTGATCTCTACCGAGGTGATTGAGCACCTTTATGATCCTTATGCTTTTGTTGCGCTTTGCCGGGATGTACTGAGCGAAACCAAAGGCGAGTTGATCATTTCCACCCCTTACCACGGTTATTTGAAAAACCTTTTTTTGAGTGTGTTTAATAAATGGGATAGCCATATCAGTCCGCTATGGCAGGGAGGGCACATCAAATTCTGGTCGGTTAAAACGCTTACGCAGATTTTAAACGAGCACGGTTTTGAGGTAACGGCTTTTCGCGGCTGTGGCCGGATCCCCTATCTTTGGATGACCATGATTATTAAAGCCCGGTTAAAGTGAGCGAAAGCCTCGACATTATTATTTTAACTTTTAACGAAGAGCGGAATATTGAAGCCTGCCTGCAAAGCGCGGCGCAGTTAAAAGCCAATATTTTTGTTGTAGATTCGGGCTCGGCAGATCAGACTATCGCTATCTGCCAAAAATACACCTCTAACATTTTTCACCACCCGTTTGAAAATTATGCCCTGCAACGCAACTGGGCGCTTGGGAATTTGCCTTTAACCGGCTCCTGGGTACTCAACCTTGATGCCGATCACCGGGTAACGCCCGAACTGGCCGCACAACTCAACGGGATTTTTAGCGAAAAAGTAGCGCCGGAGATTAACGGTTTTTTAATCAGTCGCCGAACCATGTTTATTAATAAATGGATCAGGCATGGCGGTCACTACCCCACCTATCACGCCAACCTGTTCAGGCGCGGTTTCGGGATGTGCGAAGAAAAGCTGTACGATCAGCATTTTAAAGTGACGGGCAAAACACAGGTACTTAAAACCGATATTATAGATGTAATTACCGATTCGCTTACCAGTTTTATCAACAGGCATAACCACTGGGCCACGCTCGAGGCGCAATACCAGGTTGAACAACAAAATGCGCCCGCGCTTGACGATAAGGGGCAACTGGTACATCCGCGCCTGTTTGGCAACCCGATGGAGCGACGGCGTTACCTTAAAAAACGCTACGAAGCGTTCCCGCTGTTTGTGCGGCCGGTAATTTACTTTATCATCAGGTATTTTTTTAAACTGGGCTTTTTAGATGGTACAACCGGCCTGGTGTTTCACTTTTTGCAAGGCTTTTGGTTTAGGTTTTTAATTGATGCGAAAATTTACGAATTACGGAAGGAGGCAAAAAAACAATGAAATTGCGCGCGTTTATCAATAACCCGGTTATCCGCTTCGTATTGCTGTTTGTGTTTCTGTTTACGCTGTTTTATTGCTTTAACCTGTTCTTTTTTGGTATTACCAGTCCGGGTAATAATTACAGCCCCTTTTTAGCCGAACATTTAAATTACATAGCAGCGCTGCGGCAGTTGCTGCTTAACTGCAGCGCGCAGATCCTGAACTGGCTGGGTTATGCGGCGATTGATAATAATTACGAATTGCTGGTTGCGGGCCGGGGCAAACTGGTGGTGGTTTACAGCTGCCTGGGGCTTGGGCTCATCAGCTTTTTTTCGGCTTTTGTACTGGCTTACCCGGCAAAACTTAAATCAAAAATTATTTTCCTGGTATCGGGCGTGTTGGTTATCGAATTTTTAAACGTGATGCGCTTTGTGCTTCTGGCTATCTTCTGGTCGAAAAAAACGGAGCGGATAGTTGATCATCATACCATTTTTAATATTATTCTTTACATCCTGATAGCGCTTGGCCTTTATATTTGGGTTAAACGTAACGATAAGCTGAACAGCGCCAATGGCCAAAACTGATCTGTCAACCTATAATAATCACCCTTATCATCCAGGAGGCACTGCGCTGAAGCGGGTAACCTGGTATTATTTAAACGCGTTTTTCCTGAAAACAAGCCTCATTCCGTCAAGCAAATTCAGGGTTGCCTTGTTAAGGTTGTTTGGTGCCCGGATTGGCAAAAACGTTACTATTAAACCCTGCATCAATATCAAATACCCCTGGAACCTGAGCATTGGCGACGAAACATGGATTGGCGAAAACGTATGGATCGATAGCCTGGTGATGATTACCATCGGGGCGCATGTGTGCCTCTCGCAGGGGGCGGTGCTGTTAACCGGCAGTCACGATTATAAAAAATCGTCCTTTGATTTGATTACCAAAGGTATAATTTTGGAGGATGGCGTTTGGATAGGCGCCGGAGCCATGGTTAACCTCGGTATCACCGCGGCATCGCACGCGGTACTAACCAGCGGATCGGTAGCCACTAAAAACCTTGAGGCTTACGGCATTTACCAGGGCAACCCCGCGGTAAAGGTACGTGAGCGCAAAATTGAAACCACTTAAAAATCATCTGCTTAAAAACCTAACATGCTGAAACAAAAACTGCAAACCCATCAAATTATTTTACTGGTAATAAGTGGTATAGTTTTAATTATGGGCATTATGCTGTTCATTGCCCCGGCAGCCATTTACCCCGATCCCAGCTGGGGCTTCCAGGTAATGCGTTCGATGGAGCTTGGGCACGGTTTCAATATCAACTTTAAACCCGACCAGGGCGATATCAGCAAAAACATCTCGGACTTTTTGGCTTGGTGGTCGCCGGGGCAGTACCTGTTGCCTTACTTTTTTAAACTGATATTCGGTGTAAACACCGGGCAGGCGGCGGCAATTGTTACCACGCTGTTTTCACTATCGGGCATTGCAGGCTTTTTCTTTTTCTTTAAAAAAGCGGGCTTTACGCCGCTCATTGCCTCGCTAAGCATACTTTTTATAGTAATTCAGCAGGCGTTTTTCACCCCGTATGTTTTTTACAACGGCGGCGAGTTGTTGTTGTTCGGCTATACCGGCTGGTTTTTATACGGATGCATGGCCATCGGCAATACCGGCTGGAAACTGGTTGTATTCCTGTTTATAGCGGGCATTTTGGGCTTTATATGCAAATCATCGTTTTTATGGATGTTTGCCGCCGGCTGCTGTTTTATCTGGATCAAATTTTCGTATAAAACAAAGGCGCTGATCGGTTGGATCAAAAACGGCATCTGGATAGGCGTTCCTTCCATCCTTGCCCTGTTCATGATCTACCATTTTTATCTTTCGCGGGGTGGTAACCCATCATCGGGCGGCGAGGGGATTAAATTGTTATGGGAAACTTTTGCGTTCCCGCTGGCATCGCCTTTCCTTACGGCCTTTTCGGTTGATGACCTGTCGAGCGGTTTGTTGTTTCATGACGACGCGCCGATGTTCAGTTATTTTTGGGCGGTTGTTGTTGTATTGATCTGCGCGATGCTGAGCATTTTGCTCATTCGTATTATTGTAAAGCGTGTGCCCAACAAGGCGTATGTATTGCTGCTGGTGGTGTTTTATGCAGTATCGGTATTATTTTTTGGCCAGTCGTTTTTGCGGCAGGCTTATATCTCGTACGAGGCAAGGCATTTCAGGCTGATAGGGTTGATTGCCGCACCGGGCATTATTTACCTGGTAAACAGTTTAAAAGGCTTTTATCGGTATCCGTTTTATTTTGTTTGTTTTGTTATTGCCTACTCAAGCTATAAGTTTTTTGTGCCGAGTTTTTTTCAGAATAAAAATGTAAGTGCACATGGGTATTCAGGGCTGTCGCAGTTGTTTATCGATCAGCCTTCGTTAAACTATATCCGGAAGCTGGATGCGCAAAATAACAACGCCATTTTTGTATTCATCAGCCCTGATCTGAGTTTGGAGATTGAGCATAATCGCACCATCACATTGGAGGCAATTAGCAGCGAGGTTGCTATAAATTATGATGATTATGCCTATAAAGGCCATGCCGGTCCCTTGTATATTGTTTTACCTGTTGATTATCTTGGACCTAAATCTACTATCATGCGGAAGTGTTTCCCGGGATATAAGGGTTTTAAGCTAACGATGCTGAGTAATGATTATATTTTGTGGGAGGCGAGGTAATTGGGAGAAGTCTATTAATCTACAACGTCATTGCGAGGCACGAAGCAATCCCAAACTATACAGGGCGGACCTGCTTATCGGGGATTGCTTCGTACCTCGCAATGTCGATTCTTTTATGCTATTCGTTGCCTTTAAGCGGATATTAAACTACGCTCGCGTTAATCTCCTTCCAAAGCAGATCTTTTAGCTGATCAATATTTTTCTGGGCTACTGATGATATAAATACAGCAGGAATTCCTTCAGGGAGTTCCTTTTTCATTTCGTCCTGTAGCTCTTCATCCAGCATATCGGTTTTGGTAACGGCCAGTACACGGGGTTTGTGCATCAGCTCGGGATTGTACTCTTCCAGCTCATTGAGCAAGATAGCATATTCTTCTTTTATACTACGCGAAGTATCGGCAGGTACCATAAACAGCAATACCGAGTTACGCTCGATATGCCTTAAAAAGCGCAGGCCTAAACCTCTTCCCTGCGATGCACCTTCAATGATACCCGGAATATCGGCCATTACAAACGACCTGCCACCCCGATATGATACAATACCCAGGTTAGGCACCAAAGTTGTAAAAGCATAATCGGCAATCTCCGGTTTAGCGGCAGATACTACCGATAGCAGGGTTGATTTGCCCGCGTTGGGGAAACCTACCAGGCCAACATCAGCTAATACTTTCAGTTCGAGGATATTCCAGTCTTCCCGGCCATCTTCGCCGGGTTGGGCGAAGCGGGGGGTTTGCAGGGTTGATGTTTTAAAATGCCAGTTACCCAGGCCACCGCGGCCACCGGGAGTAAGGATCTTTGTTTCGCCATCCTGGGTTATTTCAAAAAGCACCTCACCGGTTTCGGCATTTTTTACGATAGTACCGAGGGGTACCTCCAATATTTCGTCGCGACCGGTTTTGCCCGTGCGCAATGAACTACCGCCCGAGTCGCCATCGCCGGCAATAACGTGTTTGCGGTATTTAAGGTGCAGCATAGTCCAGAGTTGGGCGTTACCTTTTACAATAACATGGCCTCCCCTGCCGCCGTCACCGCCGTCGGGCCCTCCTTTAGATGTTAATATATCACGATGCAAATGAGCCGAACCCGCACCTCCGTGGCCCGAGCGGCAACAGATTTTCACATAATCAACAAAATTGGAACCCTGCGACATAATATTTTAATTTGGGATTTCGGATGTTCGATTTCGGAATTAGTCCGTCGCGTTGAGAAGTTAACATCCGAAATCGAATATACGATTTTTTTGATTTGGGATTTCGGATGTTCGATTTCGGATTTACTACTTAATGTTTAAAGGAGTTAAAATTCGAAATAATGATTTAAAAAACGAATGTTCGATTTTGGATCAGCTTACCCTATCAGTAAGCCCAAATCCGAAATCGAACATCCGAAATCCGAAATTAATTAATACGATTCGATCACTTCAACAATGGCGGCAAAGATCTCATCAACCGAGCCTACGCCATTAATGCTTGTAAACTTATCCTGATTTTTATAGAAACCTGCCACCGGGGCAGTTTTATCATTGTATTCGTGAATGCGCTTGCGGATCACCTCAGGGTTGGCATCATCCGCCCTGCCCGATTCTTTACCACGCTCCAATAAACGGCGCTCCAACTCATCATCACCAACTTCGAGCGCTATCATGCCCGAAATTGACGATTGTTTTGATACCAATAACTCATCCAAAGCTTCGGCCTGCGCCACCGTGCGCGGAAAGCCATCAAAAATAAAGCCTTTGGCATCTTTGTTAGCATCAAGCTTATTGCTGATCATGCCAATAACTACGGCATCCGGAACAAGTTTTCCGTCGTCCATTAATTTTTTGGCCTCCAAACCCAATTCTGTACCCTGTGCAATTTCGCTGCGAAGTAAATCTCCTGTTGAAAGGTGGATTAAATCGTATTTGTCAATAAGTTTCTTAGACTGAGTACCCTTCCCGGCTCCGGGGGGACCAAACAAAACCAGATTTAGCATGCTTTTTACAAATTAAAAGCCTTTCGGTAATACAACAGAAAGGCTTATACAGTTAGTTTTGTGCACCGCGGGGTAGATAAAGATCCCGGTAATGCTTGCTTTAGTGCACTCGAAGGGAGTCGAACCCCTAACCTTCTGATCCGTAGTCAGATGCTCTATCCAATTGAGCTACGAGTGCCTGTTCCGAAATGGAATGCAAAGATAGGATTTATATAAACCGTTGCAAATTTTTATTCAAATTATTTTACAATTTCTGCTATCGCATCAAAGTTGGGTAGCTTGCCTGCATCCTCAAGTACCTCAGCATAAATAATTTGCTGTTGCTCATCAATTACAAATGCCGCACGCTTGGCAACACCTTTTAAGCCCATCACAAACTGCTCATAGATGGCACCGTAGGCAGCTGATACCTCTTTATTGAAATCAGACAGCAGATCGAACTGGTAATTATTCTCGGCCTTGAACTTAGCAAGGGTAAAAGGTGAATCGACAGAGATGCCCAAAATGGTGGCATTTAAACCATCGTAATAGCCAAAGCTATCGCGCATGGTGCAAAGCTGCGTGGTACAAACGCCGGTGAATGCCAATGGAAAAAAATGGATCACTACTTTGCGGCCTTTAAAATCGGCTAATGAAACACTTTTTAAATCAGACGAGATCAGGATAAATTGAGGGGCCGGTTGGCCAGGTTGTAATGCCATATCGTTTAATCAGTTTTATAAGCAAATGAATAAAAATTAAATGGCTAAAGCTAATACATTAATGATTTTGACAATAACCCGATACCACAACTAAAAAATTAGTTATTATTCTTTTACAACTAAATTTTTAGTTATAGCTTTATAGCATAAACTTTTGATGCTATGATCAGGAACTATTTTAAAACCGCTTTGCGCAGCCTGCTTAAAAATAAAGGCTTCACTTTTATTAACATATTAGGGCTTGCCCTGGGGTTAGCTATTTGCCTGCTGATCACTTTTTATGTAGTTGATGAGTTAAGTTATGACCGGTATAATATTAAACATGATAGCATTTACCGGGTAAATACCGATCTGAAATTTAGCGGAACACTTACTCAATATGCCATAACCGCTACCCCGGTTGCGAATGTGTTAAAAACCGAGTGCCCGGAAGTTGAAACGGCCGTGCGTATAACCCCGGCGCTGAATATCCGATTTAAAAAAGGTGATGAAATTGTGCGTGAGGATGGTGCTACCTTTTATTGCGAGGCTAATATTTTTGATGTGTTTACCTTGCCCCTCCTTTCGGGCGATGCTAAAACGGCTTTGAAAGAACCTAATTCGGTAGTGATTGCCGAATCAATGTCGCGGAAGTATTTTGGCGATAACGATGCCATTGGCAAATCATTGTTTTTAGTAACCAGCGGCACATCGCTCAAAGTAACCGGTGTAATGAAGGATATGCCCGTCCAATCGCACTTCAGGGCTAATTTTTTACTGGCGGCTGATCCGGTTAACAATGATAATCCATGGAATAAACTCACGGCCTTTGCCACCTACGTATTGGTTAAACCCAAGGCTAATATTAAGCATCTGGAAACGAAATTAAACATGGCAATGCAAAAAGGCCTGGAAGGTTCAAGCACCATTAACTATAGCAAATTTTCGGCAGGCGGCAATTATTTTAAGCTCGGCCTGATGCCAGTAACCGATATCCACCTCAAATCAAACCGCGTTATGGAACTGGGCACCAACGGCAACAGCCAGTACGTTTACATCTTTTCGGCGGTGGCGGTTTTTATTTTGCTGTTGGCCTGTATCAATTTTATGAACCTGTCTACCGCCCGTTCGGCTAATCGTGCGCGTGAGGTTGGGGTTCGCAAAGTATTAGGCTCATCGCGCAAACACCTCATTTTCCAGTTCCTGGCCGAATCATTGATCGTGACATTTGTGGCGGCTGTCATCGCCGTTTTTGCAGCATGGGGCTTACTCCCTTTGTTCAATCATCTATCCAACAAAGAACTGGTTATCAACATACAAACCGCAAGCTGGCTGTTGCCAACTTTGCTATCCATTGTAGTTGTTGTAGGCATTTTAGCCGGTTCTTATCCTGCCTTTTTCCTTTCGGCATTTCAACCTATTAATGTTTTGAAAGGGAAGATCGCCACAGGTTTTAAAGGCGGAGTATTCCGGAGCACACTGGTGGTTGTTCAATTTGCTATCTCGATATTTTTAGTGATAGGTACACTGGTTATCTATAATCAACTCAACTATATCCAAAATAAAGACCTGGGTTTTAACCGTAACCAGGTACTCATCCTCAACAACGTAAACACGCTTGAGCATCCGGAAATATTAAAGCAGGAAATAAAACGCCTGCCCGGAGTTATGAATGCCACACTCACCAGCTTTCTCCCTACCGCCAATAATAAAGTATTGAATTATGTATCGCCCGGCGAAAACAAAACAGGTCAATCAACCCAATTCTGGAGAGTTGATAACGATTATCTCAGCACCATGGGTATGCATATTAAGGCCGGTCGTGGTTTTTCGGATAAGTTTAAAACGGATTCGTTGGCTATGGTGATCAATGAAACCGCGGCAAAAACATTTGGTTATGGTGATAATGCCATCGGCAAAACCATAACTACCGGAATAGGAAAAGATATTAAAAAGTACCATGTGATAGGCGTGGTGAAAGATTTCAATTTCAGTTCGCTACGCGATAATGTTACCCCGCTTGTAATGGCTTTGGATAACGACTGGCTGGCGCGGTTAAGCATCCGTATAAACACCCATAACCTCCCGGCCCTGATGGCACAGATAAAGAAAACATGGAAAACCATTGCCCCTAATGAGCATTTTGAGTACTCATTTATGGATGCCGATTTTGATGCCTTGTATCGTACAGAACAGCGCATGGGCCAACTGTTTATTTTATTTACCGGATTGGCTATCGCTATTGCCTGCCTCGGCCTTTTTGGTCTTGCGGCTTATGCCGCTGAGCAACGTACGCGGGAGATCGGCATCCGTAAAGTGCTTGGGGCAAGTGCGGCGGCTATTGTGGGGATGCTATCTAAAGATTTTATCAGGTTGGTAGGAATATCTTTTTTTGTAGCCGCACCGCTGGCCTGGCTGGTGATGAATAAATGGCTGCAGGGTTTTGCCTATCGGGACAACATACAATGGTGGGTTGTACTTTTGGCGGGTGCAGGAGCATTGTTTATCGCTTTTGCTACCATTGGCCTGCAATCGTTTAAAGCGGCCGGGGCTAATCCGGTGGAGAGTTTGAGGAGTGGGGATTAGTTGTTGAGAAAGTCAAAGGCGAAAGGTTAAAGGCAAAAGGTCAAAAAAAGATTCCGATGATATCAGGTGCGGATATATAACATCAGGAAAGGTAATGGCTCTTATATAATATTCGCTTTTGTAACACGAGGCGCCTACGGAGCCAGGAACTTTCTTTATATTTAGCTGTAAACACGTTACTCCTACGGAGTTTTACTGGCGTTAATCAACTCCGTAGGAGTAACGTGTTTATAGAATATAACAAGACTTTTTAAGGCTCCGTAAGGTGACTCGTATCTGCGATGTTATTAAATCTGGTTCATACCTCTGCGACTCTCATCCCAAACAAAAACTTTTTCGCCTTAACTTAGCTTTCAACAAATACCCATGAAAGCAATAGTAATAACCCAACCCGGCGGCCCTGAAGTTTTGCAATTGGCCGAACGGCTCACTCCACAATGCCAACCCAACGAAGTACTAATAAAAGTATTTGCCGCGGGCATAAACCGCCCGGATGTTTTTCAACGCAAGGGGAATTACCCTCCGCCTCCACACGCTCCTGCCGATATTCCCGGTTTAGAAGTAGCAGGTATTATCACAGAAATTGGCGCATCCGTTACCCGCTGGAAAATTGGTGATAAGGTTTGTGCATTGGTTGTAGGTGGTGGTTATGCCGAATATTGCACAGCGCCCGAAGGCCAATGCCTTCCCATTCCCGAAAACTTGAGTTACATTGAAGCGGCTTCCCTTCCCGAAACCTTCTTCACCGTTTGGAGCAATGTGTTTGATCGCGGCAAATTGCAACCCGGCGAAACTTTACTGGTTCATGGTGGCTCGAGTGGCATTGGTGTTACAACTATTCAAATGGCCAAAGCCTTAGGCAGCAAAGTTTATGTAACCGCCGGTAGCGATGAAAAATGCACTTTCTGCGAGCAGCTTGGAGCCGATAAAGCGATCAACTATAAAACAACCGATTTTGGAGAAGAGATCAAAAAGTTAACCGACGGCAAGGGCGTTAATGTAATACTGGATATGATAGGCGGCGATTACATGCCGCGCAATATTGATTCCTTAGCCGTAGAAGGCCGCCTGGTAATGATCAATGCCATGAAGGGCCGCGAGGTTCAGCTTGATCTTGGCAAAGTAATGGCAAAACGGCTCACCATTACCGGGTCTATGCTCAGGAGCAGGGAAATTGAATTTAAAGCAGCTATCGCCCAAAACCTCGAACAAAAGATCTGGCCGTTGTTATCCTCCGGAAAAATAAAACCCATCATCTATAAAACCTTCGATGCCAAAGATGCTTCCGCCGCTCATCAACTGATGGAAAGCAGCGAACACACAGGTAAAATTGTGCTCACTTTTGCGCATTAAAAGCAAGTAATTAACAATGTTGAAATTATCCTTTAAAAAACTCAAAGCACTATTTAAATAATTGGATATAAATAGTAACTTTGCGCCTCTGAAATAGCATCTTATACATTCCTGTTACAAACCATGTATGTTGCTGTTCAGTAAAAGCATTTTTTAAAAAACACCAGGTTATATATGCCAAACATTGGAAAAATTTCACGGATCATTGGTCCGGTAGTTGACGTAAGTTTCGCTGATGACGCTCATCTTCCAAAAATTTATGACGCGTTAGAGATCACGAAAGACAATGGCCAAAAAGTTATTTTAGAGGTTCAGCAGCACTTAGGCGAAGACCGCGTTCGTGCCATCGCGATGGACTCGACCGACGGCTTGTTACGCGGTATGAAGGTTTTAGATACCGAAGCTGCTATCAAAATGCCGGTAGGCGATAACATTAAAGGCCGCGTATTTAACGTGGTAGGTGATGCTATCGACGGTATCCCTGATCTTGACAAAACAAACGGTCGTCCTATTCACGCTACCCCTCCAAGGTTTGAAGACCTATCTACCGAAACTGAGGTACTTTTTACAGGTATTAAAGTTATCGACCTTTTAGAGCCTTATGCTAAAGGTGGTAAAATCGGTTTGTTTGGTGGTGCCGGTGTAGGTAAAACAGTATTGATCCAGGAACTGATCAACAACATCGCGAAAGCTTATGCAGGTTTATCTGTATTTGCAGGTGTTGGTGAGCGTACACGTGAAGGTAATGACCTTTTGCGTGAGATGCTTGAATCAGGCATTATAAAATATGGCGACGCTTTCATGCACTCGATGGAAGAAGGCGGCTGGGATCTATCTAAAGTAGATACCGAAGTTATGAAAGATTCGAAAGCGACATTCGTGTTCGGACAGATGAACGAGCCGCCGGGTGCACGTGCACGTGTGGCCCTTTCAGGTTTAACTATTGCCGAGTATTTCCGTGATGGTGATGAAGATGGTAAAGGCCGTGATATCCTTTTCTTTATCGATAACATCTTCCGCTTTACCCAGGCAGGTTCAGAAGTATCGGCGCTATTAGGTCGTATGCCATCAGCGGTAGGTTACCAGCCAACGCTTGCTACCGAGATGGGTACTATGCAAGAGCGTATCACTTCAACCAAACGCGGTTCGATCACTTCAGTACAGGCCGTTTACGTACCTGCGGATGACTTGACCGACCCTGCGCCGGCTACAACCTTCGCCCACTTAGATGCTACTACCGTACTTTCACGTAAAATTGCCGAGCTTGGTATTTACCCTGCGGTGGATCCTTTGGATTCAACCTCACGTATCCTTAGCCCAGCTGTTTTAGGTGATGAGCACTACAATACTGCTCAACGCGTTAAAGAAACTTTACAACGTTACAAAGAGCTTCAGGATATCATCGCCATCTTGGGTATGGACGAGCTTTCTGAAGAGGATAAACTGGTTGTATCACGCGCACGTCGTGTTCAGCGTTTCCTTTCTCAGCCGTTCCACGTTGCCGAGCAGTTCACCGGCTTAAAAGGTGTATTGGTTGACATTAAAGACACCATCAAAGGTTTCAACATGATCATGGATGGTGAAGTTGACGAGTACCCTGAAGCAGCTTTCAACTTAGTTGGCAGCATTGAAGATGCTATTGAAAAAGGCAAAAAATTATTAGCTGAAGCTAATTCATAAATATGCGAATGTGCAAGTGTGCGGATGTGCGAATTAAAAACATCATCTGCACATCTGCATATCTGCACATAGGCACATTAAACTATGACATTAGAAATTCTTACTCCCGATAAAAAAGTTTACGAAGGCGAGGCTACCTCGGTAACAGTGCCGGGTGCTTTAGGATTATTTGAAATACTGAACAACCACGCCCCTATTATTTCAACCCTTCAAGATGGCAAACTTACCGTACGCGGTGGCGCAGCCAAAGAAGAAGTGTTTTTTATAAAAGGCGGTGTTGTTGAAGCTTTAAACAATAAAGTAACTGTTTTAGCCGAAGGTATTTTGACTAAATAAGTTTTGCTTTATTAAAAAGTATTGGAGCGCCCGGGTTTTTATCCGGGCGCTTTTTTTGTGGGGTAATTCTACCGCCGACATTGCGGAACAATCTTTCATTTTAATGATTGCATAAGCATTAGCAAAAAAGGTAAAGCTTTAGAGTAATCCAATAACTCATACTCCAGCCCCAACAGCCTTATATTATGGTAATAAGCTTGATGCTGATCATAATATAATTTTTCCGATTGCATAAACCAGGCCTTCGGCCCAAGCTTTTCAGCAATAAACCATTTTTCAAGCAAACGTGCGGTGCGGCCGTTGCCATCTTCAAATGGATGGATCTTTACAAATACCAGGTGAATCATCGAAGCATAAAAGAAAACCTCTGGAGCGGTTAACTTGTCTTTTAACAACATATCGATGTCGTTAAAAAGCAGTTCCATCTTCTGTGCCACCAAATCGGGCGAGCAGGCTACATATTCAATTTTACCATCAGGGTTTATTACAAACATGTTACCTGTACGCAGTTGGCCTTGGCGTTCTTTTTGCAGGATATGTTTGGTAAGTAGCGAATGTGCTTCCTGAACTGCTTTATAATTCAACTTTGCTTTTTGCGCAAATTGATAAGCTTCATAAAGATCATCTATCTTTTGCGTGTAATCCGGCAGGAAATGAGCCCCGAGCATTTTATGCTTCATAAAGGAATCAAGCTCGATATTTTCGCCTTCTATTTTAGAGGAGAAGACGGCGGATACTGATGTGTAAAAGCTAAATGTACCGGTAGAGAGATTACTATCTTCTAATTGATCGAAGCTTTGAGAAAAAGTAACAGGTATCTGCAACTTATATTCGTCAAGAAGGTCAATTGGCAATATTTTGAATAGAAGATACTTCATGTGAAACGTAAAGTTATCACTTTCTAAAGTTTCCCAATAAGAAACTCATAAGTTTGAGCGTCAACGCTCGCACTTTATTCTGGTCGAAGTTTAGCGATAGCATAACTTCGTCCAATACTGTGTTAAGCTTAGCTTAACTTGGTAACATTTCGTTCAAATGTGTTATTATAAAAACACCGTGCATAAATACCGGGCTACGGAAGCAGTATGCTTCCGACAGTTTAGGACGAAGTTGCGCTATCGCTAAACTTCGACCAGGTTTGAACGGTGATGACTGAAGCTGCGTGTTATCAGATAATTGATAGCTGTTATCAGGTGAGTGATTTTGTTTGCGCGGTCCCGGTCGCGAAATTCGGTAAAAAGTTCACTAATCATCATATTATGGAATACAGAAAATTAGGAATGACGGACCTGGAACTGTCCGCGATCACCTATGGATCATTTGCGATCGGTGGGACTATGTGGGGCGGTACCCAGAAGGAAGACGCCATTTCAGCCATCAGGGCATCGCTGGATCACGGCATAACCACTATCGATACTGCACCATTTTACGGTCTTGGTCTTAGCGAGGAGATGATTGCAGAGGCTATTCGG